>NZ_BAAIYF010000004.1:0-517069 GCF_057546105.1 Paenibacillus sp. YAE3 | reverse complement strand
CTGTTCTAAAATTCTGCAAGTCTGCCCTTTTCTTCATCCATATAATACCATTTTCGAAAATTACCCCTTAACGACAGTGAATATGCTATCGCTTCTTCTCTGAAACGGAATTATGCAAAACACTCATTTATAAAGGGGATGCCGACATGTTTTTGAACGATAACTTTTTGCTGACGACCGACACCGCTCGCACGCTGTTCCATCAGCATGCCAAAGAAATGCCGATCATCGATTACCACTGCCACCTCGATCCGAAGGAAATTTACGAAAACAAGCCGTTCCGCAACCTGACCGAAGCCTGGCTTTCCGGCGACCATTACAAATGGCGGCTGATGCGCGCCAACGGCATTCCCGAATCGCATATTACCGGGGACGCCTCGGATTACGACAAGTTTATGGCCTGGGCGGTCACCGTCCCGAAAACGGTGGGCAATCCACTGTACAGCTGGACCCATCTGGAGCTTCGCCGCTTCTTCGGCATCGAGGAACTGCTGAACGAGGAATCCGCGCCGCGGATCTGGGACGAAGTGAACCGCAAGCTGGCCACCCCGGCGTTCCGACGCCGCAGCATCATCAAAAATTCAAACGTCAAAATCGTCTGCACGACCGACGACCCGGCGGATTCCCTGGAATATCATCAGCTGCTCAGAAAAGAGGAGCAGGACTTCCAAGTGCTCCCCGCATTCCGTCCGGACAAAGCGCTGAACATCGATGCGCCGGGCTTTACCGACTGGATCGGGCGTTTGGAGCAGGCTGCGGGCGTTAAGATTCGTTCCTATGCGGCGTTGACGGAAGCGCTGAAGCAGCGCGTCGACTTTTTCCATGAGCAGGGCTGCCGCCTCTCCGACCATGCGCTCGACGTGCTGCGCTACGAAGCCGGCGACGCCGCCGCGGTGGAAAGCATTTTCGCCAAAAGACTTGCAGGTTCGGAGCTTTCCCCATCCGAAATTACCGTGTACCGGACCGAACTCCTGTCGGCATTGATCGGCATGTATCATGAAAAAAATTGGACGATGCAGCTGCATATCCATGCATACCGCAACAACAATACCGTCATGTTCAACCGCCTCGGGCCGGATACCGGGTACGACGGCTTAAACGATTTGCCGCTTACCGAATCCCTGTCCCGTCTGCTCGACCGCGCCGAAAGCGCGCACGGGCTGCCGAAAACGATCCTGTATTCGCTGAACCCGAACGATTATCCGTCCCTGCTCGCGCTGATGGGCTGCTACCAAAAGGATACGCCGGGCAAAATGCAGCTCGGCTCCGGCTGGTGGTACAACGATACCCGCAGCGGCATGCGGCATCAGCTGACGATGTTTGCCGACAACAGCCTACTGTCACGTTTCGTCGGCATGTTAACGGATTCGCGCAGCTTTTTGTCCTACACGCGGCATGAATATTTCCGCCGGGTGCTGTGCGAGCTGATCGGCGAATGGGCGGAGCGCGGCGAAGCGCCGGACGACATGGCGCTGCTCGGGCAAATGGTCGAGGACATCGCCTATCGCAACGCCGCGGCGTATTTCGGCTTCCCGGCTGCCGTAGCCGCCGAATAAGGAGGACTCGGCCATGCTGCACATTCGCCGTCACCTGGAAGGAGCTCCGGAGACCCAAGCGTCTCCGGGCTCCTCTCTTTGGCTCTACCCGGCCGAGAATGATTCGGGCCGGGAATTGCCGTTTATGCTTGTTCTCCCGGGCGGAGGCTACCAGCACCTGGCTCCGCACGAGGGCGAGCCGATCGCCAAGTGGTTCAACGCTCTCGGCATGCATGCCGGGGTGCTGCATTATCAACTGGAGCCTCTGGACCCCGAAGCTTTGATTCGGGACGTTGCCGGCGCCATCGAATGGGCCCGTACCGGAGACAAGGCGTTCCGAGTGAACCCGAATCGGATCGGAATGATCGGCTTTTCCGCCGGCGGTCATTTGGCTTCGATCACGGCCACGACCGCCTCCTCCAAACCCGATCTCCTCATCCTGTCGTATCCGGTCATTACGTTCGAAGAGATGTACACGCATCAAGGAAGCCGCGAGCGGTTTCTCCGGCAACGCCTTTCGCCCGAAGACATCCAAAAGTACTCCTCCGACCGCCGGGTAACGGCCGACACGCCGCCGACGTTCCTGTGGACAACGGCAAACGACGCCGCCGTCCCCGTGGAGAACAGCCTGCGGTTTGCCGCAGCTTTGTCCAAGGCCGGCGTTCCGTTCGAGCTGCACGTGTTCGGGGACGGACGCCATGGACTCGGGCTGGCCGATGATAATCCGTCCTGCCGGCAATGGCTCGAATGCCTCAAAACCTGGCTGCGGCAGCATCATTTTGTGAAGGAGGAGACCTAAATGCCGCAAACGTTGTATATCGCCGGCGATTCGACCGCAGCCGCAAAGGATGCTTCCCAGAAACCGATGGCGGGCTGGGGCGAATACCTGCATCATTTTGTAACCCCTTCGCTTTGCATCGACAACCGCGCCGTCAATGGCCGGAGCACGAAGTCCTTCCTGGAGGAAGGACGGTGGGCCGCCATCGAAGGCGAGCTTCGGGACGGCGACATCGTCATGATCCAATTCGGCCATAACGACGAGAAAAAGGAAGACCCTTCGCGCTACACGGATCCCGATACCGACTACCGCAGCAATTTAATGCTGTTCATCGCTTCGGCCAAACGGCGCGGAGCCACGCCGGTTTTGCTCACTTCCGTCAGCCGGCGGCGTTTTGCCGCCGACGGCCTTCCCGATCCGCTGGCGGTCGGCCCCTATCCGGCTGCCATGCGGGAGGTGGCGGTGGCAACCGGGACGCTGCTGCTTGACGTTTTTGCGGCTTCCCAGCGTTTATACCGCGATTTAGGAGCGGATGCGTCCAAAACCTTATTTTTGCACCTGCCGCCCAACCGGCATCCCAACTACCCGGAAGGAGTCGCTGACGATACCCATTTTTCGGAGGAAGGCGCACGGCAAATCGCGGAGCTGGTCGCCAAGGCGATGGAAACGGTCGCTCCCCTGTCTGCCTTGTTGCGGGCCGCAAGTCGGTAATTGTTCCCTATAGAAGCATCAAAAGGGCTTCCCGGCGTCGTGAAAACGACCCAAGGAAGCCCTTAATGTTATGTTCTCCGGCCAAAAAACGGCCCTGAAACCTTTGATTTATTTCCGGGGAAATTGTCGAACGGTTTACTGCGCATAATCGCCGGTATAATTGATCAGCGATGCGTCCTGCACGCCTTTTACCGCGCTGATTTCATTGACAAATGCCGTATTGTCGTCGCGAATCCGCACCTCGTACGTAATTTCCGTGTATTCTTTGCGTACGGTTTTCGACTTCAGCGTGCCCGCAAGTTTGCGCAAATGCACCCTTACCTCGTCCGCTGCGGCTTCGGTATGACGAATGATCAGCAAATAAGGCATTTCCTTCACCTTTTTTCTGGCCAACCAGATCAAGACGATTCCGAACACCGCGGAGCCGATCAATGCGGCCGGATACACTTTGGCGCCGCAGGCGATGCCTGCCGCAATGGACCAAAACATGTAGACGATATCCAGCGGATCTTTCACCGCCGTCCGGAAGCGCACGATGCTGAGCGCGCCGACCATCCCGAGCGACAACACGATGTTCGTGCTGATCGTCATGATGATCAATGTCGTGATCATCGTCATCAGGACGAAGGACACGTTATAGTTGTAGCTGTACACGACGCCTCTGAAGGTTTTTTTGTATATCCAAAAAATAAACATGCCGATCGCAAACGATGAAATCAGGCCCAAAAACAAATCGATATACGAAATATCGCGGAACGCCTCCAAATGAAGCACGCTTTTTTTGAAAAGATCCTGAAAATTTAGGTTATCCCCCACTGCAGTTCCTCCTGAACGTTAATCTTTAAAATGTTTGACGCCCACTTCCCGGCAAATGACGAACTTCGAAATGGCGGATCGCACATGCGCTTGGGGCTGAACGATTTGCCGGATGCCGTCCGGCAGAAAGGAATCGTATTTGATCTCCATGATGGTCAGCGCCGGAGACAACGCTTCTTCCAAAACGAGGGCCGGGTCGAACAAATCGACGGTGTTGATGCCTGCGGCCAGCCTTTTGTCGAACGTCACGCGGACGTTTCCCATCTCGTACACGTAAGCCTCCCGGGTATAATCCACGATGACGGAAGGACGGAACCCGTGATGCGCAAGCGAGACGTAAAATTCCTTCAGCAGCGGATGTTCCTTGGCCGACAGGCATGACGGATCCCCTTGCAGGATGAGCCCGTACTCCTCTTTGGACAACGGCGCGGATTCCTTGCTGATATAATCGCCGTATTTGCTTTTCCGCTCCAGCGTGATTTTTGCGTCGCTCCCGTTGTAGACGCGGATCCGGTATTTGTTCCGGCGGAAGATGCCGTTGTTTTTATCATATAAGGAATGCTGATGGACCCCGTCGAAATAGAGGCTCCGAATGCCGTATCCTTCCGCGTCGACGGAATTCCGGTCCATCGTCATCGCAGCGGATATCCGATGTCTTAGCGCCAAATATTCGTGCATGTGCAAATAATATTTCAACTCATGGCGCAGCTTGTTCCCCTGAAACTCCATTTAATCCACCTCGAACTTCCTCACGCCGTAATAAGGGGTGCCTTCCTCGTCTTCGAAACTGTCGAACGAAATCTGCGAATGTCCCTTGCTATCGCGCGCGACCACTTTCCAATAATAGGTGTTCGGCGAAAGTTTCGGGATCGTGACGTTGTTTTGCGCCAGCCCTTTCTTTTGGGCGACGATATTCGCAAAGTTCGGGTCGGTCGCCAGCGTCCAATCGTAAGTCAGGTCGTCTCCCTGCAAATCAAACGATATTTCCCAAGAAAAGCGGTAGGCTCCTCCTTCTTGCTCGTCCACCTCGTCCATGTAAAACGGCTTCGGTTTTTCCAGATCTTCCAGGAACAGCTTGTATCCCGTTTCCGGCGTCGATACGATCCGCTCGTAATCCTTCGAAAGCTCGCTTAGTTTGCCCGGGAGATACTGCACATCCGGCGAACGTTTGGCGAAAGGCTCCACCACGTTTTTATATTTGGCGAGCTGTTGCTCCACCGTGTTTTTGTTGATGTAATTTTTCGAGATGTCCTCGATTTTCTTTTTCAGCAGTTCGACATGTTCGGTGCTGCGGAAAAACCGGTTATGAAGCGTGCTGCCCCAATAGTTGCTGATGCCGCTTTGGTAAGGGCTGATGCTCTTCAAATTCCGCTGCAGCCCCCAGCCGCCGTCATAGTCCCATGGCAGGAAATACCATTTTTCCGAATTCAGAGGCGAATACAAGTAGAAGTTGTTCGCGTCCGTATCCATGTTGTCGGTCAAAATGTTTACCGCAAGCCAGGTCAAATAATTGTCAAGGTCAAAATGCTTTTCGATCACTTGATCGATCGGAATGGTCATGTTATTGACGTCATCCAGCATCCGGATCAGCTTTTCGTGGTCTTCCCTGCCCTTGATCTCCAAAATCGACTCGAAGGCCTTTTTGTCGTAAGCCGGGTCCGATTGCAGCTTGATTTGTTCCGAATAACGCTGGAACTCGAAAAACGTGACCTTATACAGTTGGCCGTAAGGATCCAGCCAGTGGGATTTCAGAAACTTTTCGTTCGGCTGCTCGATTTGGGTGTAAAGGCCGTAATCCTGGAACGTTTGCTTCGATCCGCCTTCCGAGAGATCCTTGACGTATAAATGAACGAATCCGGTGCGCAGGCTCGTAAAATTCGGAATCGTCTCGAACAGATCGAAGCTCAGCTTGTTGCGCAGGCGGGACAGATCGGCCGAATGCTTGTTCAAATTGATCGACCGCTGGTCCTGCCATAATCCCGCTTCGTCGAACAGCTTGATTTTGTAAGATTTCTGGGAAGCATAGCGGGCCGTATTGCCCCGCAGGCTGATGCTCCCGTTGGCGTGATCCGCGCCGTACCCGAACATGCCGGACTTCGGCCCGCTGCCGTCCGATGCGCCTTCCTGCATGATGACGTTCAGCTTGTCTTCGCTGTAGCGGTCCGTGTTCCGATTCAGGCCGTACCAGCTGAGGCCTTTTTTGTTGTCGCCTTTCGGCGGCAGCACCGTCACGTACAGAGCCTTCAAGGCATCATCCTGATCCCGTTCGTAGATGCGCTTATCTTCCTCGATGCCGGTTGGCTGGGGAGCGGCAGGCGCTTCTTGCGAAACCCCGTTTCCGGCTGCGGATTTCGGCTCATCGGCGGGTTCCGAACAGGCGGAGAGGATCAGCATGGACGAAGCGATCACCATCACCGTCGCGGTCGGCTTGCCGAAGCGCATCGATTTGCGCTGATGATGCATCGGCTGCGAGCAGAACGTGTAATAATCGATATTTTTGAGGACGTACATCAGCCGGAACAAGACGAGGGCAAGCCCGCCCAAGGAAGCGTAAAACATCCCGAGTCCGTCATATTCGAGCCGAAGCGTCCAATACGTGAGCCCGGCATTCAGCACGATAAAAAGGGAACTGATGGCCGCCGCGCCCTTCCGGTCATCGAAATACAACAGGAGCAGCAGCGTCACAAACATCATAATGAAAAGAAAATATGCCAGCACCAAAATATTAAACGAATCGAGCTGCGCCATCGTAAATCCGATTCTCGGCAGCAGCTTCATGCCAATGGCAATGGAAACGATCGTAAACAACAGCTGAACCTCCATCAAAAAGCTGATTTCCTGCATCAACGTCCGCTGCATCGCTTTTTTCGAAGCGTCCATTTGGAGCAGGGTCCCTCCTTCAAGCACATGCTTGTAGTAGGCCTGAAATCTTTCGTAAAACTCCGTTTCGACCGAAACGATAAAAGCGACCAAGGTCGGAATGACGGACAAAAAAGCATAAAATACCGGCAGATCATATTCCGGGGATATGTAGTACCTGCCCGCCACCACGATCCCGTCATCGCTGAACCAGAACACCATGCTGTGGACGTAAATGCCCGCATACATGCACGAACCGATCAAAAACAAAGCCGGGTACTTTTTGAAATAAGACAAAAACGAGAAATAGATCCGGCCGTCGCAGCGCGGAAACACCTGATCCAGATGGCGGTTCGACATCAGCACAATCAGCATGAAGCCGATGTCGATCGCCAGCAGCGCGCCCGTCGTCCGGTCGATCCCCGTCACGTTCATCAGCACCCAGCCCGCGGCGATCGCGACCGCCGTGCCGATTGCAAAGCTGCGGACGATCCGCATATAGTCCTTTAACGCCGACAAATAAACCGACTGCATCCAGATCACGATCAGCTCCATGAACAGGAAATATGCCGCGAATTTATAACCGGTTCCGGCCTCCACTCCCCGCAAAAACAACCACGCGACCACAGAACCGACCGGCAGGATCAGGATCAGCGACCCGTAATAGGAAGCAAGGATGTGATCGAGCTTCTTCTGGAAAATCATGTCCGCCACGAACCGGGTCAGGAGCATGGCAAGGCCGCTCGTAATCAAAATCGAAAACACGAAATTGTATTGCATCGTCGCGATGTATAACTCCCACTGCAAATGCGTGCCGCCGCTGTAGGACATCAGCCTCTGCAGCACGATAACCAAAAACATGCATAAAATCATCGGCCCGACCGTTGAAATGGAGGAATACGCATATGCTTTAACATTATTAAGCAGCCCCTGCTGCCGGTACAATTTCCTTAATTCAAAACCGATTCCGGCCATCTGCGTACGTCCCCCCCTAAAGTTGCGTATAGCTTGCGGTATTCGGAGATAAAATCTTCAAACTTGTAGTAGCGCTGCACCCGTTCCCGGGCATTTCTGCCCATGTCCTTCCGCAGCCCTTCATTGCGGCATAACGTGACGATCGCCTGCGCAATCTGTTCATAATGCATGACGGGGGCCACGAGCCCGCATGGGCCGATCCCGTCGTCCGCTCCGTTCAGCAGTTCCTTGCAGCTTCCGACGTTCGTCGTGACGAACGGTTTGCCGGCGGCCATTCCTTCCAGCACCGCAAGCGGTTGCCCTTCGCTGATGCTGGTCAGAAGCAGCAGGTCCATTTTCCCCAAATATTCCTTCACTTGAACTTCGCCGGTAAAAACGACGTCCTGGACCTCCAAAGCTTCGACCATCCGCAGGCATTCTTCATAATACGACTCGTCCTCTTCGACGGGCCCCATAATGACAAGCTCCGCATTCGGCACCTCCCTTTTGACGAGGGCAAAACTTTGAAGCATGGTTTTAATGTCCTTGATCGGCACGATTCGCACGACGGCTCCGATCCGGATTTTTCCGTCCTCCGGCGCGGAAGGCAGGGCCTCGTAATCGCTCGTCCGCACGCCGTTCGGAATGATGCGGATTTTTTCCGCCGGGCAGCCCAGTTCGATTTCGATCTCCCTGTTGCGGCCAAACAACGTCACGACCTGATCCGCCGCCGTATAAATGCAATCGGAAAGCCTGTAAAAATACTCGATCCATAGATCCTTGAAATACCCTTTGACCCAATCCGCTTTGATGATCTCCTCTTCGCGCTCGCGGGAATAGATGCCGTGCTCCGTCAACAGCAGCGGCGACCCGTACAAAAATTTGCCGAGGGCGCCGATCACGCCGGCGTACCCCGTGGATACGCTATGGTAAATATCCGCCTGCGGCACGTCGCTTCGAATCGCCAAAAGAAGCGGCAAAATCATCGAACGGACCGTCCAGAACATTTCCGTGAACGGGACGTGGGTATATTTGAAGCGGCACAGCTGCTCGAGCTGGTCAAAATAGTTTTTGCTCGCCAGAAAATCGGAAACGTTGACGAATTTATCGGAGCGCAGCAGCGCAAATACCCGATCCCAGTTTAGGTCGCCTTCGCCGCCAATGAGCGCCTGCAGCGTGTTCCGCTCCTCCGCGGAAAGGCGGAAGCGGCTGCCCCAGCGAACTTCTTCGTCCAAATAAGCATCGAGGAACGTTTCCTTGACCTCCACGACGTTCGGCGGCAGCTTGTATTTGAATTTGCCCTTCTGCTTGCTTTCGGCGCCGATGGCGTAAATGATGAATTCATGCTCGGACATTTGCGTGATGAGGCTATGGATCCAGCTCGATACCCCGCCGGTGATATATGGGTATGACCCTTCGGCAATGATACATATTTTCATATTGCGTCAACCGCCCAATCCAATTTCAAATTTTTCCTTCTCTGCGGTTACCAGATACGTATTTTGATCGATTTTGCGCACCTTGCAATGTTTCAGCTGCCCGATGTTTCGTTCCGTACGCAAAATAAAGTACATATCCTCCCGGAAATTCGTGATCCGCCCGGTCATGCGGTCCGCTTCGGTCGTCCAGGACACCTGGGAAGTGAGCGTGTTCACCAGACTGTTGGCCCCTTCGGTTGCCGTCATGGGACGCAGCCATGGGTACGTTTTTCCGACCCTCTCCAGCTTGGAGGAAAATTGGTCGTACAGTTTTTCCCACGTCAGCCCTTTTCCCCGTTCGCTGTCGATCACGTCGTCGGGATGGACGAAATGCGAAAATACCCCAAGCGAGGAGACCGTGTTGGCCTCGGCCCAGCGCTCAAACGGCGCTTCCACGTATCCGGAGGTCACCCGCGGCATCTCCACGATGCCGTCCGCAGCAATCTCGTATTCCTGCACGTAGGACAGGTTCTGGGCGTCCTCCTCGTATAACGAAGCGATCGTGGCCAACCCCGGCCAAGCTTCCGGGAGCAATTTGCGGCCTTCCTTGCTCAGGACGTTGGAAGGCGGTACGTAAGTATAGGTTTGGTAAGACGGGAACGCTTCTTGAAGGAACCGGTTCGCTTCCTTTATGGAGGCGGCCATGTCCGCTTCGCTTTTCCACGTCTTGTATTCATAGGCGCCCGCAACGGCAGGGTCCATCGTCAGCGCCTGATGATTATAACCATGGATGCCGATTTCGCCGCCGCTCTTGATCACTTCCCTGCCGTACGAGATCAGATTGTAGCGGTCTTCGTCAACCGGATAACGGAACGGAGGTTCGACATGATCCAGATAAGATTGAATCAGGACGGCGGTATATTTGAAATCGGACTTTTTGGCAGCTTTGAGCATGTCCGGCCACCAAACGTCATGGTAAAAACGGGGAATATCCTTTTTGTAAGCATCATAAATCAAAGGCGTCGTCCCGCTGCGGATCGGTGCAGGGAAATCGTCGATGAACAGTTGCTTCGTGTTGAACACCGGGTAAACGAAGTCGGGCTCGAGCATACTGATGCCGCCGGCCAACAGGCCGCGGTTGATTTTTTCCTGCAGAATCGTCCCGTTAAAAAACATAAAGCTGCCTTTGCCATAGTCCCGCTTCCACATCAGCGGCGTTCCCTCGCTGCTGACGGCCAACAGCTCGGCATCCCGGTCAAGCTCCACGCTGCTTGAGGTGTTGTTGATGAAGGGCTCGTTCATTTGCAGCCCGCTTTCCCCGATCAGCACGTTCGACTTCAGTTCGATTCCGTTGCTCTGAAACTGGTTGCCGACCGAAACGATGCCGAATTTCCGGTACAGCCTGTAAAACATGTCGTCCTGCTGCAAAGAGCTGGCGAACATGACATACCCGCCGTTTTGCACATAATCGCTTACTTCGGCGATGTTGCGGATCGGATCCAGTTCCTGATTGGCGAAGACGATCATCCGGCAATTTTGGAAAGGCACGGGGGCTTCCGCCGAATTGACGCTTACCGTATTCTTTTTCATGTACTGCAGCATTTTTACCGCGTTATCTTTGATCTTAACGCCGTATTCATCGTTGCCGTCATAAACGACGCAATATTTCGGCTCGCCGGCATCCGCCGGCAGCTGCTGTTTGGACAAGGCGATCAGAGACTGCCGATCCTTGGCCAGGTCATGGTTCTGGCTGAATTCCATGATGAACTCGGACCGCGACACCTGGACCGCAACCGCCATCAGCACAATGGCGGCGATGATGATATACACGTTACGTTTCAGCTTCACATCTACATTCATGTCATGCTCCTTCCGACCAGAATCGCACCGTGGTCAGCGCTCGATGAGACAGGCGGATAGGAGATTGCTTGAGCAAATCCAGCGTCTCCAGCAGCTTTTTGTGCGACTTCATTTCATAATAAACTTGAATCAATAGCAGGTAGGCTTCCTCCCGGTCCGGGCAGCGCTGCAAATAAGCCGTTGCGGTTTGCTCCGCCTCCGTATACCGTTTGAGCTCAAGTTCCGTTTTCGTTTTCTCTTCGAAGGCAAAATCGGTATCCGGGGCCGCTTCGATCAAATCCTTTAACACCGCAAGATAGGTGAATTTGTATTGCTGCAGCGTCCGCTCATCCAGAAACCCGCTCCGGATGTAGTCGCGGATCACGTTTGCATACGCTCTAAGCAAATCGGGATCCCTCCGGTTCGCCTCATACTGCACCGAGAGTTCCTGCATCGACAAGGTCAGCTTCCGCTTGACTTCCATCACCATACTGACCGCGTAATGGGAGGTTTCGGTATCTTCGTTGCTGACCGCCTTCTGCAAAACGTCAATGTAAGCCATCGCGTCCTGCTTGAGCACCTCCAGCATCACTTTGCGCCGTTCCGCGTGCTCATTGACGACAAGCGCTTCTTCGATCGCCAGCACGCCCCGATCCCGGTTAGCCTGGGTTTCCGTGTAAATATCCATCAGTTCGAACTCGGCCTTGCCTTTCTCGGCAAACAATTCCTCGTTGGTTTTGGAGCCTCTCCGCAGCCAGGCGTCCGGCCAAAACAGCGGAAACAGCCACCCGATGACAGGAAAAGCGCTGACGCAAACCCACCGCAGCAGCCATTCGCGCCGATTTTGGCGGTAAAAAAACCATAACACGACGGCACACAACAGAATATATACCAATACGACGAGTTCGATCATGACGCCGCTTCCTCTTCGATTAAACGCAGCCGAATTTGATGCTGCTCAAAACGCTTCAACACGTGCGGGGCGTCTTCCTGTCCGGTGTTGGACAGAAGGATGTACAGCCGGCCTTCGTCGCCTTCGCCGATATAATCCGTCTCGCGGAGAATGCCGGAGAGCTTGTCCGCATACGCCTTCAGGGACATCCCGCCGCAATCCGTTTCCAGCAGCAGATAAGGCGTATTGTGCTGCTCTTTCGCCTGCCGCTTGCTGTCCAAAATCGCCGCGAACGCTTCGGCGTTAAGCACTGCGGTCCCGTCGACGTAACGGATGCTCCGCATGGCCTCGACATAAGACAATGCCCGGGACAACGAGGATGAAACGAGTTCGACCGTAACCTTAAACAGGTTTTGATAATACAGCGAGAAATTGTCGAATTTCATGCTGCGAATGAAAATGACCGCCACGATCTCGTTTTTGTTCATCACGGGCGCGGCAAGCGCAGGGGCATGATCCAGCAGCTGCTTGTTCACGAAAGGTTTTCCGTTTTCGAACAGGTCCCGGAGGTAATCATGCTCGCTGACTTTCAAAGATTTGGCGCCGTTATCCTCCCCGCCCGATTGCGCGACAAGACGAAGATAGCTGAAGTCCGAATTTACGGCATAAATCGAAACGTCGGACGTTTTCATGATGGATTCGACGACGTTTAACGTGGCGTTAAAAATAAGCTCCGGCTCGAGGCTTTCAAGCTCTTTCGTGATGGAATAAATTTTTCCGAAGCTGTCCTCGCTGCTCAGAATCCGTTCCTGCAATTCGTCCTTGACCGCCCTTACTTCATTGTAAACGCCGGTAAGAAAGGCCTGCTTGTCCTCAAGAAGCACGATTTGCTCCTGCTGCGCCTGCAGCTTGCGGTTTTTCCGATCGATCGCGTAACCTACGACCAGGCCGACGAACAGGTACACGGCCGTTTGAAAGAAAAAGTCCGTATCGTAAAACAAGGAAACGAGTTCGCGTCCGTCCGCGATTTTTTCATAAATAAGAAGCCCGATGGATAACGCGACCGCCACGATCGACTGCCGGCTTCCATAAATAATGCCGATGACGACGATGTACAACAAACGGATATCGATAAAAGCAACCGTGTCGTTCCAGTCGCTCAGGATGAGCAAAGCGGCTAACGCAAACGCGACCAGATTTTCGACAAGAGGCATCCAAACCCGGATCTTGGCCCGTCCGGACCCCGGCTGCGTTTCCGATGCGGCGGCCATTTCCCGCCCGGCGGCATGTTTGGAGAACCAGGTGTACGTCCTGAAAAGCCCTTCCTTGACGCCGTACATCGGCGTCCAGTCCAAATCGCGTTTCACCGCGGCGTTATCCAGCCTCGAATGGCGGATATCCCCAGGCTGCGGATCCTGATAGACCACTTCCGCGGCGCCATGCAGTTCCTTCAGCTCGCCTGCCAATTGGTTGACGCTGCATTCCGTATTCGTAGATAGATTATAAACTCCCGTCAGCGACGAGTAGGATGCGCGGTAAATCGCATCGGCCACGTCTTCGACGTAAATGAAATCGCGGGTCTGCTCTCCGTCTCCGCGTATGTATAAAGGCTGCCCGGACAACAGCCGCTCCAAGAAGATGGATACGACGCCGCCCTCTCCTTTGCTCCCTTGGCGCGGGCCGTACACGTTGGAAAAACGGAAGCAAAGCGTATCCAGGCCGTATAACTCTTTCCACTTGCTGCAATAAGACTCTCCGACCCATTTGCTGATGCCGTACGGCGAGATCGGGTTGGCCCGCTCCGATTCCGAAATCGGCAAATGCTCGTTGGCTCCGTACACGGCGGCGGAAGAAGCAAAAATGAATTTTTTCGCCCCGTATTTTTGCGATAAACTGAGCATGTTGACGAGTCCAAGCACGTTGGATTCCGAATCATGCCTCGGATCGGCAATCGAAGACACGACGTTGACCTGTGCCGCCAAATGGACGACCGCATCAAACCGGTTGTTCCTGAAAATCTCTTCGCATTTCGTATCTTCTACCGACAGCTCGTACAATTTATGCTTGAAATGCACGCCTTCTTTGGTACCCGTGGACAGGTTATCGATGATATAAACCTCGTAGCCTTCCTTGGAGAAACGCTCCGCCACATGGTAGCCGATAAACCCCAAACCCCCGGTAATTAATACCTTCATGGCCCCACTCCTATCGATCTATTTTAACGACATATAAGCCGATAATGTTTCAAAATCCTTCATATCCTCCGACATTTCGAGGGTAAATCTCATTAAAAAACCCCGGGATAAATGTACTACTTACCGGGATAATAGAGAAAAATAAAATGATAGCAGGACTTATGGCTTACACATCAAATGAAAATATAACCCATTTCTTCAAGTTTTACAATGGGTTCTTATCGAATTTTGGAAATAAAAAAAACCTCCCTCCCATTTCAGTTTTTCTGAGATTGGGAGGGAGGGCAGTTATCCGTTTAGTTCTGCTGCTGCTTGTTGGCCGCAGGTTTCGGGACCGCAATCAATCCGCCGCTGGCGGGAAGCTTGTTTACGGAGGAGTCGTTGAGGACGAATCCGATTTTGATCGTCTGATCGGCCGTTACCCCAAGGTCGGCCAGCGGCACTAACGCTTCGATCGCCGTGTCGGTTGCCGCATAATCGCTTGTTCCTTTGTAGGTCCGGACGAGCTTCCAGGACCAATCCGTTCCGCCGGTTCCCGTATACCGGTACAGCACTCCGTTTTCAAGCAAAAATTCGGCGCCGCTTTGCGTAAACTTGCCGATTTTAAAACCGGTTTTGTCGTTATTGTCCGTATTCAAGAAAAATTGGCTTTTTTTCGTCAGTCCGTTGCCCTGAACGAGGATGCAGAGCCGCTTTTGTTCGATTACCGCTTTAAATAGGGAGGCGTACGCGCCGCCTTTGCTTAAGACCGGAACCTGCTGCCATTCGCCCGGATTTCCGTCGGCGGCATATTTGAATGCGGGCGCCGATACCGGATCCTTTCCGGCAACGTATTCCAGCGCCCCGATGTCCACCGTGCCTTCACGAATGCGAAGCCCGTTTTCATAGTCCCTGTTTTGTCCCGCCGCATACGTGTTGGAGCCTTTGTTGACCGCGGCGGAAGCCGATGTTAGCCGGATATTGCGATTGACGATATCCACGAACATCGGGTTGCCGATCAGCGAATGAATGTCGAAGCCGGTTGCCGTCTGGAAGGCGGGCAAGCTTTTATACGTGACCCCCTGCCATCTCCAAATCGTGCCGCTCCCCCCGCTTGCGTTGTAATGCAGATTATAATCCAGCTTGTTGCCGGAGCCGCTGGCATTGATTTTGTTGACGGACAGCTTCTGCTTGTTGCTGTAAATGATATTGTTGGCGATCAAATTGTCCACCGTATTCCATTGCAGCGTGATTTCGCCGTATCCTTGCATCAATGCGTCGTTTTCCACGAACGTATTATTTACGATCTTGTTGCCGGCCGCGCCGCCGTTGGACGAATCCGCGCCTCCCATGATCACCCCGGCGCCGTAGTTGTCGTGGATGAAGTTGTTTTGCACCGTGATATGGCTCGTCGCTTTTCCTTTTTTCTCGCTGGCGAGCTCGATCCCGAAATCGTTGGAGAACACGTGATTGCGTTCGATGACGATGTTGGCCGCCCCGTCGGCATAGATGCCCCCTGCCGCATGAATGCCCGTCCCGTAGGCCGGATTGCCGGAGGAATCGATGCCGTACACGATATTTCCGGATACGACGCCGTTCCGGGTCTGATCCACGCATCCGCTTGCGCACGCGCCGTAAAATCCGGCAAGTTCGATGCCGATATTGTTATTTTCGAACACTTTATTGTTTGTGATCTCAAAACCGTCGATGTTGCCGCTAAGCGTCAGCGATTCGCTTTTTCCGGTCATCAGGTGATGGACCCGGTTCCCGCTGATCGTCAGGCCGGTTAACGGGACCGAAGTATTGCCCAGCACGTGGATCCCGTGCGCGTTTCCGGACGTGGAGGTGTTTCGGATATCATGGATATCGTTGTTCAAAATCCGGATGCGGCTGCCTCCGTTTTTGATGCGGATCCCCGCCGGATCGTAAGAGGAGCTCGACGTCGCCAAGTTCCGGATTTCGAAACCTTCCCAGGTCAAGTTGCTTACGCCTGCCAAATACACCAGGGCCTGATTGCCGGAAGCCACTTCCAGCCCCGAACCGTCAAGGACGGGGGTTTCGCCGGGGTAATTCCGCACGGCAATGCCGGCCGTTTCCGTCCCCGAGACGTTGACGTTCACGAACTCGGAATAAACGCCGCCCCTGACATACAACGTGTCCCCCGGACCCAGGCTGTTAACCGCCTTTTGCAGCGTTCTCCACGGGGCGTCCGCGCTGCCGGAATTCTGGTCACTGCCCGTAACGGCCACATAATACTCATTCCCGGAAGCCGCATAGGACGTATCCGCCGCCAGATTCCCCATTCCGAACCAACATGACAGGAACACGCAAAAGCCCAACGCTGTTTTGATCACCTTCTGAACGAACATGTTTGACAGATCTCCTCCCCGTGCATAAAAATCCATATCTGCCGCATTGCTTAAAAATACCATGAAAACGCCCCGAAGGAAAGCAAGCGCGCAAACATCGGAAGACTTGCGAGATAACCATCGGCGCAGCACTGAGGTATCGTATGCACGGAATCTTTGAAAAGGGACCCTGAATATGCGGATCAACGAGAGAGCGGCCGAAACATCGCATGCCCGCGGTATGCCGGGGGCCGCTCGTGGACTGCGGTTACTTGCCGACCTGCTTCAAAAAAGGAGTGATTTCCCCGGCATACGTCACATGCAGCCGGTGCATCGCCCTTGTGCAGGCCACGTACAGCAGGCTCCGATCCAGCTCTGTGAAGTATGTTTCGCGGTCGGCAAACGGAACGATCACCTGATCGAACTCCAGCCCTTTCGCCATATGGGCAAAGGTGACCGTGATGCCTTCCCGGAAGCCGTCGCTGTCGAAATCCAGCAAATGCACGTCCGCGTGCAGATCTCCGATCCCCTGGACGACCCGCTCGGCCTGCGCTTTGGTTTTGCAGACGATGCCGAGGGAATGGAGCTTCCCATTCAAAAACCGGCGGCATAATGCGCGGATTCCGTCCATCTCCTGCTGCATGCTGCCATATCCCGTGACCTGCGGCTCTTCCCCGTGCCGCTCCACCGGAACCAGGTCAGGGTTCGGTTTGATCTGCAGCGCGAAGTTCGTGATTTCGAGCGTGGAACGGTAGCTTTTGAGCAGCTCCACCGTTTCGGCGCGTTGAAACACCTTCTTGATCTCGGCGAGGGTCGTGGAGGAATACGGGTTCACCGATTGGGTCGCATCGCCAAGGATCGTTTTTTTGCACGGAAACCGTTTGGCAAGCACCGCGTATTGCACGGGGGCGTAATCCTGCATCTCGTCCACCAGCAGATGTTTGACGAGCTGCATCGGTTCCGTACCCTCGATGAGCATCTTCAAATAAATCAGCGGAAAAACATCCGCAAATTCGATCGTTTTTTTTCCGAGCGGCTTGAACATCTCCGGTCTGCCGATATGATCGTAAAACGCCTTGTACAGCGCAAGCATGTTTTGCGCGCCGAACATTTTTTTCACGCCCGTTTTTATTTTTTTGACGGCAGCGGGCGTCAATCTCTCCCCGTCTTCGGTTCGGGTTTGCCCGCCGACGACCGCCGCCGTTTTGGCCAGACGCTGCTGCAGGGGCAGCCCCGCCGCCGCTAGATAGCTGTTCATAACAACCTCTTTGGCGATCGTAACGCGATCCAGCACGATATCCTCGGCTTCAAAGAAAAACGACTCCGCATGTTTCGCGAATTCCTCCAACTCCCGGATCAGCTCCAACCGGGCCTTGAACCGGATCCGCTCGGCAAATGCCCCGTCCCGCTCCTCCAGCAAGACGGCCGCCTGTTCGTAAAACGTCTGGAATCGGCAGAGGCTTCCGAGCTCCTGCGCAGCCAGTTCTTCCATGCTCGTCTCCATGATCATTTCTTCGCCGAGCTCGGGCAGCACGTTCGAAATAAAATCGGAAAACGCCTTATTCGGCGAAATGATGAGCACGTTGCTCGAGGTCAGCGTTTCTTTGAACCGGTACAGCAGATAAGCGACCCGGTGCAGGGCAACCGACGTTTTGCCGGAGCCCGCCACCCCCTGGATGATCAGTTCGCCCGCCGTTTCGTTCCGGATGATCCGGTTCTGCTCCTGCTGGATCGTCGCCACGATGTTTTTCATTTTTTCGTCCGAGCTGCTGCTGAGCTCTTTTTGCAGCACGTCGTCGTTAATGTTCATCGAACTTTCGATCATGTAATCCATGACGCCGTCCTTGATTTTGTACTGCCTTTTCGCCGTCATTTCGCCTTCCACTCTTCCCATGGGCGCTTCGTAACGGGCTTTCCCCACATGGAAATCGTAGAACAGGCTCGCAATGGGCGAACGCCAATCATAAATCAGGTTGCGCTGGCCGTCCTCTTCGCTGAACGCATGCACGCCGATGTAACAGGCATCCGCCTCCGGTCGGTCCTCTGCCTTAAAATCCACCCTTCCAAAATAAGGCGAGCCGACCAGCTTGCCGATCCGCTGCCGCTTGGCCACAGCTTTTTCTCCCGCATCGATCGACAACGAGATGTCCACCCGGTTTGCCGCGCGTTCCGCCGGGTCCAGCTGGGCCATGTTGATCCACAGATATTTTTTGGCTTCAATAATGTCCTGATAAGCATCCGATACTTTATCCTCCATCGCGGCCAGCGCCACCCGAAGCTTATTTATGATGTCCCGCAAATGCTGCCGTTCGGCCGCTTCGCTTTCGTATAACATTGCGTCTTCGCCTCTCTTCCCCTTAAGAATGAACTTAAGTATAGAGAAAAACGAAAAAAAATATAGACTTATTCTTTCGGCTGTAGTATTATATTTTTATCTTGGGTCCAAAAATAGGTATACACTTTATGTCTAATATTACATATTAAAAACCAGATTGCCTTCCCGGCAGATCTGGTTTTTTTGCTTTTTCGTCATCGCTGCTCCCTTCCATAAGACCAAACCAAAACCCCCGAAGGCAACGAAATCGCTACTTACGGGGGTTAGACGGAATTGGCTCTGGATGAACTGCGCCGATTTTTTTTAATTCTCCTTAAAACACGAGGCCGATGATCGTCGCCGACAAAAAGCTCACCAACGCCGCTCCGTACAACAGCTTCAGCCCGAATCCGGCCACCACGTTGCCCTGTTTTTCGTTCAAGCCCTTCACCGCGCCGACGATCGTGCCGATCGAGCCGAAGTTGGCGAAGGAGATCAGGAACACCGATACGATCGCTTTGGCGCGTTCGCTGAATTCCCCTTGGACCTTCACGAAGTCGAGCATCGCCACAAACTCGTTGGCCACGATTTTCGTAGCCATAATGCTTCCGGCTTTGATCGCTTCATTCCATGGCACGCCCATGAGGAATGCAAACGGAGCAAGCACGTAGCCGAGAACGTTTTGGAACGAAATGCCGAACACGCCGCTGAAAATCCCGTTGACCATGGAGATCAGGGCGACGAATCCGACCAGCATCACGCCGACGATGACGACCACCTTAAAGCCGTCCATGATATATTCGCCGAGCATTTCGAAAAAGGTCTGCTTCGTCTCTTCCTGCACTTCGAGAATATCGTCTTCCGGCTGCACCTTGTAAGGGTTTACAATCGAGGAGATAATGAATCCGCCGAACAGGTTCAAGACGAGCGCAGCCACGACGTATTCCGGCTTGAGCATCGTCATGTACGAACCGACGATCGACATGGACACGGTCGACATCGCGGATGCGCACAGCGTGTACAGCCGCTGCCGCGGCAGCAGGCCGATCTGCTTTTTGAAGGAAATAAACACTTCGTTTTGGCCGAGGATGGCGGAAGCGACCGCATTGTACGACTCCAGCTTGCCCAATCCGTTCACTTTGCTGAGCGCAAGGCCGATGTATTTAATGATAAACGGCAGGATTTTATAATGCTGCAAAATGCCGATGAGCACCGACATGAACACGATCGGCATCAGGACGTGGAAAAAAAACGAATGGATGCCTTCGTTGACGATGCCGCCAAACACGAAATCCGTGCCTTCGTTCGCAAAATTCAAAATTTTCGCGAAGCCGTCGGCAAAACCTCTGACCAAAAATTCCCCGATGCTTGTCTTCAGCAAAATCAGTCCGAGCACGATCTGCAGCGCAATCATGACGAGAATCGGACGGAATTTGATGTTCTTCTTATCCGAGCTGACGAGCCAGGCAAGCGCGAGCACGACGACAAGTCCAATCAGAGCGATCACATATTTCATGATGTCTCCCCCATTTTTTGTGAATTAAATCACAATATTTTCCGGATCTACAGCGCTACGCGTCCGCTATAATGGTCTCAAGCGCAATTTCCGCCATGAGATTAAAGGACTGCTCGCTGTCTTTATGCGCGGAGCGTTCGCCCGTCAGCAGCTGGCTTCCCACCGTCAGGATCGTCAATGCCCGAACCCCGTATTTGGCGGCCAGCGTATACAGCGCCGTGCTTTCCATCTCGACGGCCAACACCCCGAACTCCATGAATTTATGAAGCCTTGCCATCGTCTCCCTGTAAAACTCGTCGGAATTGTACACATTCCCCACGGACACGTTAGCGCTGCGGCGAACGGCCTCCTGGTACGCTTTCATCAGCAGGCCGAAATCCGCCGACGGCGCATAGTTGCAGCCGAGGAAAATTTTCTCCGTCATGTTGCTGTCCGAAGAAACCGCCTGCGCGAGCACGATATCGCGGATTTGCAGCTCCTTCTGCATCGCGCCGCAGGTGCCGATCCGGATGAGCTTTTTCGCCCCGTAATCCTGGATCAGCTCGGTGGCATAAATGCTCATCGACGGATTTCCCATGCCCGTCCCCTGCACCGATACCGGAACCCCTTTATACAACCCGGTAAAGCCGTACATCCCCCTGACCTCGTTGTAGCACCGAACGTTCTCCAGAAAATGTTCGGCCACGAATTTGGCGCGCAGCGGATCGCCGGGCAGCAGCACCCGTTCCGCGACGTCTCCGGCATTGGCTCCCAGATGAATACTCATGTTGCATTTCCCCTTTGGATTAAACTCGCGAGCGATGTTTCTGTGATCGCTTACAGTAGTCATCTTAAAGGGAATCCGCGGCCGAAACTAGCCCAAATGCTGCCGTTGGAAACGGAAGAAAAAGGACCATGCTATTTACGACATCAGCTCCTGGCGGATGTTCTCCAGGTCCCTTTTCGTCGGAATGGTCGAAATCAGAACGGTCGGCACGCTCGTCAAGGAGACGGGCATCGTGCTGATCACGAAATCGATCTGCTGCTCCCGGATGATGTCATCGGTCAGCCCGTGCAAAATCGAGGTTTCGATCGTCAGGTCGTCCCCGATTTCCCGTTTGATCAGGTTCGCGACGTAATGGCGCACCGAAAACTCCTCGCCGATGATCAAAAACGCCTTTTTGCTTTTATACCGGAGGCTGGCGCTGACCATAAACGTCAGTTTGGTCAAATGATAGTCGTTGTACATGAGCTCGGGAAAACTCCGCTGCCATTGCCGCATGCATTCCGATACCGCCGCATAGATCGGCTGCTCCTTGTCGCGGATATACCCGGTCAGGTGGCTGTGCGAGACGGCCATCAGCTCGGGAATGGCGTTATCGATGCGCAGCTTGTCCATGAATTCCCGGATTTCGGCCAGGAAACGGGAGCTGGCGTTCAGCGCCGGAAATGCGTTTTCCAGAATCGAAATGAGCAGGCCGGACATCCGGCTTTCTGCATCGTCTTCCTGCTCCGAAGCAAGGGCCCTTCCCCCGAATACAGGGAACCCGTCCTTGCCGTGATACTGGCTCAAGCTGAACATCGACTGCAAAAAATAAACCTCTTCGCGGGGCAACACGACGCCGTACGCCGCAGCCAGCTTTTCCGACATCTTCAGGACCGGCCCGAAAAACGGATGGCGTTCCCATGCGTAGCTTCCGCTTTTAAGCGCAACCCGGTGCCCCTGCTTGACCCTTTCGAGCACGATCGCGATCAGGAACGACAAACTCCGTTTTGCGTTCAAAAAATAAATCATTCCGTTTTCCCGCTCGATCTCGGCCACCCAGCCGTCCAGACGCGCGTAATCGGCATTCGAAAAAGGCCATCCGGTATAAGGATAAGCCTCGGTGAACAGCTTCCATAAAAAATAGCGGACATGGATTTCGTTTCCTTTCAGCGCCGGCGCCGAATACGTGATCCGCAGCTGAAACGGGCGCAGTTCGTCCCGGTTTAGCTGGATGATCCATTTTTTGAACGAAGAAAAGCTCATATACAGCTCTTCCGCTACCTCCTCGGCGGAGGTGTTGCCGTCATGCATGAACAAACGCTGCATCAGGCGGAAATACGGCGTTTCCCGAAGCAGCGGTTCCAAAACTTCCTGAATGCTTGTCCCATGCCGGTCCCGGCGGAACATGATGCCCTTCCCCCTGGATACCTCGATCTGCATGGACGGGGGCAGCAGGGGGATGGCGGACTCGACGATCTTACGGACGGATTTGTCCGATACGCCCATCTCGCTTTCCACCTCTGCGAACGTAAACCACCGTTCTTCCCGGTCCAGCAGCTTCAGCAGCGATTTCAGCTGCCTGTATTCCTTATTCATGTCATCACCTTTGCCGGATGCTTTCCGCCGAACCTAGCGGCACATCCCTCATTGTTGCCGGCGGAAGCCGTTTTCAGCCCGAATGCTGCTGCTCCATCCGGAAAAGCTTTTGGTCGATCAAAAAATTGAGCAGAATGCGGTTAAATTCCCGCGGCTGGCACAAATGGCTCGGATAAATCGCGTCCTCGATCACCGCTTTCTGGGCGCAGGCGAACCGCTCCACCGCCTTGTTCATCTGGTTGACGAACCATTCGCTCTGCCTGCCGGCCACGCATAACACCGGCATCCGCAGCCGGGACAACACCGGATCGATATCCGCCTTAAGCAGCGCCATCCGTTGTTTGATCGACTCGGTCGGCCGTTTATGAAACAGCTCGTTCCTTAAAATGCTGTAGGCCGGAATCCACCTGTGATACGTTACGCGCAGCGACCGGAGAAAAAACTCGGCGGGAAGATAATAGGAAATCCAGCTGCAGGCCTCCAGCAGCTTCCAGATGCCGTTTTTCGTGCCGAAAGGGCCGCACGGCCCGTAAAAATAACTATCCACCAGCACAAGCGCGTTGACGCGGTCCGAATAGGTTTCCGCGAATTTTTGCACCAGCAGGCTGCCGCTCGAGCAGCCGACCAGCGTCACCTTCGGCAAGCCGAGCTTATCCAGCAGCTCTTTCAGGTCCCTGCACTGGGTGTCGACGATTTCCTCGACTTCCACATTCAATTTACCCGAATTGCCGTAACCTCTCAAATCGAGGACGATGACCTTCGCCCTTTTGCTGAAATATTCCACTTGAGGCTCAAAACTATGATGAGATGAAAGATGTCCGTGAATAAAGACGATCGGCACCCCGCTGCCATGCGTCTCGTAATATAGCGACGTTCCATTCACTTGTATGTTAGGCAACTTCCTTCTCCTCCCGCTATGCATGGTCTGTCGATGTGTTTTTTTATATGTGGGTCGAACCTTCGTTAACCTCGGCAAAATGCTCATGTCAAAAAAAGAAGCACGGAAAGAGGAACCCTCTTTCCATGCTTCTTCAGGCAAGGCAAAATAAACCTTGCTTGGCATGTATAAAAGCAGCCTCTCTTCTCACGCTTACGAGGTTAGCTGTCGGATTCGGACCAAGAGTAGCCCTACTCGAATGCGATTTCAAGATTCACCCCATGTGACGAACGGTTGGTTGTCACGGCCGGTTCCCCCGTTTTCCGCCGGAACGGAAATTCAGCGATCATAGACATTCATGTTATTTTTTCGCACAGAAAAACACAGAGCGGATACCCTGTGCTCGTTGACAACTCACAGTTTCACTCCTCTCTCCTAGCGACGCTTACGAGGTTAGCTGTCGGATTCGGGCCGTGAGAGCTGCCCTACGGACGGAAAGCTGATCCAAGACAGCCTCTTCATCCGATTCACCCCAAGCAGCCGGCTATATCCATGGAGACTCGGAATGCATGCCGGTGCCGATGTGGTTCCCCCGCTTTTCGCGATTGAAAATTCAGCGTAATCCATTCATGAACCAAAGATTTTTCATAATGAGTTGAATATACGCCTGAGCCGACGAACTGTAAAGGTTGGTTACAATAGAATTCATGGCCTTTTTTATAGCTTTTGCCGGTTTCCGGCCCCTGATCCTGCCCAATCATTCATTTACAACCGATAGCTTCCGTTTCCTTGATTTATACATCGTTCATCTTGTTATAACCAAGCGCTCTTCCGAGATCGATACAGAACTTGGCGGGAAAAATGAATACCCCCCCATCAGCCATATAAGAACTCCTTCGTACCAATCAGAACTATTCAAAGCCTTTGAACCGCTGCTACGATAATGGTGTCATAAGGCATCTTCATTCCATGGATCGCAGGGAGGTGAATGATTGAACAACAATAAAAGAGGACATCACGGATTTATCCATGAGGTCGCAAAGAACCGTTATCTGTATCTGCTTGCGCTTCCCGGCATGCTGTTCCTGCTTGTCTTTGCGTATACGCCGATGCTGGGACATTTGCTTGCCTTTCAGAATTACCGGCTTTCAGACGGTCTATTGGGAAGTCAATGGGTAGGATGGAGAAACTTCGAGTTTTTCTTTTCAACCAATGACTGGCTGCGCGTCACATGGAACACCGTATTTTTGAATGGGCTGTTTCTGGTGTTCGGTCGATACCACATTCACGATCCAAGACTATCCGTCGAAAGCATCGCCGACCACATCGAGTTGTCCGCCAAATATTCCCGTCAATTGTTTCTCGACCATTACGGAATGTCGCTGTCCAATTATATTTTGAATATGCGGATCGAAAAGGTAAAGGAATTGCTCACGGAGACCGACATGAGCGTTGCCGAAATCGCGCAGCAAGCCGGGTTTCAGACGAAAAGCCATTTTTTTACCGCCTTCAAAAAAGCGACCGGCATGACGCCGGCCCAATATCGTTGCCGACAGATGGACGAGGCGAGCGGTTGATTCAGATCGCCGATTCCACGTATTCATCCGGCTTGATGCCTTCGTACCGCACGAAAGCACGTTTGAAGGAATAGACGTTTTCGTAACCTACCCGGCGGGCGATATCGTCCATCCCGAATGTTTTCTCCCGCAGCAGCTCCTTGGCCGTTTCCATCCGGAGCCGGCATAAATAGTCGTAGAAGTTGATGCCGGACACTTCCTTGAAGATTTTGGAGACATGGGATACCGACATGCCGCATCTTTCCGCCAGCTGCTTCAGCGAAATGTCGGCGCTGGTGTAGTTCTGGTTCACGAATTGAAGCAGCTCGCTGCCGACGGCAAGCGAAGGCGAGGTATTGGCATAACGTTTCCGTTCGCAAATTAACGTGCCGACCTCAAAAACGTAGCTCCACATCCCGCCGATGTCCCCCGCTCCCGCCCGGCTCGCGAATTGCTTGGCGTATAGGCACGTGTCCAGGTTCAGCTCATGCAGCACCCTCAGCATCGTTTCCATCAACAAGGATACCAGCTTGGTTTCGCTCGGTTCGGGCAGCCGCCGCTTTTTGTTTTCCTCGCTGATTTCGTGCAAGATTTGCATCGTCGTATCCAGGTTGCCGATTTTCAGGTTATTGATCAGTTGAACCTCCCAATCGGTCGGATAATAATAATCGACGCCTGGCTGAATCTCCTCCTTCTGCACCGGGAGATGCTCCCTCGCGAAGAGGGTATACTGCAGGCTTTCGTTGGCCGCATAATACGATTTGCTGATGCCGACCAGCCCTTTTTCCGCCGTGCCGCATAAAACGTCCGGCTGAAAGCCGCAGGCCAGCCCGATCTCGCCCGCGATTTCGGCCGCGATGCTCTCCAGCTCCCCTTCGCTGCCAAGCGGCTCGACAGAAGAAAGAATGAGCGCTTTGTCCGCATTGGTCACCTCAAACAGCTCGTACGCGAGCCGGTGACGGCTCATCGCCTGTTCCACGATCACGATCGTCATCATTTCGATTTTCCGGATCCGTTCCATGTCGGACAAATCGCGGAGTGCATGGAAACTGATCAGCAGCGTGCAATAAAACATGTCGTCGGTATAACCGATGCCGAATTTTTTCAGCCCGTTCACCTGCTGATCATCCGTAAAATACCCTTTCAGCAGGCGCAGAAACAGGTTCGATCTCGCGGCGCTTTCGTAATCCTGCATCGATTGCTGGAGGTTTTTGTTTTCGAGCAGCAGCCGGTCGAACGATTTTTCGATATAGCTGTATTCCGAGCCGGAAATTGGGGCGCCGCCCTTCCCGTCTTCCATCCGGACCGCCGCAGACAGCTTGTTCAGCAGGGCGCCGAGCGGGCGGTAGCTGACCTTGGCCAGCAAAAAGGCCATGCAGGCGCCGAGGACGACGGAAATCGCGATCGCAAGCAGCGAGCCGACAAGATTGTTGATGCCGATCACGCTGCTGTCGGTATAGGTAATCGTGTACCGCAAATCGCCGGCCTTGGACGGCAGCTCAAACGCATAACGGCCCGAATCGGCCTGAAGGTCTCCAGGCGCGCTGCGCGTTTGGCGGTAAATCAAGGCGCCATGCGACGACATGACGATCTCCTTGGATTCGATCCCGGCAAAACGATGCATATAACCGGAAAAGTAAGCGCTGTCAATAAAAAGGACCAAAACCGCGCGCGGATGGTTGACGACCTCCAGGCTTTGCAGCACCGGAATGACCCGCTTGCCGCTGCCCCATAATTTCATGTCCACAGGCGGCATGATCTTGAAATACTGCTGCTCGGCCAACGCGGCCTGAAGCTTCCGCTCCGTTTGCCCGTCGAATGCGGCGACCCCCTGAAAAAAGCGGTCTTCCGGATAAATGCCCCATGGCGTCAAAACCTGGCCTTTTTCGGGGAACACGACCATGCCGAAGGAGAGGATGCCAAGCGAATTGATATCGTTATCGAGACTTTTGCGGATCTCCAGCATCTTGAACAAGTCGAATTCCTGATCGTATACGTTCGTATTTTGCATCAGCTTTTTCACCCAGGCTTCGTTGCCCAGCATTTTGCCCATGTTTTTCAGCTCGTTCAGCTTATTGTCGACGAGATCCGCGATCCGGCTGGCATCCGCCGCCTGTTTTTGGCGCTGCTGTTGTTTTTCCTCCATCATGTTCCGCTGCACGTTAAGCGAGCTGAATACGATGATGGGAATGATCAGGATCGCGGTATACGACAAAAAGATGTTGCGGAACGTTCCGCTTCCGAAACCTTTATAGCGCAAAAACAACCCCTCCTCCGGTTGGTATGACGCAAACGATAAAAAGCAAAAGCAGGAAAACGGCGATCTTTTCGCGCGTTTTGCGAATAACCGCCATTTTCCCTATTGGATGTTCGACGTTGCCGTTAACGTTATTGGATGCTGTTGTACCGGTCAAGCAGCTGCTGGTTGATTTCGATCAAATCGTCCAGCCCGAGCTTCTTCAGCTCGGAGATATATTGATCCCAATTGTCGAGCGATTTCTGACCGAGAGCCAGCTTGGTCGCAAGCTCCTGCGAGTACGTCGTCAAGTTGGTCAAAATTTTCGTCTTCTTTTCGAGCTGCTGATCGTCCGGGATGGCCAAATACATGTCGTTCATGTTGACGAAATACGGCTTGTAGTTCAGGATGTTTAACTCGTTATCGATTTTGTGCTGAGGTTTGTCGATCAGCTCAAACTCGAGGTTGGCGAATTGAACGCGAGGGAAGACGGTATCCCCGAACAGCTGACGGCCCGTGGCCTGACCCATTTTGGCCAGCTCTTCTTCCGATACATTGTTGATATATACTTTTGCCCCGTTGGCGTCCTTTTTGTACGTTTGACCTTCAATTCCCCAATACAGAAGATCTGCGTATTTCTCCGAATAGATCGTATCGAAAAACTTGATCGCGGCTTCCACATCCTTGCAGTCTTTCGTAATCGCATATTTCTGCCATACGAGGAACGGCGGTTCCAATTGGGCTGCCGGAGTGATGTTGTCAACCGCTTGGAGCGGCATGAGCGGCAGGAATTCGCCGCCGCCATTGATCGTCGGCTCCTGGTACGTTTCCAGGTTGTAGTCGGTTAAGGAAGCCACCTGGTTTTCCGTCATTTTTTGCTGCTTTTGCTCCCCTGTCGCCCCGATCAGGCTCGTATCGAGAACGCCTTCTTTTACTAACTGCTGCAGGTAGCGGAAGTAATCTTTGATGCCGTCTTGATACCATGGCGATACCACCTTTTTGTTTTCGACATCCACCGCCGTGATATCCGTGCCCAGCCCGAACCATTGAGCGATGGCGCCGTTAAACGCGCTTGGATCGTAAACCAGAACCTCGTCCTGCTTGCCGTTTCCGTTGGCATCCTTTTCCCGGAATGCTTTTAAGGTTTGCGAATATTCCTCGGCTGTTTTTGGAACCGGAAGATTCAGCTTATCCAGCCAATCTTTGCGGAGCAGCATGGTCAGGGATACCGGGGCCGGTATATTTCCCTGGTATGTTTTTTTGTGCAGATTGCTAAACCAGTACATGCTGCCGTCAGGCGATGTCGTCGATTTTTTGGCGAAAGTCATTTCCTCGTTGTACATTTTTTTGATGTTGCCGTTGCTGTACTTCTCGATCAGCGGATTCAGATCAAGCAGCACGCCCTGCTTTGCCAAATTCAGTACCGTCGTGTTGTCCAGAGCCGAGATATTCACGATGTCGGGAAGAGAAGAACCGGAAGCCATCCGGGTTTGAATGGTCACTTTGTATTGCTCCGCCGGAACCAGCTCGTAATCCAATTGCAAGCCGGCATCGGTGAGCATCTTGTCGACTTCCTTCCATACCGGATACTTCTCCCTGTCCTCGAATTTGATATATTTGTTCGAGCCGGCCGGCCCGAGCAGCCGGAGCTTGCCGGTTTTCTGCCCGGTTTCGGGATTGCCGCCGGCTTCCTCTTTTTTGCTGTCGGCCCCGCCGCCGTTGCTGCCGCCGCTGTTGCAAGCGGTTACGGATATGATTAAAACAACCGCCATCATAGCGGATACGAACGGTTTTTTCCACTTTTTCATTGCGTTTTCCCCCTTTGAATGGTCGCAGCCTATTCTTTTAACGAGCCGAGAAGCGCTCCTTTAATGAAATACCTTTGGAAAAACGGGTACGTAAAAATGACCGGCAGCGTGGTGAACACGATGATCGCGTATTTCAGTTGGATATTGGAAAGCATGTTGGCCACGGCATTTTTCGTATCCTCAAGCGACAGCATTTTCAAATCGACCGATTGCTGCACGACGACGCGGTACAAATACATTTGCAGCGGGTGCAGCTTTTCGTTCGGCAAATACACGAGCGCGTCGAACCAGCTGTTCCAAATGCCGACGACCGAATAAATGGCGATGACCGCCAGAATCGGTTTGGAAATGGGCAGAATTACGCGGAACAGCAGCTGCAAATGGGAAGCGCCGTCGATAAATGCCGATTCCTTGAGTCCGTCCGGAATGGTCGTAAAAAAGGTTCTGACGAGAATGATGTTCCAAATGCTGACCATGCCGGGGATGATCACCGCAAACATCGTATTGTACAATCCAAGCTTGTTGACCAGCAGATAGGAAGGAATCAACCCGCCGCCGAAATACATCGGGATCAGCAGGAAAGCGACGAGCCATTTTCGCCCTTTTAGCGTGCGTACCGTTAGCGGGTATGCGCCTAAAACAGCCGTAAGGCAGTTCAACAACGTCCCTGCGGCCACGTAGATGAGCGTATTGGAGTATGCCCACCACATTTTCGTGTCGCTGACGATCAGTTTATAGGAATCGAGAAAAAATCCTTTCGGGTACCAAAACACGTTCATGGCTGCCACTTCCGTCGGCGAACTGATGGACATGATGATGACGAGATAAAAAGGATACAGCGTAATGAGGCAAATAAAAAGCGCAAGCGCATACAAAACAATGTCGACCGCTACAGAACCCTGCTTGATCTTGTTCGGATTTCTTCTGACCGAGGCGGCCATCGTACTCCCCCTTACCATAAGGCGTAATCGGAATATTTGCGGCTGAGCGAATTGGCGATGTACAGCAGCGTGAAGTTAATGAGCGAAATAAACAATCCGACCGCCGTCCCCGAGCTGAAGTTTCCGCCCAGCAAACCGTCGCGGTACAAATACGTGCCGATGACATCCGCCGTCTCGTATACCATCGGGTTGTAAATAAGCAGGATGAACTCGCTGTTTGCCGAAAGCAGATTGCCGATCGCGAAAATAAGCAAAATAAAAATCGTCGGCCGGATGGACGGCAGCGTAATATGGAGCATTTGCTTGAAACGGTTTGCTCCGTCCATTTTGGCTGCTTCATATAAATGAGGATCGACGGAGGACATGGCCGCCAAATACAAAATGCTGCTCCATCCGAACGATTTCCAAATGCTTGTGATGGTATAAATCGCCGTAAAATAGCCGGGTTCGGTATTCAGCGCCACCGGCGTGCCGCCAAACAGTTTGACGATCGCGTTGACGATGCCGTCCGTATTGATAAAGGACAAAACCATGCCCGCCACGACGACGTTCGAAATGAAGTGGGGCAAATAACTGGCCGTCTGCACGTATTTTTTGAATACGCCGCTTTTCAACTCGTTCAGCAGCAAAGCGAACAGAATCGGCACCCAGAAACCGAACACGAGAAAATAAAAGCTGAGCAAAAACGTGTTGCGCATCAATCTGCCGAAATACGGGCCGTTAAAAAAATCGATGAAATGCTGAAAGCCCACCCAATCGGTCTCATGCAGCGAGAAAAAAGGTTTTCCCGGGTAATAATTTTGAAAAGCAATGATGACGCCGTACATCGGAATGTAGCTGAATATAAAAATATGGACAAGAACGGGAAGCATTATCAGGTAGAGCTGCATATTGTCGCGCCATCGGAACGACATGCGCCCGCCCGGTTGTCGAACGGCTTTCATGGTCTTCCCCTTTCTTCATCGGTCTCGCGGTCTTGCGGGCCCGCTTCCGCTGGATTCATCATAATGGGCCGTTTCAAACGAAGGCAAGCAACATTTTTTGATCGGCTTCGCAATATTTTCGGAGACGGAACATTCCGGTTTTGCAAAAAAGCAGGAAATCCCCGTCGTTATAAGGTTTTTTGGAGATTTCAACCGGTCCATATTTTCCGCAAATCGAGATGCCCGCCAGAATGTTTTTCGCCCAGCTTTCCTGCGTTTGGCCCGCGCCGCCGTTTGTTAAGCCCGCTCCCCCTCCCGAGTCTTCCGCTACTCTTTCGATAGTTCCTCTATCGGCAAAAACACCTCTCGTCCCGAGAAAAGTTCGTAAATGAGTCGTTTTTAAGGAAATACCTAATAAAAATAGTGAGTAATTCACATAAAATCCGAACAATAACTTGATAATTCTTCGTTTTTTTTGTATTATAAATCTCGTGAACTCCTTATCACCAAAAATATTTCATAGTTTGAAGGTGACCAATGGTTCATTCCGATTCCAACGAATTCAAGCAGAAGCTGAGCCAGGTATACAATGATGTCTCGAAGGAACTGTTCGGCTTTGGAACTTCCTTGCTGAGGACAAGCATCCATCCCGAGGCGATCGCGATTTATGCCCGGCACCGTCGTTCTCCCCGCTCCACCGTTCTGGAAGGCGAGGTTCCGGCTTTGAAATACGAAGTCGACTTTTATATGTCGATGATCTACAAGAAAAAGCTGAAATCCCGACTGGAGGATGAGCTGGATCTCCGGATCGAAGCTCTTCTTCGGGACTACGATCCCGCAACGCAGTGGGCGGTCACGAACATTATTTTAAAAACAGATTCATAACCCGCGGCGCTTTCCTTTTGATTTATCTTAAGGACTGCCCGTGCCAGGAAAGCAAACGGATGCCGCTATTTCTTTGTTTACATTGAAAAAGCGCTCTAGTTAGAGATTCATTCTACCTAGGGCGCTTTTCTTTTTTCTGAAATATACAAATTTAACCAAAAATTATACGGGAGTGAATCATCGTGAAAAAAACATGGATCAAAGGACTACTTGCCTGCAGCCTTTCCGCGCTTGTCCTGGCCGGATGCGGCAGCACAAACGGGGACGGAGGAGATTCGTCCGGCGCCAAGAAGCAAAAACTCGTCGTCTCGACTTGGGGCTTTGCGGAAGACTTCTATAATAAGGAAGTTTATGAACCGTTCGAAAAGGCGCACAACGTCGACATCGTTCTGGAAACGGGAAACAATGCCGACCGGCTCAGCAAAATCCTTCAAGGAAGCTCCGACGTCGACGTCATCTACTTGTCGGATTATTACGCGCAGCAGGGCATCGAAGCGGGCGCCTTCGAAAAAATCGACCGCAGCCGCCTCAAAAACCTGGATCAAATTTATGACATCGCCAAAGCGCCAAACGGGGAGGAATACGGTCCTGCCTATACGGTCGGCCAACTCGGCATCGCCTACGATCCGAAAGCGGCCGGCATGAAAATCGAGTCTTGGAGCGATTTGTGGAAACCCGAGCTGAAAGGCAAGCTGACGATGCCGAGCATCACGTCCACCAGCGGCCCGATGATGGTCGACGCCGCCTCCAAAGTTGCGGGAAGCGCCGAGTTTAACGAAGACAAAGCTTTCGAACGATTGACCGCGCTGAATCCGAGCGTCGTGAAATACTACAGCAAAACCTCCGAATTCGTGAACATGTTTACCCAAGGCGAAGCCGCTGCCGGGCCGATCATGCAAATGTACGTGGGCGACCTGCAAAAAGCCGTTCCCGGCATCGAATTCGTCACGCCGAAAGAAGGCGCTTATGCCATCATCAATACGCTGAACGTCGTCAAAGGCAGCAAAAACAAGGCATTGGCCGAAGAATTCATCGACTGGCAGCTGAGCCAGGAGGTACAGGAAAAAGCGGCGAAAGCCAAGGTCGATTCCCCTGCCAATAAAAACGTAAAACTGACGGCCGAAGAAGCCAAAGGCGTAACCTACGGACCCGAAGTCGTCGAGAAGCTGCAAAAGCTCGATATGGGGTTCGTGAACAGCCATTTGAAAACATGGACCGACCGCTTTAACCGGGAAGTCACCCGCTAAGCGTTTGCGGGTCCGTGCAGCATTTGTACGGCAGGGGCTGCTTGCCCCTGCCCTTTTTATTCAAGCCACGAAAGGGGAATCCACGTGAAGAAAGCCATATTGGACGTAGATACAGGCATCGACGATGCGCTTGGCATTATGCTTGCGATCCGGAGCGGCGAGCTGGACGTGCTCGGGATTACGACGGTGAACGGCAACGTGTCGCTCGAAACGGCAACGGCCAATACCTGCAAAATACTGGAGCTGATCCACGCCGCGCCCTCCATTGCGGTATACCCCGGGGCATCCCGTCCGCTTTTGCGCGACCGGCTGTTCGAGCACCGGGTCCATGGCCGGGACGGCCTTGGCGGGGCACTGGCCGATATGCGCCCTGCCGATCGCGTCGACCGGAGCCTGTTCGGTCCCGATTTCATCATCGAACAGGCCCGGCGTTACCCGGGGGAAGTGACGCTGATCGCCACCGGCCCGCTGACCAACGTCGCGCTGGCCTTGGCCAAATATCCGGGGCTCGTTCATGATCTGAAGGAAGTCGTCGTCATGGGCGGCGCCGTCCAAACGTACGGCAACATTACGCCTGTGGCGGAGTACAACATGCACGTCGACCCGGAGGCGGCCAAGCTCGTTTTCCAGGCCGGGTTTCCGCGCCTCCTGATGGTCGGTCTCGACGTGACGCGCACGGCTTTGCTGTCAAGCGAGCATATCGACGCCATGGGATCCTCGGAAATCGCCAGCTATGTCCGCGCCAGCACGGCGGATTATATGAAGCGCTATTTCGAGCGAAACGGCGTCCAGGCCTGCGCCATGCATGACCCGCTGGCCGTCGGGGCGGCCATCTGGCCCGAACTGGTCCGATCCGCGCGGCATTACGTCGACGTGGAAACCAGAAGCGAACTATGCGACGGACAAACGGTATGCGATTTTCAGAACCGCCTGCAGCGGGAGCCGAACGTCGACGTCTGCCTGGAGGCCGATGCGGAAGAATTCATCCGCCGCTTGATCGGCGTCCTGCGCGGTTGATTTTATCAAGCGCAAACGGCTGCTCCGTCTTTGATAAATTTAAAAACGGGAGATTGCATTCATGAAAAAGCGATACTTGTACGTGCTATTGGCACCCGGCCTGCTGTTTTTGACGTTGTTCATGATCGTTCCGCTCATCCTGACGGTCGGATCGACCTTCTTCAAGGACGGCGGCTTTACCGCAGGCATCTACGCGCAGTTTTTTAAAGACGCGTATTTCCTCGATATTTTGGGCACGACCCTGCTCGTCAGCGTCATGACCACCTTGCTGTGCATTTTGATCGGTTTTCCGGTCGCATATTATTTGTCCAAACTTCCGCCGCGCAAAAAAGGCATCATGCTTGCGCTTGCGATTTTCCCGTTATTGACGAGTTCGGTCGTCCGCTCCTTCAGCTGGATGATCATCCTCGGCAAAAACGGTCTGGTGAACAATCTGCTGACGGCCCTTGGCATCATCGATGAACCGCTCAGCATTCTTTATACGCCGGCGGCAATGATTATCGGCCTGGTCCACCTGTTCCTGCCGCTTATTCTCATTACGCTCGTCGGCGTCATGGAATCGATCGATCACGATTTGGTGCGGGCGGCTCAAAGCCTGGGCGCTTCCAGGCTGACCGCGTTCCGCAAAATCGTCGTCCCGCTCAGCATTCCGGGGCTGATCGTCGGCAGCATTCTCGTGTTTGTCGGCAGCCTGACCGCTTATACCACGCCTGCCCTGCTCGGCGGCAAAAAACGCGTCGTCGCCACGTTTTTGTACCAAAACGCGATTACGCTGAACGATTGGCAGGCCGCTTCGGCCATCGCAACCATCATGATGATCATCACGTTTGTCGTCATCGGGCTGATGAACAAAGCGGCGGCTAAATTCAAACCGAAGGGGTAGAGACGCATGAAAACCAAAAACCCGGGGCTTTCCCTGTTTACCTTTATCGTCTATTTGTTTTTGCTCGGGCCGCTCGTCATTATCGCCGTGACCTCCTTTGAGCCGGGAACGGTCCTGAAGTTCCCGCCGACCGGATTTTCGCTGAAATGGTACCAAAATATTTTCGAAGTCGAGATGTTCATGAGCACGTTCAAAACCTCGATTCTGGTATCCCTGCTGGGGAACGTGCTGGCCATTTTGCTCGGAATTCCGGCCGCCTACGCGCTGAACCGCGCGTCGTTCCGGGGCAAGGAGACGCTGAACGCGGTGTTCCTGTCCCCGCTGCTCATTCCCGGCATCGTCCTTGGCTTCACGCTGCTGAAATACGTCGTGATCGCCTTTCACATTCCGATTTATGCGTCGCTGCTGATCGGCCATACCGTCATTATGCTGCCGTTCATTATCCGGGTCATCGGGGCAAGCCTCGCCGGCTTCGATTTTGCGGTGGAAGAAGCGGCGCACAGCCTTGGCTCCAGCCGTCTGGCCACCTTTTTCAAAATCGTCCTGCCGAATATCAAGTCCGGCATCATCGCATCGGTGCTGCTCGCTTTTCTGGAATCGTTCAACAACGTGGACATTTCGCTGTTCATGACAGGACCCGGCGTCAGCACGCTGCCGATCCAAATGCTCACGTACGTCGAGAACTATTTCGATCCTACCATCGCGGCCATTTCGGTGCTGCTGATGCTCATTACCGCCGGATTCATGTTCCTGATCGAAAGGCTGCTGGGTCTGACCTACTTCACCAAACAATAAATGGAGGCGTAAGACGATGTCTTTACTGCAACTTGAAAACGTATCGGTCGCTTATGACCAGCAATACATTTTGAAGGACTTCAATCTCTCCGTCGAAAAAGGCCACCTGATCTCTTTGCTGGGCCCGAGCGGCTGCGGAAAAACGACGACGCTCCGGCTCATCGCCGGTTTTCTCGACGCCACGGACGGCCGCTTTGCCTTCGGGGGAAAAGATTATACCCGCGTCCCGATCAACAAACGCAATTTCGGATTCGTCTTCCAAAGCTACGCGCTGTTCCCGCACATGTCCGTCTACGACAACGTGGCGTTCGGCCTGCGGCTGCGCAAGGTCAAAGAAGACGAAATCAAAAAACGGGTCATGCGAATGCTGGAAATCGTCAGCCTGGGCGGCTTCGAGAGCCGCTTCCCGCAGGCCCTTTCCGGCGGGCAAAAGCAGCGGGTCGCCATCGCGCGTGCGCTGGTGATCGAACCGGACCTGCTGCTGTTCGACGAGCCGCTGTCCAACCTGGACGCCAACCTCCGGGTCAACATGCGCGTCGAAATTCGCCGCATTCAGCAGGAGCTTGGCATTACGGCCATATACGTATCCCATGACCAAGAGGAGTGTTTTTCCATTTCCGACCGGGTGGCCGTCATGAACAAAGGAATTATCGAACAGCTCGATCAGCCTTCGGTCATTTTCCAATATCCGAAAACCGAATTCGTTGCCCGGTTTATCGGTTTCAACAATTTTATCGCTTTCGAGGAACGCGAAGACGAAGGTTCGTTCTACAGCCTGCGCAGCGGGGACTACCATTTTCACGCCGCCAAAGCGCCCGGCATGCCCGCAACGATGAAAGGCGCAATCCGCCCCGACGATCTCATCGCCGGAACGCTTGCGGAAATTCAGCCCGGCGACAACGTGCTGACGGGCAAGGTCAAGGTCAGCACGTATCTGGGCCGCAGCTACCAGTATGTCGTCGTCACTCCGCTTGGCGAATTTACGGTCAACAAGGAAATGCAGCAGCCCTTTGCCAATGGGCAGGAAATCCGCCTGTTGTTTCCATCGGAGAAGCTTGTACTTGTCGAATAACCATAGGGGGAATTTATCATGCAGCCAGACCTGCTTCTGCTCAATCCCAAAGTATACAACAGCTACTTCAAGCAATGGACGGAAGCCAACGTCGCCGTCAAAGACGGGAAATTCATGTATATCGGCCCGCGCGGGGAAGAAACGTTCCGCGCCAAACAGGTGATCGATGCCAGCGGACTGTACATGATCCCGGGTTTTATCGATATCCATCTTCATATAGAAAGCACGATGGTCACGCCCGCTTCCTTTTCGGAGGGGCTGCTTCGGAACGGCGTGACCACGATCGTGCCGGAGCCGCATGAAATGGCCAACGTTTTTGGCCTGGGCGGGGTGCTGGAAATGATCAAAGCAAGCCGGGAATGCGCGGTGGACATGTTTTACGCGATCCCAAGCTCGGTTCCGGCCACCTCGCTGGAAACCTCGGGCGGCTCCATCGAAATCGAGGACATGGAGGCTTTGCTGGCGACCGGCGACGTCATCTGTTTGGGCGAAATCATGAACTACGTGGATATCATCGCCGACCCGGACTGCAAAACGAACCGGATTTTAAAGCATATGAAAGAACGGCATCCGGAGCTGGTCATCGAAGGGCATGTGCCGAAGCTGCTTGACCTGGACCTGCAGCGCGTCATCTCCGCCGGCGTCGATTCCGACCATACGCACCAGACGGTGGAAGGGCTGAAGGAAAGGATCGGCGCAGGCATGTTTATCGAAATCCAGGAGAAGTCGATGACGCCGGAAATTATGGATTATCTCATCCAACACGACGTATCCGAACGCTTCTGCTTCGTGACCGATGACGTGATGGCCGATTCGTTCGAAGCCCGCGGACACCTGAACCATATCGTCCGCAAAGCGATCGGCATGGGCATGGCGCCCGAAAAGGCGATTTACGCCGCTACCTTCTCCCCTTCCCGCCGGATGCGGCTGTACGACCGGGGAACGATCGCGCCGGGGAAAATCGCGGATTTTCAGCTGATCGCCAATCTCGAGAGCATGCAGCTGGAAACGGTGTTTAAAAACGGCAAGGAAGCCTATTCGGCGTCTAATCCATCCCCGCTGCAGGCAACCCGGTACCGGTTTCCGGAGCATTTTTACCGGAGCGTGCAGCTTAGCGAGCTGAACGAAGCGGATTTCGCCGCTCAGGTTGATGCGGAAGACGGCACCTATCTATGCCGGGTGATGACCGTGCGGGACGGCTCGACGTTTACCCAGGAAAGCCATATCGAATTCGACGCGGTCGGCGGACGCCTGAAATGGGAAGGCACCGGCTGCGGCATGATCGCCACGTTCGAGCGTTACGGCAAACACGGCGGCAAAGCATTCGGATTCATAAACGGCGATACGATCCAAAAAGGCGCGGTCGCCACGACGTATTCCCATGACAACCATAATCTGCTGGTTGTCGGCCATAACGTGGCGGACATGCTTCTGGCGGCAAACACTGTCATCCGGCAGCAGGGCGGGTTCTGCGTCGTCTTGGACGGCGAAGTGATGGCCAACATGCATCTGCCTGTCGGAGGCATCCTTACGGAAGAGCCGCTCGGAGCGGCGGCCGAATCGGTCAAGCAGCTGCGGGAGGCGATGCAGGCGCTTGGATACAAGCATTACAACCCGATCATGTCCATCGCGACCCACTCGCTGCCCGTCAGCCCGTATTTGAAAATTACCGACCGCGGCCTCATCGACGTCAACGCAGGCCAAATCGTGCCGCTGATCATCGAAAAACGGTAGTGGCAATCCAAAAAAGCCCCGCACACGAGCACCATCGGCTGCTCCTTTTGCGGGGCTTAGTTTTTTCTTGACCTTCCCTTAGCTTATCGCCGGACCTCCTGCCCGCGGCCGCAGGCCCTACTCCACCCTCGGCTTGGCCGGATCGCAATCGGGCCTTGGCACTTCCCCGAACTGGGAAAGCTTCTGCAAATAATAACATTCTTCCCTGTACATGTGATCCGGAACGAGTTTGTTCAGGCGGGTCAACAGTTCGGCGCTGATATCCAGCTCCTCCACCTCCAGCAGAAACGCCATGAATGCGGACATTTCCACGTCAACGTCGGTATGGAACTTTTTGATCGAAGGATACGTCGGTTTTAACGTGCGCAAATAGCCGACCAGCTCCAGCGCCTTTAAATAAAATTCATTAAAATGCTGTTCGAATTCCTTGCTTTTGCGGATCAGCCTTCTTTCGACCCCGTCCAGATCGGATGCGATCGACGCGGAATGAAAGGCCGCATCCGGCAGCCACAGCAGGTCGTGATGCAGCGGATGATAACGCGGCACCGGCTTTCCCGCAAGCAGCTCCTTCAAAATCCTTTCGTACTCCTCCAGCTCGTTGATCATGTGGTTGATGAAGGTCGGGGATAAGCCGATATCGATTTGGCGGAGAAGCACGCGGTCCAGGAGGCTTAATTTGAAGGACCGCAGCTCGGCCGCGGCTTGATATGCCTGCTCGTTCAGCTGCTTCAAATCCTGCTCCGGCCCCAAGCTCCGCGACTGCGCCAGCAGCTGGTCGAACTGCCGGATAAACCGGTCCGCCGTCCGGACGTCCTCCGTTTCCTTGGATGACAGCCCATTGAAGATAAACCTGGCATGATCCCCTAAAATTTGCAGCCAAAACCTGTGTTCGAACAGCGCCTCGTCGTTCATGCGAAAGCCCCCTTCAGCGTTATTGTAGCCGGGCCTTTTGCAAGCTTCGAAAAACGGATCCGTCTCATGGAACGGAAAGCGGCAAAAGGCTTAAACCAGCTACAAATATATGCTTGGAGGGACCCGAATTATGCCGGGGAAAAAGGGGATTGAAGCGAACCCTTCGGGAGCCTCGAAAGCGGGATCGCCCGTTTTACAGCAGCCCCGATTTTTGCACCTCCGCATAAAAGTCATGGAACTGAGGAATGTTGAGCTGCTGCGCCGCGTCGGACAAAGCCGTCGCCGGATCCGGGTGCACCTCGACCATGACGCCGTCCGCTCCTGCGGCCAACGCCGCTTTGGCGCAAGGAGCCAAAATGTCTTTGCGTCCCGTCGAATGCGTGACGTCGACCAGTACCGGAAGGTGGGTTTCCTGCTTCAGGATCGGCACCGCCGAAATGTCGAGCGTGTTGCGGGTCGCCTTCTCATAGGTCCGGATGCCGCGTTCGATCAGCATGACCTGGCTGTTGCCGCGGGACACGATGTATTCGGCCGCATGCACGAATTCATCCAACGTAGCCGCAAGTCCGCGTTTTAGAAGGATCGGCGTCCGCACGTCGCCGGCGGCTTTCAGCAGCTCGAAGTTTTGCATGTTTCTTGCGCCGATCTGAATGACATCGATATAATCGCAAGCCAGCTCGATATGCGCCGGGTCCACGATTTCGCTGATCGTCTTCAGGCCGAACTCGTCCGCGACCTCCTTCAATATTTTCAGCCCTTCGATGCCAAGCCCCTGGAAGTCGTAAGGAGACGTTCTCGGCTTGAACGCGCCTCCGCGCATGACGGTCATCCCTGCCTCCTTGAGCGCTTTGGCGACGGTGCGGACCTGCTCGTAGCTTTCGACCGAACACGGCCCGGCGATCATGACCGGTTTGCCGCCGCCGATCGTGACGTCGCCCAGTTGTATGAGCGTATTTTCCGGTTTCTTTTTCCGGCTGACGAGGAGATGTTTCTTATGGTCCACCTGCTGAAGGGACAATGACGCTTGAAAAATTTGCTTGAACAGATGCCGTACCGTTTCATGGTCAAACGGCCCATCGTTGCTGGCTACCAGCTTCTCCAGCATTTCCTTCTCCCGGACCGGGTCGAATTTCGGGACGCCCTGCTTTTCTTTTTCGACGCCCAGCTCCTGGGCGATTTTGGCCCGCTCCGACAGAAGCGCAAGCAGCTGCAGATTCACCTCATCCAGTTTCGTGCGCAATTGTTCCAAACGTCCTTGACTCATCGTACGTCTCTCCTTTATCCCTTGGATTCGATTTTTGAAAAACAAAAAGACCCCTGTCCGTCAAGGGACGAGGAGTCGCGGTACCACCCTTATTAGACATGCCCGAAAACAATAGCGGCATATCTCACTTCTGGCCTTTTAACGCAAGGTATACGGGCATGCCTACGGTCTGCGGAAAACAGACGTTCAGATGCCGGCTCCGGAATGAACTTCGGCGGGTGCGGTGATTCGGATGCTCTCAGTCTACCGGCATGCCGTCCCTGTTAATACGTTCTCCGCTTACTCTTTCCTTCATGGCTTGTGTCGTCGAATGAAATTAAATGCATTGTATTACAACCTGAACCCGGGTGGCAAGCATTTTATTTAACGCTTAATTGCTTCATTGCAGCGCAGAAAGATAGATAAGCCCGAAAAAGACGCCGAAAACCTCCCGGTTATGCGATCGGTTTTTCCGCTCGTTTATCTTTCATCGCCCTGTTGTAGCAGTTGATCAGTTCGTCAAGCACCATCGACTACCGGATCACCTTGGGATTCCATACCTCTCCGTATTGATCCACCATATGGTAAAGCCTCTGCCTGGCTTCCTCGATGGAAATTTGCGTTGATTCCGTGCTATTCATGAATTCCGGTTACCTCCCTGTCATTTTGGTTGCTCTTATCGGTACGAGTCGATGCTCTACCATCCTCTCGGCTCAACTATGCTCTTCTTAGGCTTTTCATGCTCTTATTCGGGCGGTATTTCTCTTTCGTGACGTCGGACGGCAAAAAGCTCTATGTATGCAATCGCTGTTGTTTCCTGCAATCAGCCGTAAATTTTCGTCAGTAACTGCCGTTTGCCAGCGTTTCCTTAGGTGGAAGAAAAATACAAATTTTAGAATAATATCTGTATACAGATAATATTATGTTGGATTTTATACGCTGGTCAATAATAAAATTTGAATCTATGAAAACAATTTTATTTTTTCATACTTCCGCCAAAAATGCTGTCAAACTGCGGATAAAACATTGTCAATCCTTGCAAAATCCTCCCGGATCACCGCCCTCGGGCGTCCTGGGCCCGGCACTCCAAGGCGGGTTAAACAAACCACCGGCACATGAAGAAAAAAACGACATTTCTGCCGTTTAATCGTTGAATCTTTGAAATTGCTTATTCCTTTTTCAAGCATGAATCCCGTTTCTAACCTTTTACGGCTCCTTCGGTCAAGCCCTTTTCGATGAATTTGGAAATAAAGAGATAGATGAACAGGATCGGCATGACCGTCAGGGTTACCGCCGTCGCCATGAGGCCAAAGTCGGTTCCGTACTGCGAGCTGATTTCGCTGAGCAGCGCGACGATCGGGCGAACCTTCTCTTTGTTGACGAAAATGAGCGCAGAGAACAGATCGTTATACGACCATAAAAATACGAAAATGCTGACCGACGCAAACGCCGGCCTTGAAACGGGCATGAAAATTTTCGTGAACATCTGCCACCGGTTGCAGCCGTCCATAAATGCCGCTTCTTCAAGTTCCTTGGCGATCGTTGACATATACCCGGCAATGACAAGCGTCGCAAAGGTCAGATTGCCGGCCGTTTGCGGCAAAATCAGCCCCCAGTACGTATTCACCAGGCTTGTTTTGATCAAAAGCTCATATACAGGCACGACCGTCGCGAATGCGGGCACCAACAACGTCGCGTACAAAATGGAGAAAATAAACCGTTTGCCCCGAAACGTAAACCTGGACAAGACGTAGGCGGCCAATCCGCCGAACAGCAGCACGAACAGGACCGTGCCTCCCGACATGATCAGGCTGTTCACGTAGCTTCTGCCGATATTGATCCGGTCGAATGCGGTCGTATAGTTGATGAACACGGGTTCCAGGGCGAGCGAAAAGGATTTGTTCATCACGTCCCGGGATTCCTTGAACGAGTTGTTGACGATCCAGAACAACGGATAAATCGTCGTCATCGCCCAGGCCGAAAGTACGATGTACATCAGCGCCGTGCTGAGTTTGAAACGTTTTTTGCTCTTCATAGCTGGCTGCATAACGATTACACCCCTAATAACAGCTTAATATGTGATTTCTTCGCTTTTTAACAAACGATTGGCTATCAAGGCGATCACGACCCCGAGCACGACCATGTAAATTGCAACCGTCGACCCGTAACCGAAGTTCTGGTCGACCATCGCCTTTTTGTACATGTATGTCCCCAACACGTCGGTGCCGTTTTGCGCCCTGGAAATGACCCACACGAAATCGAATACTTTCAAGGTGCCCGTGATGGCGAGCGTTATGACGACCTTGATGTCGCTCAAAATGAGCGGAATGGTGAGCCTGACCATTTTCTTGAAGCCGGTAATGCCTTCGATTTTGCCAGCGTCGTAATAATCCTCGGGAATTTTGGACATTGCCGTCACGAACAGGACGAAATAAAAACCGACGTAATGCCATACGGTCGGAACCGCGATCGCCTTGAGCGCATTGGTCTCGCTGAGCCACAGCACTTTCTCGAAGCCTAAACCGGCAAGCACGTTGTTGAGCAGTCCGAAATTGTAGTTATAAAACAACACGAACAACAGCGAGATCGCCGTACCGGAAATGACGACGGGGAAAAAGAACACGGACCGGAAAAAACCCTTCAGCTTCGTAATGTTGTCTACCATGACCGCCAGCAGCAAGGCGATCCCCACCTGGAAAACGAGGACGTAAAGCATGATTTCAAGCGTGTGCAGCGTTGCAGCGCCCAGCAGCTTGTCGGAAATTAAACGTTCGTAGTTGTCCCAACCGATAAACTTTTTATCGAAAAAACCTTTGGTCCGGTAAAAGCTGAAATACAAGCTTTTGAAAAACGGATAATACAAAAATACGGTCAAAAACGCAGCCATCGGGAACAAAAAGATCCAGATATACTTTCGATCGCCCTTCATCTTTATCACCACTTGAGTTTATTTTCTATAGCATCCGAGGTGCCTAAAAGAGGACGCCGCCTCAAAAGAGACGGCGTTGTTAAGCAGGAAATCACTCTCTCTTGTCGCTCATTGAATGAACGATCCGTTGATGTCGTTCTATAGGACGTGTAGAAACTGTCCTTATTTTTTATTGGCATCCTCGATTTCTTTGGCTTCCTTCAACACGTCGGCCGGAGTCTTTTTGCCGGTTACGACGGCAGCAACGCCAGCACGCAGCGTCGAGAACGTCTCAGGTGCAACCACGTTGTCGATCGGTCTGCTTACCGAAGGTGCGCTGGCAGCCAAAGCAAAACCGTCATTGGCTACTTGGGTTGCGCCCTTGGTCTCTACGCCTGCAGCAGCCGGAAGACCGCCGTTGGCAAGGGAAATTTTTTCGATAACGTCTTTAGAAGTCATGTGCTTCAGCAATTCGATCGCTGCGTCTTTCTTGTCCGCATTATCGTATGTTGCTTTGGAAAGATAGAATCCGCTTCCGTAACCGCCGATAATTTCTTTGCCCGTGCCGACTCCGCCTGGCATGGCTGGGAACGGAAGAATGGTCGTATTATCAATAACGGCAGGGTCTTTCCATGCTCCCGACGCCCACGAACCCTCAATGATCATTGCGGCTTTGCCTTCAGCGTAATAGTTGGAAGCCATGCTGAGATCAATGGTGGCCGCATCTTTAGGGAAAGCGCCCAGATCGTACAGTTCTTTCATTGCAGCGTAGCCTTTCTCCCAGTTCGGATCGATGCCGTTGGCCAGACCGCTGTCATGCCCCTTCGCTCCTGCGGCCGAGAGTATAAAATGTTCGATGACATAGTGCGATTGGTCAAACGGAGCCGCAAGCGGGATGATTCCTTTTTTGGAAAGAGTCGAAACGGCTGTTTTCAGCTTATCCCAGTCCGTCGGCAGCTCCAGGTTGTTATCGGCAAAAATCTTTTTATTCACGAATAAGCCTTCATAGTAGCCCGTTAACGGAATGGCGTAAATGTTGCCGTCCTGCATTCTCGTGTTTTCGAGCGCCGTCGGGTTGAAGCCCGCCTTCCATTCCGGGTTCGCATCCAAAATGTCGTTCATCGGAACCACTTTGCCTGCGTCCACAAAGCCTTGAGCGTCGGCGCCGACGAAGTAGAACAGCAGGTCAGGCTCGTTGCCGGAGTTCATGTCCGTGTTGACTTTCGTTCTGAAGCCGTCGTCGTTGGCCGACATGGTATCGTTTTCAACTTTGACGTTCGGATTTTTCGACACGAATTCGTCGATCGCGGCCTGGAAGGCTTCGCGCGCGGCGTCAGTGCCGCCGAATGTCGAGAATATGCGGAGCGATACGTCTTTTTTCGGCGCCTCTTCCTTCGGCTTTTCCGATTCCGTTTTCGGTTGTTCGGTCGCCGTGTTTTTCTCCTCGGTTTTGCCGCATGCGGCCAGGAACATCGTAAACACGACCAGCATGCTCAAAAGAATCAATGAAGACCTTTTCACTTGCAAATCCCCCTCAATATGGTTTTTTCATATGCGCTGTTCGACTTATGCTGTCTGTTCTTATCATACATTAGTTGCAAATTTTGTAAGGGGATACATTCCTCTAAATGACGGGGAAATATTCACAATGGGACTCGGGAAACAAAAAAAACACCCCTGGAAATGCGCCGGTCGAACTGAAACGGTTCATGCCGATGCCTCTTTCCGGAGGTGCATCCTCGCTTGATATGAAGTTGTCCGGATGGCCCGGAGCTTGCCTTGGTCAGTCGTATTACCTGTTGCCTGCCCCGAAGACGGTGCGCGAATCGCCCCGGTAATCGTTGACTTTGTTGCCCCGAAGCGGCTTGCGGCGCCCTGCTCCCACGATCCAGCGGGCCCCCGGCATGCGGGACAACGCATAGCTGATGCCGAGCGAAGCCAGAACCGTCAATGCAAAGGTAAGCAGCGCAAACGGCAGATGACTGCCCGCAAGGTTCAGGGGACGGGTAAAATAAGCGATGACGTAAATCACCAACGCATGCGCAAGATAACCCCCGAACGAATAGGTGCCGATCCATGAAAGCAGGCGCAAAAAGGCTTGGTTCCGCTCCCGCAGAAGAAGCAGCAGCCCGTACAAAAGCAGCATTTGGGCCATGATGATGATAAAGGTCGAAGGCTTCAGATACGTGGAAATGTTCAGGTTGACGGTTTCGCCGGAGCCCCGCAGCACGTCATAGCCGAGACGGATGTACATTCCCAGAAAAACCATTCCGCACCATGGCAGCAGTTTCATGCACCATGCCCGCCAGTTCCCGATGTTTGCGGCGCATACCGCGCCAAGCACAAAATAAAATCCGTACATGAGAAACGAATAGCTGCGGTGCGTTAACAACGCTGCCCAAGGGCTTCCGATTTGTCCTGCCCAGTAGCCCATCCGGTAGTAGGACAGATACAGGAGGATGATATAACTTGCGCCGACGAAGGCCAGGACCGCCAAAACGCTCCCGGTGCGTCTTCCTTCCTCCAAAAGGTTGATTTTGTTTTTGGCGCCTCTATAAAGCGCGGCCAGCAGCGGAAAACAAATATAAAATTGAATGATCATCAGAATAAACCATAATTGGTAGCCGATTTGCGGCTGGACCAGCTCCCGCAGCAGGCTGCCCCAGTCTTGTCCTCCTTTTTGCCAGAACGACGGCGTAAATGCGCGGACGTAAAGCCAGTAAACGATCGTCCAGAACAGGAATGGGACGAAGACGGTCTCAAGCCTTTTGCGGATAAACGCAAAATAATTCAGCTTCCCGTCATAGTTATAAAACATCAGCACGGCCGATAAAAAAACAAAGGTCGGCGTTCCGAATCGGGTCAGATGGTACATCATCGTCAGCATCGTGGAGTCGGCCGGTTCAATATCGGCCCTGTAAATGTACTCCGCGATCGAGTGCTGCATGACGATAGCCAAAAAAGCAAGGCTCCTCAGCTGCGTCCATTCTTCAATGCGCGGTTTGCCCATGGAAACTCCTCCTTCATGTGCGGTTACGCGCAAGTATACCTTTTGAAGATTAAACGAACCTTAAAGCCCGGACCGAAAGCGGTTGGGAAAATGATGCAACTCGAACGCATCCATGCCCTCGGACAACACGAAAACCGCCCTTATGAAAGGGCGGCTGCGGCAGGCTGCACAAAGCTTCCGACGGTATAACCCGGCTTAAAACCGAACGGATCCGATGCGGGCGCGGACGTTAACGTTTCCTCCGGGATTTGCCTGCATCGCTTGAAAAGCCTGCACTGCCGCATTGGCAATCTCGGCATCCTGCACGCTGGTGCCCCCGCTGACGCCGATGCCGCCGACGATCTCCTCGCCGACTTTTAACGGAATCCCTCCGGCGAGAATGACGACGCGGCCGCGGTTGGTGGTGTTGATCCCGTAGGAAGGCCCGCCGGGCTGCGCCGCTTGCGACAGGTTCGCCGTCGGTATTTGCATGCTGGCACTTGTCCAAGCTTTATCCTGTGCAATCCCGATTCCGGCCAGGCGGGCATGGTCCATGCGCTGAAAAGCGACCAGATTTCCGCCGTCGTCCACAATCGCGATATTGCTTGCCAGGCCCATTTGCCGGGATTTTTGCTCCGCTGCGGAGAGCAGCCGTTTCGCCGTCTCCAATGATAATTTCATCAAGGCTTCACTCCTCGTCTTTAATTCATTCCAGGATATGCGCATGGATGGGAATCGTGATATTCGTCTACCCGAATACCGGTTGATTTTGGGCTGTCATCCCCTGCATCGATCCCGTCCGTAAGCGCAAAAACGCAGCCTTGATCAAGGCTGCGTTTTTTTTGGGGATCGGCCGTTAATTTTCCTGGCCGGCAGGCCATTCATGCCCCAAATACCGATGGCTGCCCGCCGAGGGCAACACGTTTTGGAACGTCACGGTATGCGTTCGTCCGATGGAGCCCTTCACATCCGCCACGATGGTTGTTATGCCGCCGTTTTGCGTTACCTGAACCGAGTCGTCTTTCGCGACCGGCGAAAGGCCGGCTTGGCGAAGCTCGACCGTGATCGTGCTTTGCTGCTGGGTCGGGTCCGACAGGGCCAGTGTAATCTCTCCGCCGGTCTGCTTCAGCATAACCGACGCCGGATTTTTGGCGGTGATCGTACCGATCGTCCCCGGAACCCAGAAGTTGGCTGCCGTCATGCCGAGCCTTTTTTGCTTGACGGCCTGCAGCTCGGCCGTATTGCTCATGATTTCCACCTGAGGATTGCTGCTGTACGCTGCCGTGGCGGCGGCGTCTTTGCCTGGGAGCAGGATATAGGCATAATTCGCGTTCGCGGGTTTCGTTCCATGTTCGAACGCCAGGCTGAGGTAATTCCGGGTGATCGGCGTTTTGGACTGGCCGCTGTTGATTTGGCTCCATGATCCCGTTCGGGATTCGCGCAAAGCGTGAAGCTGCGGGGTGCCGGGGAAATAATAGCCCATGTCCGAACCCGGCACGTTGCCCGCAAGATGCGCCCATTTGACGCCGCTAAGCGTTTCGGACCAGCCGAGGCCGTCCGGCTGCCTTACCCCGTTGACCGTAAGCGCGTTGTCGCCGGCCGCGTTCAGTTTTCGGTTGTCGACGATCGTTTCGACCGGTTGGGGTCCGGCCGTCGTGCTCGTGATCCCCGCGCCCAGCGCGACGATTTCGTCGTCGAACATGAACCACGACTTTTTCCCCGTAAGGCTGCTTCCCGTGACCTGCGACAGGGAAAAATCCATGCCGGCGGCGCTGTAAAGACCGTCGATCGAGGTCCCGCCGACCCATGTTTTGGTGTTCATATAGCTTTTCCATTCCCCGGGCGTCATCCCTTCTCCCGATCCGTCCGTCGTCGTGCCGGGGAGGCGGAACGAGTTCACGGTCGGCCAAAAGCCGTCCCGGAATTGCTTCAGATCCCGGTCATAGACATAGGTCATGCCGATTCCCGTATACCAGCCTTTCAAGTTTTCGTTGTTTCCTTTTTCGAATGCGGAGATGCGGTTGGAAAACAGGCTTAGCCCGAACCCGTACCCCTCCCGCAAATGCACGACGCGGTCCATGCCGGCAAACACCCGGCTTTTGACCAGTTCGCCGCGCGGCTGAACCGCCGCATCGTTCATCAGCTGCTTCACAAGGATCAAGTCGTAGACGGGCAAACCGGCATAATAGTCGGCATACGTCGTGTCTTTGCTGATCCATTCCTTGGCCATGCTTTTGATGGAGGCGGCGACTTCCGCCGGCGCCCCTTCGGCAAGCCGCAGAAGCGTGACGATCGTGCCGCGGGCGCTGCCCGATCCTTCCCGGGATATCCCCCTGCCGTTCACCATGTCCATGTACAAACCTTTATAAATAACGGGCTCGAACGTATCCGTTACCCAGCGGTATACGTTGTTTACGTTCGGATCCGTCACCGGCCACGGCGATCCGTTCAACAGGTACGTCATGTCGGCGGCGCGGCTGAGCCAGACGGCCCCGTATCCCGCGGTGTAGGCGATATTCGAGTGCTGAACGAGCGATCCGTCCTTGTACACCCCGTCGCCATGGCTCGCGTAAGCAAATTCCGGTCCGATGGCATCCCGGCCGAGCGTGATTTTAGCGCTGTTTTTGCCGATGACTCCGCGAACGGTGACGACAAGCGCTTTGTCCAGCAAATTGGCGCCGGTCATGGTCGTACCTTTGACGCCCAGCACGGTCCCTTTTTTCGGATCGGGATCAAACGCATCGACAGCCTTCATGTAATTGGCGATTTGCTGCGGCGTCAGCTCGTCGTACATCAGCGCGACGGCATCGTTCAAAATTTGCGGAGCGCCGATCTCCCAATCCCACCAGTTCCCGTAGGCGCTTTTCCTCTCGTTGTAACGGTTCGCGTACATCCAGTCCAAAGCGCCGACGATCGCGTCCCTTAATCCGGCGTTATGGTAAAGCCTTGAGCCTGGCGTGGAATAAGCGACGGCCATCGTCCGGATTCTGCCGTAGGCGCTTGAAATTTGCGCCGAGTCCGTCGCGCTTTTCAAGTCGCTCCACAAATAGGTCCGGCCTTCCGTTTGGTTCAAAAGATCCCAATACCCGCTGCCGGCGTCATTCGAAACGCTGTCGTCGATGCTGGCGACGGCCTCCCTTACGTTCGGGTCACCGCCAAGGTTCCCGGAACCGCCCGTTAATTTTTCAGCCCATTTGAGCCGCAATTGGCGGTAAGCTTCGGCGGTTTCGGCCGATTCGACGTTCACCAGGCATTGCGCTTTGACGCTTCCGTCCGGTGTGGCTGCCGTGATCGTTGCCGTACCGGCCGCGATCGCCGAAAGCTTCCCCGCGGAATCCACGGCAACCGCATCCGGGTTGCTTGAACTCCAGACGACCGTTTGATCCGCCGCATCGGCTGGTGTCTTCGTCAATCCAAGCGCCAAGGATTCCCCGATCCCCATCGATACGGCCGTTTGATCCAGCGCCAGCCCCGTGATCCCGTCATATTCCTCCAAAACTACGTCGTCGAACCAGACTTTCCCCGTCCCGGTTTCGAGAAACGGTTCGATGACCAGCTTGGTCACGCCTGCGGGAATGGTCATGTAGACCTGCTGCAGCGTCCAATCGTTGGTGCCCAGCAGCTTGGCCGAAGCCGGACCGTCCCCGACTTTGCTTGTATTGTAAAACTGCGTCCTGAAATAGGCCCCGGTTCCGATCACGTTCTCCGTTTTCACCCACATGCTTAATTTGTAGGATTTCCCCGCGGCAATGTTCGTCACTTTTTGGTTGACGGATATCCTGCTCGTTTCGAACGCGTCGAAGGCGATCGACTGCATGCCTTCATGGCGCGTGGTTGAATCCAAGTACACGCGTGCGGTCTGGTTCGGGGCTTTGCCGCTTCCCGTCGGTATCCATAATGCCCAATAGGCGGGAGCCGGGCTTGTCACGCCGCTCCAGCTGGCGTCCGGCGCGGAGGCCGTCTGCTCAAAACCGCCGTTGACCAGCAAGTTGGCCGTCTCGGCCCGTGCTTTTTGAACCGATGCGCCGAAATTCCCGGGAGAAAATAAAAACAAAAACATGCTGACAGCCAAAAGTACACTGATTTTCCTCACTAACGTTCACCCCGCCGATTCAATTTTTGAAAGACAATGGAGCATGGAGCAGGAGCGCAATCGAGCATTCATGAGCCGGCGGCCGTCATCAAGAAGGGTTTGTAACCGTTTTCAAATATGATATGTATAAACCGGGGATCCGCCGAACAAAGTCGTGAACCCCCGGTGAAACCTCTTTTTCAGTCGGCCGCCGCTTGCTTCCAAAGAACGTCGTACGTTGCAGCAACGCCTCCAGGCATGCTGAACCGCTCCTCGTAAACATTATACATTTCGGCAAACCGTTTGCGAAGACCCAATCCGTTAGAAACTTGGGCCTTTTACAGGGCATTCAGCTCGATCTCAAATCCCAAATCCTCGATAATCTGGTGATCCGCCGTAACTTCCTGGCCTGCCGTCGTCAGATAATCGCCGACAAAAAGCGAATTGGCGGCATACAACGCCAGCGGCTGCAGGGAACGAAGGTTGACCTCGCGCCCCCCGGCGACGCGGATTTCTTTTGACGGGCAAATGAACCGGAACAACGCCAACACCTTGAGCGCTTTGATCGGCGCCGTGCGTCCCGCGTTTTCCAGCGGAGTCCCGGGTATGGCATTCAGGAAGTTGACCGGAATCGAATCGGCGTCCAGCTCCCGAAGCGCGTACGCCATTTCGACGATTTCCCCCTCGGTTTCCCCCATGCCGATAATGACGCCGGAACAAGGGGACATCCCGTGAGCTTTTACCTTCTCCACTGTCTCCACGCGCTGGTCGTAGGTATGCGTCGTCGTAATCGATGGATAGTTCGTTCGGCTGGTATTCAGATTGTGGTTGTACCGGTGCACGCCTGCCTCCGCAAGGCGCTCGGCCTGGCCTTCCTTCAGCAGGCCCAGGCAAGCGCAAATTTTGAGCGGCATCGTTTCCCGGATTTCCTTGACCGCATCGACCACCTGATCCAGCTCCCGGTCCGTCGGGCCTCTGCCGGAAGCGACGATGCAGTACGTTCCCGCCTTGCGCGACATGGCTTCGCGCGCCCCGGCCAACAGCGTTTCCTTGTCCAGAAGGGTGTATTTTTCGATCGGCGCCGTCGATACGATCGATTGCGAGCAATACCCGCAATTTTCGGGACAAAGGCCGCTTTTGGCGTTAATGATCATATTCAGCTTCACTTTTTTTCCGTAGTAATGCTTTCGCACCTCAAAAGCCGCCTGCAGGATCGGCAGCAGCTCATCGTCGTCGGATCGGAGCACCGCCAAAGCCTCCTCCATCGATATCCGTTCTCCGTTCAGCGCTTTTTGGGCAAGCTCCCGCCACGGGTTGACCGAAATCATGTTCATGGAATGAATCCCCCTTATCATTTATGGATAAAACCGCTTTGACCGGTTCTCAGCCGGATCGTTTTCCGGTCGATGCCGCGCAGCCGAAGACAAGGCGGCATCAAGACGACCGCCGGCCGTTCACGTCGAAGAGCTTGATCTCTTACCAATCGTCAACCTATTATATTAAAATTGGTTAACAATAGAATAGTGCCATTCTATCAAACCATAATTTTCTTGTAAAGGGCCTATGCGCCGATGTCTCTAGCCCTCCTACCCGTTTCATGGAGCGAAAATGCCGAATTTTTTGAATGGTTATCAACCCTCTTTATGCCTAAAAAAGGCCTCGGCTCCAAGCCTGCAGCCACGCAAAAAGACTGCCGCGCGCTGTCCCCCCGCCGAACGGGCAAAGAATTGTCAACCTTACGTTAAAAAGGCATCCTGATTTTTCGCGGGCAGATGGTATGATAATAAGCAAAGACAAGTTATTATTTGCCGTAGGAAGTGAAAAAACGATGTGGAAGCCCGACCGAAATAACCCAAAACCGCTCTACGAACAAATTGCGGATCATCTCGAGCAGCGGATTTCTTACGGCGAATTTCCTCCGGGGAGCCTGCTCCCGTCCGAAAGGAAACTGGCCGAACAGCTTGGGGTCAACCGGAGCACGGTCATTTTGGCGTTCGGCGAGCTTCGCTCCATGGGGATTATCGAAAGCCGGCCGGGGAGCGGGACGCGGGTAAGCAAATTCAAATGGGGGGCCGTGCCCAAACATACCCCGAACTGGAAGCGGTATGCCGAAGGCGGGAGTTTTTTGCCGAACTTGCCGTTTTTGCGGCGCATACGCGAAGCGCTTCAGCAAAACCCGGCGCTGATCGATTTTGCGAGCGGAGAGTTGTCCGCGGATTTGGCGCCGATCGAGGAAATGACCGAACTGATGGGAACTAATCCCTATCCTTCATACTTGGGGTACGACCACCCGCAAGGATACATGCCTTTAAGGCAAGCCGTCGCATCGTACCTGGACCGGTATCGCGGAATCCAGGCGACGGAATCGTCGATTTTGATCACTTCGGGATCCCAGCAGTCGCTTTATTTGATCACGCAATGTTTATTGTCTCCCGGGGACGCGGTGGCGATCGAAGATCCGTCGTATCATTATTCGCTGCCGATGTTCCAGTCCGCAGGGCTCCGGCTGGTCCGCCTTCCGGCCGACGAGGAGGGGATCCTGCCGGAGGAGATCCGCTCGCTGCACAAAAAACACCGCATCAAAATGATATTCGTCAACCCGAATTTCCAAAATCCGACGGGGACGCTTTTGTCGGACGAGAGGCGCGGAGCGCTGCTGGAAGTCGCAAGCGAACTCGGCCTGCCGATCGTGGAGGACGATCCCTACAGCTTGACGGATTATGCAGGCATCCCCCGTTCGCCGCTGAAATCCATGGATCGGGTCGGCTCGATTCTGCATATCGGCTCTTTTAGCAAAATGGCCGCTGCCGGCCTGCGCGTCGGCTGGATGGTCGCCCCCCATTCCATCGTGGAACGGCTTGCGGATGCCAGGCAGCAAATGGATTTCGGACTCAGCGTCATACCGCAGCAGGTTGCGGCCCGGTTCCTGGAATCGCCTTATTTCGAACCGCATCTGCATCGTTTGCGCACGCAGCTCCGGCGGAAGCGGGACCTGCTCGTCGAGGCTCTTCAACAAGAACTGCCGGATTCCGTCCGTTTTCATGTTCCGCAAGGCGGCATCCACCTGTGGTGCCGACTCGTTCCAAGAGTGAGCGATGCCAAGCTGCTGGAAGAGGCGATCAAAAAGGGGGTCGTGTTCGTGCCGGGTAGCGTGTACGGCTCCGATTCGGGGTACGTCAGGTTTACGTTCGGACGGGCAAAAGCGGAAGAGATCGGCCCGGGAATCGCAAAATTCGCCGAAGCTCTGCGCGGATTGACCGATTCCTACCCGACCGTAAAAAAAGCAAAATAAAAACGGCCGCGCGGTTCGAAGCGCGGCCGTTTTTCCATGTGTCCTTTTATGATTTGCCCGTTCCAACCATAATCATGATGACGGCAAGCACGATGATGCAGGCGACATAAATTCCGCTGAGGCGCCCCCACTTTTTCCCCGTGTGCTTGAAGTAATTCGGATCGCTCTCTTTATTGCTCTTCGATTGCCCGATCATCATGGTTGCGACAAAACCGGCCGCCATCACGAGCACGGCCATCACCAATAACCAGAACATCTTTCCCCTCCTACCATGGGTCCTACCTGAACATGTCTCATTATAATCAAACGGTCGGGTCCTGACACCATCCATTGACCCGCCCGTTTGAACCATCCAGTTTACTCCCACAATCCGAGCTCCTCGTAAATTTTCCGCGAAACGACGCCATCCTGCCTCCATTGACGTTCGCGCTGCAATCTTTTGACGGCGGCGGTGGTCCCAGGGCCGAACCTTCCGTCGCATGCGCCATGAAAGTATCCCGCGCTTTTCAGGCGGGATTGGATGAGCTGCACGTCCCCGCCGACGTCGCCTTCGGCGAGGTCTCTCGGATTTTGTTGCGGTTCGCCCAAGACATGGCCGTGGATCGTGACTTTCGTCCCGATCGGAATCATGTCGTACAAACGAATCACGTCGGCGTTGTTCATGCGGACGCAGCCGTGGCTTGCGTGCTGGCCGATGGAATAGGCTTTATTGGTGCCGTGAATGCCGTAAATGCCCCAAGGAACGTTTAATCCAAGCCATCTGGGGCCGAAAGCCGGTCCCCAGTTTGTTCCTTTGTAAACCACTTTGTATTCTCCGATCGGGGTTGGGGTGGAGGGGTTTCCAACCGCGACGGCATATTTCTTGACGATCAGGCCCTTTCTTTTGACGATAAGCCGATGTTTGTCGGGATAAACCTCGATGGCGAATTCCCCTTCGTCGGCGACGATGGGAAGTGAAGGTTCTGCAAACGCCGAATCCGTTTGAGCGCCCCATACCCAGTTAAACAAAAAGCATAAAAGCATCATGCGGACAGAATACCCAAACATGTTTCGCTGCAACGCCAGTCCCCACTTTTCGTTGGTCTTTTATAAAAGTTTGCGATCGAACCGTTTTTTTATGCAGCGGTTGTTGCTCCGAAGCACGGCATTGTCATTGCGGCCGCTTCCAGTATGGGGCATATGATCTACGGGCAAGTCCGGCGAACCGGGAGCTGGTGCCAAACACCGTAAAGGAAATGCTGCGTTACCGCTTCAATATTTCCAAAATGGACCGTACCGTCAAACAGGATAACAACGTGCTCGGCGTCGATTTGAAAAAGGGTGATGTCGTTGTTGTATGAATGAGCGACAGTATCTACCGCATACACAACACTGACCCTAAAAGAAAGTACTTATATAGACAGCGCGTTATATTCCAATACTTCCAATTTTACTATTCACAATGGCAAAGCATCAGTAAATGATTTGAAAGGTCATATTGCACCAGGATATAATACAACCGTGAACTACTCTAAGTGGACAGGAACGTATTCAAAACAAACAGGGGTTGCAGACGTATCGTTTGACTTAGGAATTGGACTTGCAGGAAAATTAGCAAGTGCCTCTATTCCAATTTCATTTTCTCAAAAAAATTCCCGAGAAGAAAACGAGCAAAGCATATCTTACTATCCAGAAAACGGGCAATATCCTAAAACAGCGGGTATGGCAATTTTGAAATCCAAGGGCGTATATTGGGATAAATATAATGATTACTTTACAATTAAATGCAACAATTTCAACTATTGATACTGGACTAACACAGAACTATCAATCACTTGCTAAATTTCTTTGGACCTTTGATATTTACTACTATGGTCAGGTGAGCCCAACGGCATCTTTAAAAGATTTTGGGCCACAGCTTTATTATTTATCAAATTACAAAGGTTAATTTATTGTTCGGCAAAGCGGTTGAGCGATATTAGTATTTTTACTCAACTGCTTTATTTTAATTAGGAGTGATATTATTGGATTCATCGAAAAGTAAATGGTTCTTTGGATTTTCTATCATTGTTGGAATTATACTAATCATAGCAGGCTTATTACTTTTTATTCCTAGAACAACAAGATCAGATACCCCAGATATGTATTATTATAATATTTATATTTTACGCTACCTCCTTCCTATTGCTGGCATTCTTCTTATCATCATTGGTTCATCGGTATATTCCACTTATAAATCAATGAAAGAGGAAATAAATAAACTTCAAGAAAGCTACAGGTCCTTAGAAAAAAAAATCACTAAGTAATGTAACTTTATTTAATAATCGCAATGATAAAGAATACCTTGAGACAATTTCTACTAATTAACCTAAAAAAAGGACCTCCGATCAATCCGGAAGTCCTTTTTGCTTTATGTACTAGCAGCTATAATATCGCCAACGCTTGCGTCGAGTCCTTCTTTTCTCATCTTAAAACCGAAAAGTTGTATTTGGAGAAGCCACAAAATCTAGAGGAAGCAAGGGTCCAAATTACGGAGTACATTTCGTTTTACAACAAGAAACGTTTCCAAAACAAACTCGGCGACCTCTCCCCGATTGAATTTCGGGAAAAAGTCGCCGCTTAATGAAAATTTCTCTTTTTTTATTGTCTACTTGACGGGGCTATGACCATTTTTCTTAGGAAGCTTTCCGCTTTTTTAACTTAAGATATTTTCACCAGGCTGTAGTTTTTCTTGCCTTTCCGGATGATGATAAACCGGCCGCCGATCGCGTGATCCGCCGTCACTTCCAGCGTCAAGTCCGTCACCCGCTCGCCGTTCATCGAAATGGCGCCGTTGTTGATATCCTCGCGCGCCTGTCGTTTGGACGGCTCGATGCCCAGATCGACCAGCCAGTCGACGATGTTTTTCGATTCCTTCGCCGCTTCGAACGTCGGCATTTCTTTGAAGCCCTGCTCGATTTCATCGGCGGTCAGCGATTTGATGTCGCCGCTGAACAAAGCGGCCGTAATGCGCTTGGCCTGCTCCAGCAGCTCCTCGCCGTGAACGAACCGGGTCATCTCTTCGGCCAGCGTTTTTTGGGCTTCGCGTTTATGCGGCTCGGTTTCGACCTTGCGCGCGAGCTCCTCGATTTCTTCTTTGGACAGGAACGTAAAGTATTTCAAATATTTCACGACGTCGCGGTCGTCGGTGTTCGCCCAGAACTGGTAGAACTCGAACGGCGTCGTTTTGTTCGGATCCAGCCAGATTGCGCCGCCCGCCGTCTTGCCGAATTTCGTGCCGTCGGCTTTGAGCATTAGCGGAATCGTCAAGCCGAACGCTTTCGCTTCGGGCCCTTCCTTTTTGCGGATGAGGTCCAGCCCGCTCGTGATATTTCCCCATTGGTCGGAGCCGCCGATTTGCAGCTGCACGTCCTCATGCCGGTACAGATGGAGGAAATCGAGCGACTGCAGGATTTGGTACGAAAATTCGGTAAAGGAAATGCCGCTTTCAAGCCGGCTGGCCACGACATCCTTCGCAAGCATCGCGTTGATGCTGAAGTTTTTGCCGTAATCGCGCAAAAATTCGATGACGTTGATTTGATGCGTCCAGTCGTAGTTGTTGACGAACCGGATTTGATTGTCGCCTTCGGTCATGAACAATTTTTTCAGCTGCGCGGTCAGCGCGTCCACGTTGGCCTGCACTTGTTCCAGCGATTGCAGCGAACGCTCCGTTTGACGCCCGCTCGGATCGCCGATCGTGCCGGTGGCCCCGCCGATCAAAATCACCGGGCGATGGCCGGCAAGCTGGAACCGCTTCAGCACCATAAACGGGATCAAGTGGCCGATATGCATGCTGTCGCCGGTCGGGTCCACCCCGCAGTACAACGAGACCGATTTTTGGCTCGTCAATTCCCGGAGGCCTTCGGCGTCCGTCTGCTGATTGATGGCATCGCGCCATTCAAGCTCGTCGATAATATTCACTGCAAAAACACTCCCTTAATGTCAAAAATGCCCTTATACCGCATCGTGATGGCGTTGAAAAAGCAAAAATCGCCCCTTGTCTATTCAGACATAGGGACGATCGAATAACCGTGTTACCACCCACATTGCACCAATGGCCGTTCGCGCATGCCGCGCGCCGTTGATGCCGCTCTATCCGCGAAATATCGTTCGCGGCTCCGCCCGGCATTACCCGGGATGCTCCAGAGTGTAATTCGCAGGCGTTTGGTGTGTGCCGGGTTCCACCACCCCCGGCTTTCTGGAACAGGGACCAAGCTTGCTACTGGGCTCTTTCAACGCATATCGCATATAAGATTACAGTCAGTATAGTGAAATCGCATGTTGATGTCAACCATACCCTTAGCTTGGCCAGGCAGCGCCCTATTTATAATACCTGCTCCGAAACCGGCTCGGGGATTCCCCCGTCCAGCGTTTAAACTGCCGGCTGAAATGCGCGATATTGTGATAGCCGAGCCTTGCAGAAATGGCCTCGATGGACAACTCCGGGTCCATCAAAAGCAGCTTGGACTTCTTCAGCATCAAGGCCGACATGTACTGCCGCGGCGAAAGGCCGTACGCCTGCGTAAAAATCCGGTTTATCGCCGACGTGCTGTAGCCGACCTTGGCAGCGATCGACGCGATGCCCGCCATATGAACGGGCCCGCCGTCGTCAAGCGTCCGCTCGACCTCCCGTTCGAGCAAAGCCGCGATCTGCGAGGCCGTCAGGGCGTGTCGGGTGTGGGCTGCGCCGCTCTCCTGCTCCGAAAGGGTTCCGCTAATGCCCGCAAACAGCTCGAACAAAGCGGACAGGATCCTCATCCGCGAGTCCACGCGAGCCGCCGTTTCATCCGAGGTTAACGCCAGCAGCCGGTCCAGGGCGGGGCGAATCGCGGCCGCGAGCGGACTGCCCGCTTCGTGAAAGCAGGTGCGGTTTTGGCATAACAGCTCGCGAAAGGCCCGTTCGTCCACGTCGAAGTGAAGGCAATAATACGTCATTTCCCCGCCGCCGACGACCCGGCTTTCATGCCGGTCCCCGGGGTTGAGCAGCATGAGGTCGCCCGGCTGCTGCGTGTATTGCCTTCCGTTTACGCACATTTCCTGGGTCCCCGAAAGAACAAGGTTTACTTCGAACAGCGGATGCCGGTGGAGCGGGTAACTCCATCCGCCGGTGACCGTCCGCCAGTGGGCGGCAAACACGCGGAAGGTCGAATCGATATCCGGAAGCATATATTCCTTGCGCATCAGATGGGGGGCGAATTCCATCGCGATCAGCTCCTTGGGATTGAGGTTGACAGTTGTTTCGAAATGATTGGGCGAAATGGGTAAATATCGGCCAGCAATGGATATGTGAACGTCCCGATATCATTGATAAGATGTAGATATTATAGCATAAATTGAAGCCCGTTCCCGAAGTACAGGAATGGGTAATGACTTCGAAAGAGGAGTGTTACGATGGCCATCATCCAAAATCCGATCCTTACCGGTTTTAATCCCGATCCTTGCATTTGCCGGGCAGGCGAAGACTATTACATTGCTGTATCCACCTTCGAATGGTTCCCGGGCGTCGGGATTTACCATTCGAAAGACTTGAAGCATTGGCGCCTGGTTTCCAGACCGCTTAACCGGCTCAGCCAGCTTAACATGACGGGCAATCCGGATTCGGGCGGCATTTGGGCCCCCCAATTGTCTTATGCAGACGAACGTTTTTGGCTCATTTACACCGACGTCAAGGTGACGGAGGGGCAGTGGAAAGATTGCCATAACTACCTCGTCACGTGCGAGACGATCGACGGGGAATGGTCCGATCCGGTCCATTTGAACAGCTCGGGGTTCGACCCGTCGCTGTTCCATGACGAAGACGGAAAAAAATACCTCGTCAACATGATGTGGGACCAGCGCGTCGGCCATCATCCTTTCTACGGCATCGTGCTGCAGGAATACGACGCCGAGCGGCAATCGCTCGTCGGCAAACCGGAAGTCATTTTCAAGGGTACCGACATCAAGCTGACGGAAGCGCCCCATCTTTATAAAATCAACGGGTACTACTACCTGCTGACGGCCGAAGGCGGCACCCGTTACGACCATCAGGCGACGATCGCCCGATCCAAACATCTCCGCGGGCCGTACGAAGTGCATCCGGACAATCCGCTCATCTCTTCATGGTCTACGCCGCGGAATCCGCTGCAAAAAGCCGGACATGCCTCGATCGTGCAGACTCATACCGATGAATGGTTCCTCGTCCATCTGACGGGCAGGCCGCTGCCGCGGGAAGGCCAACCGCTCCTGGATCCGCGCGGGTATTGCCCGCTTGGCAGGGAGACGGCGATCCAGCGTTTGGAATGGCGGAACGACTGGCCTTACGTCGTTGGCGGCAACTCCCCCGCCCTGGAGATCGAAGGACCGGACATGCCGGAAATGCCTTGGGAGCCGGATGTTCCCGAAAAAGACGACTTCGACGGCAGCGTGCTGAACCTGCATTTTCAAAATCTGCGCATTCCGTTAGGACCGGAGACGTTATCGCTGACCGACCGGCCCGGACATCTTCGCCTGTACGGCCGGGAATCGCTGACGTCCAAGTTCACCCAGGCCTACGTGGCGCGGCGCTGGCAGCACTTCCGGTTTACGGCGGAAACCAAGGTGGCCTTCAGGCCGGACACCTTCCAGCAATCCGCAGGGCTCGTCAATTACTACAATACGCAAAACTGGACGTCCTGCCAGATCACGTGGAACGAGGAGAAAGGCCGCATTTTGGAGCTCGTCACCTGCGACAACTTCGTCTTCGACCAGCCTCTGAAAGGCCGGGAAATTGCGATTCCGGACGAGGCGGAATACGTGTACTTGCGCGTCGACGTCGATGATGACGTTTATCGTTACTCCTATTCGTTCGACGGCAAGGATTGGACGACGCTTCCGGTGACGCTCGATTCCTCCAAGCTGTCGGACGACTACATCCAGGGCGGCGGGTTCTTCACGGGAGCGTTCGTCGGCATGCAGTGCCAGGATACGTCCGGACGCCGCCAACACGCGGACTTTGATTATTTCAGCTATATCGCGCGGTAAGAAGCGCCAACTGGTTCATCGAAGACGGTCTGCCCAGGCAGATCGTTTTTGCTTGGCAGATCCTCGGTCCCCCTTTACCGCCAGTCCTCCGTTATATACAATGAAGTCCCTTCCACGTGTTATTGGAAGGGACTTTTTATGCAAGCCGCCTGCCGGCAGCATAAAAGCTTGCCCGAAGACTATAACCAATCTTCGCGGCAAGCTTTTGTTTCTTTTTAACCTTTCACCGAGCCGGCGGCGATTCCTTCCACGATCCGGTCGCTCAGGAACAGGAACATGACGAGGATCGGCAAAATGCTGATCATCAGCGTCGCCCCGATCGAACCCCAATCGGTCGTGTACTGGCCGATAAAGTTTTGCACCCCGACCGTCAGCGTCTTGTACGAATCCGAGCTGATGAACGTGTTGACGAAAATGAATTCGTTCCAGTTATAAATCATGTTGATGATGCCCGTCGTGGCAATGACCGAGCTGGTCATCGGCAGCACGATCCGGAAAAACAAGCGGTTGACGGAGCAGCCGTCCATCACTCCCGCCTCCTCCACTTCCCGCGGCAGCGCGTAATAAAAACCGAGCATGATCATGATCGTGATCGGCATGTTAAACGCCACGTAGGACAAAATCAGCGACAGCGGATTGTCGTTCAGCCCGGCTTTGTTGAACATGCTGAACAACGGAATCAGCGTGGAATGGACGGGAATCATCATCGCCACCATAAACAGGCCGAGCACAAGCGAGCTTCCCTTCCATTTCATCCGCGTCATGGCGAACGTCGCGAGGCTTCCCAGCATAATCGTCAGGGCCGACGCGGCGATCGTGATCCATACGCTGTTCAGAAAATAAACGCTGATATTGCCCGCGCTCCATACCTTTTCGTAGTTTTCCCAGCGGAAATGGGTCGGGAGCGAAAGCGGCGGGAGGTTGAACACTTCCTGATTGTTTTTCAAAGAGAAAAAGAACAGCCAGACGAGCGGCAGCAGCTGCAGGGCGGCAACGGCCGTCAATACGATGTACAAGACGCCGTAACCGATTTTTTTGCCCGTCTTGGACTTCGGCGACATCTGCCGGGCAGGCGGCAACAAAGCTTCGGACGTCATAAAGCGGCCCTCCTTAGGAATATTGAATCGTATCTTTCGTGGCGGTCAGCTTGCGGATGATCCAGGTCACGACGAGACAGATGACCAGCAGGAAAAAGCCGATCGCGCTGCCGTAGCCGAAATCATAAGCACGGAACGCCGTATGATACATGTAGGACGCCATCACTTCGCTCGAGCCGTTGGGTCCGCCGTCGGTCATGACGTAGATCAAATCGAAATACTTCAAGGAACCGACCGCAGCCAGCACGATCGTCACCTTGATCACTTCCATGGCCAGGGGCAGCTTGATTTTCCAGGCGATCTGCCAGGAGTTCGCCCCGTCAATTTTTGCCGCCTCCTCCAGCGAGGATGGGATGTTTTTGAGGGCGGCGTAATAGATCAAAATATAGAAACCCGCATACTGCCACAAAATCGGAACGAACAGGGCAAACAGCACCAGCTTCGGCTCCGACAGCCATGCAGGGGGATTGGCAAAACCAAGCGACTCCAGCACGCTGTTGACGATGCCGTTCGACGGATGGTAAATCCGCAGCCACAGCTGCGCAATGGCCACCGAAGACAGCAGCATCGGGATCAAATATATTTTCCGGAACAGGTTGGCGCCTTTGATCCGGGCGGCCAGCACCATCGCGATCGCCAGGTAAACAAGCAAGCTCGCGCACGAAAAAACGGCAAGCAGCAGGGAATGCCAGGCGCTGTTCCAGAAGGTGCGGTCCCCAAGCAGCTCCGCGTAATTGTCCAGCCCGACGAACTTCATGCGGCCGATGCCGTTCCACTCGTTCAGCCCGTAATAAGCGGTCAAAACGATCGGAATATAAACTATGGCCAATATCAGCAGCAGCGCGGGCAGCACGTACAGCGCAATCATTTTTTTGTTGGACATGACCTTGTCCATCGCTTCCGTCTCCTTTCTGGATGAGGATGCCGGGAAAAACTGATCCGGCCTGACGGCCGGATTCAGTGCGTGTTTGCTTCTCCCGTACCCTTCTTCTCGTTAGTTGCCCTTCGCAATCGCCTTGTCATGTTCTTCCGAAAATTGCTCAGGGGAGACGGCTTTGCCGAACAGCGCCTGAATGTTGTTCAGATGCGTCTCGGCCGCGTTGGCCGGCATTTGTACGTCCGCAAACAGGGTAATGCTGCTCGCTTTATTCATTTCGTTGAACAGATCGATGTACAATTGAGGCAAATCAAGGGAAGACGTATCCACTTTGGTCGCCGGAATGACGCCCGCGCCGGTGACCGATTGCTCGCCCCATTTGGTCACGAAATACTCCACAAAAGCTTTGGCTTCTTCTTTCACTTCGGAATTTTGGGATACGAACAGGCCTACGCCCGGGCCGCCCACCCAGCTGTCGATATTGCCTTTGCCGCCTTCCACCGTCGGGAATTTGAAAAAGCCGACGTTGTCGCGGAATTCCTTCGGAATCTCTTCATTGGTCGTATAGTTCGGCAGTTCCCACGTGCCCATCAGGTACATGGCCGCTTTGCCGTTCAAAAACTCGGATTTGCCTTCCTCGTTGGACAATCCGTTAAAGCCCTTGATAAACGCATTGCTGTCTACCAGCGACTGCACTTCCTTGGCCGCCTGCACGAGACCCGGGTCCTTGAACGAACCGGAGCCGGCGATCGCGTCCGCAAGCGCTTTTTGCCCGGCAATGCGGTCGGCGAGGTACATGTACCAAAGCGATCCGGTCCAGCGGTCCTTGTTGCCGAGCGCGATCGGCGCGACGCCGTTGTCGGAAAGCGTTTTTGATACCGCCTTAAATTGCTCGTAGGTTTGCGGAACTTCGAGATTGTATTTCTTGAAAATCGCTTTATTGTAATAGATCGGCGCAATGTTGAATTCAAGCGGAAGCGCATACGTTTTGCCGTCGATCGCGTAAGCTTCGGTCGTGCCGGCCACGAACTTGTCCTTCAGCTCGCCGCTCAGCAGGTCATCGACCGGCGCAAACAGGTTACCTTCGACGTAAGGCTTCAGGAATCCGGCCGCCCAGGTCACGCCGACGTCCGGCAGCTCGTTGGAAGCGGACAACACTTTCAGTTTGTTTTTGTACTGCTCGTTGTCGAGCACTTCCTGCTTGATCGTGACGTTCGGGTGCTCTTTTTGATAGTCGTTTATGATCTGGTTGACGATTTTGTTCTGCCCGGCGGATACGCCTTCAGGCCATAAATGCATAAACTTGATCGTTACTTTTTCGCCGGCCTTGTCGCCGCCTGCGGAGGAGGATGCATTCGAACCTTCGTCCTTTTGGCCGCAGCCGGCCGCAAACAACGCGACGCACAGCGTCAATAGCAAAACGCCCCATTTTTTACCGAACATCTTTCACAGCCCCTTTTTTCGTTATCTGTAGACAGGTTGCAACCGCTTACCTAAAGTGTATCAGCGCGCCGCCCGGGCCGTAAGGTCAGAGAGATTGGGACTCATACCACTTTTATTGGATCTTCGCATCCTCGTCCAGCCACTGCTGCCTGTACTGCCCCGGACTTACCCCTTCCAGGGAACGGAACACCTTCACGAAATATTTGGGCGTCTGGTAACCGGCCTGCTCCGCGATTTCTGCGATGGACAGCCTTGTGCCGGTCAGCAGTTCCTTCGCCCGCTGTACTCTCCGCCTGGTGACGTAATCGCTGAACGTAAGCCCCGTCTGCTCCTTGAAGTGAACGCTGAAATAGCTCGCATTCATATGCAGATGTTCGGCGGTTTCGCGCAGCGAGACCGATTCCCCCAGATGCTCGTCGATGTACTGGAGCGCCTTTTGGACCTGGGGGCTGTAGACCTTTTCTTCCTGAACCGTTTCGAGCAGCTTGGGGTCCACCAGCTTCCGCATCCGTTCGATCCGGCCGTTCCACTGCTCCCGCTGCAACGCCGTTTCCACCGCCTGGACGAGCTTGGTTTTGTCCAGCGGCTTCAGCAAATAATCGACGACCCCGAATTTCAGCGCGGTGCGCGCGTATTCGAAATCGGAATGGCCCGAAATGATAATGACGACCGGAGGATGAGGCATGCCGGCGATCCGCTCCACGAGTTCAAGCCCGTTGATTTCCGGCATGCGGATATCGGTCACGAGCAGGCTCGCGTCATGGTTCTCCAGCCAAGTCAGCGCTTCCCCGCCGCTTGAGGCGATTTCGATCCGGTAACGTCCCGAGGACCACATCTCCAACGTTTTGCGGATGCCTTCCCTCGTCCGCGGTTCGTCGTCCACGACAAGAATATTTTTCATTGGGATCTCCCCTTTCCGTCATCAGGTATTTCCAAAGAAACCGTCGTGCCTTTCCCTTCCTCGCTGCGAATCGAAAGCCCTTCCGCTTTGTCCATGTAATACAGCCGAAGCCGCCGCTCCACGTTGACGATGCCGACGCCCTTCCCTTTGGAGGAGCTCATGTAACCTTCCCGCATCGCTTCGTGGATCGAGGATATTTTGTCGGCGGACATTCCCGGGCCGTCGTCCGTCACCGTAATGCGCGTATACCCCTCGCGTTCGGAAGGCCGTACCTCCAGCACGACCATGCCCGGACCGGTACGCTGCTCGACGCCGTGCAAAATGGCGTTTTCGACGAGCGGCTGGATGAGCAGCTTCGGCAGCGGAACCATGCGGCAAGCTTCATCGGCGTCGATCCGCCAGGCCAGCCGGTCCAGCATGCGCATTTTCATGATCGTCAAATACCTGGCCGCATGATCCAGCTCGTCCCCGATCGTTACCCACTCTTCGTCGTCGGACCGGTTAATGACGTACCGGAACAGGCCGGACATGGCCACGACGATTTGCGCCAGCTCTTCCTCCCCCTGATCCTCCAACGCCCAATAGAACGCTTCCAACGTGTTGAACAGAAAATGGGGGTTGATTTGCGCCTGCAGCGCTTTCAATTCCGTCCGGCTCTGGATGATCTCCTTCTGGTATACGACCTCGATCAGCTCGTTGAGCGAATCCACCATCTGGTTGTACGTGTTGTTCAGCTCCTGGAGTTCCATCGTGGAGGAGTCGATCGTATTGCGCTTCAAATTGCCGAACCTGGAGCCGCGCATCGCTTTGATCAGGTTCAAGATCGGCCGGGTGATCATCGTGGACAGCATGAAGCTCAAGACCAGGAAAAGCAGCGCCCCGGCGAGGCCGGACACGATAATGACCGTCCGCAGCACCGAAATGCCCTCGGTCGTATAATTCACCGGCGTCAAAATGACAAGATCCCAGCCGGTTTTTTTGGACTGGCGTTCGACGGCGATGTACGCTTCGCCGCCCAGCCCGATCGTCTCCCCGTCGCGGTGAAGCACCTGCCGGGAAAGGATCGCCGGCCCGAAGCTGGAAAATATTTTTCTGCCCGCTTCATCGAACAACCCCATCGTCTCCTGCGTTTCGGTCGCGGAATGGATGTCGGAGAGCGCAAAATAGCTTTTGTCGATCCGGACGAGCACGTAACCGCCGTGGGCAAAAGATTCGTCCATCAGCCTGACCTGCCGGATCGCGACGACCGTGTCCGGATCGAGCGGATCCAGGCCGAGCCAGACCAGCTTGCCCCCGTTTTGGTCCACCCTTTGGATCCAGGCGGCGGACACTCGGTCGGTAAGCTCGAGGTCGTACAGGGGCACCAGGCTCCGGTAATCGGTCGTATACAGCTCCAGCGAACGGATTCCGGTCGTGTAAGCTTCGTATTTTCGCACCTCTTGTTGCAGCGACTGGCGCATGGCGAAGCTGACCCGCTCCCCCCGCACCTCCCGGCCCAGCAGCGATTGAATCGTCGCATCCGTCGCCACCTGCGTCGACAGCATGTCGATCTGCTGCAGCAGCGCGTCCAGCTGTCCGGCAGCCTGCACCGCCGTCTGCTGAATATGCTTCTGGGCGTTGTTGCGGAGCAGCACCGACACCCGGTCGAACATAAAAAAGCCGACAAGCGCCAAAATGATACACATGACCAGCATGAATCCAAGAAAGATTTGGTTGCGCAGCGTGTTCCTTTTTCCCAAATGTATCAACAACTCACTTCTCCCCCTTGAAGCTCCCCATGTCTGCCTGCATTGTACACCAAAAACGCGCCGGCTGACGAGAGCGTCGCGCCTTCCGCATGGCACGGCATCCGGAAGCAACGGAAAAAGCGCCCTTCTTCAGAGCGCTTCAGCCAACCGTTTTTTCCATTCTATCGGGCTTTTTCCTCTTTCCGCCTTGGCCTCAGACCCGTTCTTTCGTTCGAACTCCCGGAAATTTATTTTCCCGCAAGCCGGGCCACGCGGTCATAGGCCGGTTTCGGCCGGTGCCGCTCGTCGAACAGGAACGGCCAGTTTTTACGGCCGCGCACCGGAAAATCGTCCAGCCACGTATAATCGTCCGCGGCTCCCCAGAACGTGACGGCGCTGACCGTCCCGCGGTATTCCTTCAGCAGCCGGAACACCGCTTCGTACACCTCGGCCTGCCGTTCCAGCATGCCGGGCTCGGGCTCCGCCAGATCCGTCCGCCGGTCGTCAAACCTGAAAACCGACACGTCCAGCTCCGTCAGCTGAAGCTCCAGCCCCAGGGAGGCGTATTTTTCGATTGCCGCGCGGATATCGTCAAGCGACGGATCGAAAATGTTCCAGTGCGCCTGCAGGCCGATGCCGTGGATCGGAACGCCCTGTTCGAGCAGCGACTTGACCAAGACGTAGATTTTGTCGCGTTTATGCGGATGGGATTCATTATAGTCGTTGTAGAACAACCGGGCGTTTGGATCTGCTTCATGCGCGAATTCAAACGCTTTGGAGATAAAGCCTGGACCTGCGATATCCAGCCATTTCGACGGCCGGAGCAGTTCGCCGCCCTCGTCGGCGACCGCTTCATTGACGACGTCCCAGGCATAAATCTCGCCTTTGTACCGTCCGACAACGGTTTCGATATGGGAGCGAAGCCGCTCCAGCAGAACCTCCTTGCCGGCGGGGCGTCCGTCCCCGTCCTGAAACAGCCAGTCTCCGGTTTGGTTATGCCACACCAGCGTATGTCCCCGCACAGCCATGCCGTGCCGGCGCGCAAAATCGACGATTGTGTCGGACTCGTCAAACGCGTAGACGTCCTCCGCCGGATGAATATTCTCGAACTTCATCTCGTTTTCCGCCGTCACGCTGTTAAAATGCCGCTTCAAAAGTTCCTCTTGCGTTTGAATTGTCCCGGAGCTGACCGCCGCCCCGATCTTGAAATCGTCCGCAAACACGTCTTTTAACGCTGCCTCGGCCGTCTTTGATTGATTCATGAACCTCTCCCCCTTCTGCTTTCCGTAAAACGATGGATTCGGATCTTCGGGAAGCACCGTCCTCCCGGGCTAAGGTACACCTTTCGCATACCGCTTATTCTTTTACGCTTCCCACGTTCAGGCCGACGACAAAATATTTTTGCATAAACGGATAGACGAGCAAGATCGGCACGGAAGCCACGATCGTAACCGCTGCCCGGATCGACAACGGGGTTACCATCGAAACGGCCGCATCCTGCGTCATGCCGGCCCCGTTGGCCACGGCCGGGTTGCTGTTGGCGTTCATGCTGGATGACAGCAGCTTCATCAGCTCGTATTGCAGCGTGCTGAGCTCCTGCCGCGACGAGGTGAACAGGAAGGCGTCAAACCAGGAGTTCCACGCCCCTACGGCGACAAACAGCGCGATGGTGGCGAGCACGGGTTTGCACAGCGGAAAAATGATCCGCCAAAAAATTTTGAACTCCCCCGCTCCGTCGATTTTTGCCGACTCCACCAGGCTTTCGGGGATCGTGCCGATATACGTGCGGATCACGATCATATTAAACGCGCTGATCATCGACGGAAGGACGTAGACCCAAAACGTATTGATCAGATGCAAATCTTTCATCAGGAAGTATCCCGGAATCAAACCGGCGTTAAAATACATCGTCAGCACGAATATAAGCGTGATCGGCTTGCGGAATACGTACTCCCGCCGGCTGAGCGTGTAGGCGAGCATCGTCGTCAAAAAGATGTTCAGCACGGTGGAAAGCACCGTCCTCGCCACGGAAATCAGGAAAGCGTCGTAGATCGTTCCCGACGCAAACACGGCCTTGTAGTTTTGCAGCGTAAACTGCCGCGGCCACAAGTAAAGTCCGCCCCGAATCGTATCGTTGCCGGCATTAAACGACACGACGATCGTGTTCAGGAAGGGATACAGCGTGACCACGACCAGCAAGACCATGAACACTGTGTTGAACGTATGAAAAAGAGTCGGCTCGATCCGGCTTTTCCCGCTCCGTTTATACGTCGCAGCAGCCGGCACCGGCCCCGGGGTGATGGTTTGGTTTCCCATGTCTATAACAGCCTCTCTTCCCCTAGTCGTTTGGCAATCCAGTTGGCGATCAGCAGCATCGTGACGCTGACGACGGTTTTGAATATGCCGCCGGCCGTCGCTAACGAATAGTTGCCTTGCGCTATCCCGTACTTCAGCACAAAGATGTCGATCGTTTCCGCCCAATCCACGACAAGCCCGTTGCCGAGCAGATACTGCACCTCAAATCCCGCTTCCAAGATGTGGCCGATCGACATGATCAACAAAATGACGATGGTCGGCTTGATGCCCGGAAGCGTGACGTGGAACATTTTCTTGTAACGGCTGGCCCCGTCGATTTCGGCGGCTTCGTACAGCGCCGGATCGATGGAAGACATGGCGGCCAAATAAATGATCGTGTTCCAGCCGACTTCCTTCCAGACGTGGGAAGCGCCGACGACGCCCCAAAAATAATGGCCTTCGCTGAGCCACAGGATCGGCTCCTTAATCAAATGCAGCTTCATCAAAACGTCGTTGACGATGCCGTCCGAAGCCAAGGTTGTCGCCACGATGCCGGTAACGATGACCCAGGACAGGAAATGCGGCAAATAGGAAATGGTCTGTACCGTCCGTTTCCAGAATACTTTTTTAATTTCGTTCAGCAAAAGCGCCAAAACAATCGCCGTCACAAACCCCAATACCAGATTGATGACGCTCATGGCGAGCGTATTGCGAAGTACGCGCAAAAAATTGTCATCCAGAAACAAAAACTTGAAATGCTTGAATCCTACCCATTTTTGATCCGCAAAATCGAGGGCCGGCTTGTAATCCTGGAATGCCATCGTCCAGCCCCAGATCGGCACGTAAGAAAACAAGATGATATACGCCAGCAAAGGGACCGACATCCAGATCAACTGCCGCTGGTTTTTGATCAAGGACCAGGTTATCGGCTGCCTTTTCCCTTTTTTCGGTTTGCGGACGACGGGCTTTTTCGTTAAGGTCTCTTCCATCATTTTTTCTCCCCACCGAGCCTTGGATTTAAGAAAGCGGAAGGCCGCATTGGCGCCTCCCGCCTCCAGCTAGCTTCTGATGCCTTACTTCACCGACCAGTTCTCGATCCGCCATTGAAGAACTTCGTTGATCCGATCCTCGTAAGCTTTAATGTTCAGCTTGTGGATCTCGTTCGTATATTCCGTCCATACGCTGTCAAAATCGGACGGGTTTGCCAAGATCGCTTTCGGCAAAAATTTGGTCGACAAGTCGTTTAGCTTCGTATTGACGATTTTGGCTTCGGAACCTTCCACCAGATCGACGCTCCATGCCGGATAATAGATCGGATTCTCCGGCGCCGGGCTGAAGAAATCGACATAGCTGTTGAAGCCGTAGGCCTTCAGGAACTTTTTGTCGTATTCTTCGAGGCCTGCCTGGTACTCTTCCGGCTGCGCCGCGCCATCCGTCGCGTTGCCGTCGCTGAAGAAACCTTGCATTTTCGGGCTGAAGCTGTACAGCGTGTCCGCTTTGTTCGCCAGCTTCCAAGTGGCGTCCGTAAATTTGTCGCGCTGCTCCTGCGTTTTCATGAAACGGCCTTTTTCGTTCACGATGTAGTCCTCGCCTTCGATTCCCCAGGAGAGGATCTTCTGCCAATCTTCCTGGATCAGGCGGTCCCACAGCTTGATTATTTTCACCGGATCCTTGGCGTTCACGCTGATGCCGAAGCCGTTGTTCAGGTTCAGCGCCGGGCGGTCCAAATAATAATCCCTGGTGCCTTCGTCATACACGAGCGGAAGCCCTACGTACGTTCTTTCATGTTTTTTCTGCGTGATCAGGGCGTTTTCGGCGTTTTGGAAATTCCAATGCTGGTCGAACATGCCCAGTACCGTTCCGCTGGAAATTTTGGCGAGGTACTGATCGAAGTTCTGCGTGAACGTTTCTTTGTCGATCAGCCCTTTGGCGTTAATTTCGTTCAGCTTTTGATAGTAACGTTTCGCATAGTCCTTGTCGGCGAAAATTTCCGCCTTGCCGTCGTTGACGACCACGCTGCCGTCGTTCGGATGGCCGATCAAATGCTGCGGCGGGTTGAACAAGCCCCAGTTTTTCCAGTCGTAGTTCAAAATTTCGAATCCGATCGTCGGCTTGCCGTCGATGTTCGGATGTTTTTCCTTATACTTGGCGATCAGGTCGAAATATTCGTCCAGCGTTTTGACCTTCGGATATCCGGCTTCCTCAAGCACCGCCTTCTGAATCCAGAACGCCGGCCCGGAATACCATGTCGAGCTCACTTCCCCGTTGTAGGCCCCGTAGTTGGGCAAAATGTAAATGTGCCCGTCGTTCGGATCCTTCATCATGTTCCAGTACTTCTCGTAATGTTTTTTCAAATTCGGAGCATGTTCTTCGATGAGGTCTTCCAGCGGAATGTATGCGCCTGCCGCCGTCAATTTCGTATTGCCCGTCATGATGTCCGGATAGTCGGAGCCGGCGATCATGACGCCAAGCTTCTGATTCAGGTCGCCGGCCAGAAATTCGAATTTGAAGGTTACGCCCAGCTCGTCCTTAATCTTTTTGTAAATTTTGTTGTCCGGCGTCGGCTGCTGGCCGGCTTCGCCGATGAACGCCGTAATTTCAAACGGTTCGGGTTTCCCCTCGCCGCTGCCTCCCGATGCCTCGTTTCCGGCCTTGGCGTCTCCGGATGTCGCCGTCTTGTCGCTTCCTCCGCATCCCGCCAGAATGAAGCTGAACGACAGCAGCATAATCATGCCGAGCCGGATCACTGATTTTGACTTGCCCCCCATGTATAGCACCTCCGCTAAAATTTGTTACTTCAGGGATTGGAAGCCCTTACAAGTAACTTACTCTTATTGTAAAATCGCTTTCAAAACCGAACTATATCGCAATTAAAGCATTACCCCCAAAAAGTTTAGGTTTTGGTTTTGAATTCGTTGGGGCTCATGCCCATTCTTTTTTCGAAGTGCTTCAAAAATTGCCCGTAGTTGGCATAACCGACGCTTTCGGCGATTTCGCTGTTTTTCAGCTTGCCCTGCTTCAGGAGCGCCGCGGCTTCTTCGATCCGCAAATCATGGATCAGCTCGTTGAAGCCGATTCCGTTCTTCCGAATCAAAAGCTGCCCCAAATACACCGGATGCAGAAAAAATACTTCGGACAGCTTGCGGATCGTCAAAGGCTCGCGAAAATGGGCGCGGATGTATTCATTGATCTCCTGGATAATGCCCTGCGACTTCTGCGCCTGTTCGCGGGCGAGAAGTTCGATCGTGCCGCGGCCGCAAGCAAGCAGGCTGTCCATCAAATCGTCGAGGTGAATGACGGCGTCCGACATTCCGAACGGCAGCGGACGGCAGGCTTCCAGGAGACTTTCGGACTGCTCCGTTCCAAGCTCCTTCCAATAGTCCATCATTTGATACATCAGATGAATGACGAACTTTTTGACGATTTCGGGTTCGACCCACTCGTTGCGGAAACTTTGCCCGGCCGACGCCACCGCTTCGGCGAAACCGGGCGCATCCAGAACGTTCAGGGCCCCCGTCATCCGGTCGATGAGGCGCACCTGGTCGTAATGGTACCGGAAGGTTTGGTCCTTCACCGAATCGTACGCGCGGATCCGTCCGTAAGCGGTATCGTAGAAATTGAAAAGAACGGCCTCCTTGGCCGTCTTGCAGCACCGACCCAGCTCCATCAGCGTACCTGTCTCCATGCCTGTCGCCATAAACACCCGGGATGAAGCGCAGGCCTCCGACAGGCGTTCGAGAATCCGGAACGCTTCATCCTCCGACCCCCGGAACGGCGCATAACCGTACACGATCCCGAAGCTGTGCGTATCGATGTCGATCAGGTACATCGCTTCCCGCTCCCGCAGCAGGGCCGCAGCGGTTTCCCGCATCCGGGCATAAGCCGGCGGGTCGCATTGCACCAGGCAGAAATTCCACGCGGCCTTCGCGGCGGACAGACGTTGGAGCGCATCCAGATCGCCTTCGGACAGCGGTTCGTCCATCGCCGCTTTTTTAAGCAGGCACACCGTTTTTTCATGTGCGGCAATGAGGTTGATGCTCCGTTTTTCATGTTCCCTGCAAAGTTCGCGGTATACGGCCTCCAGTTCCTTTTCGGCCACCTCCTCTTCGATCGGCTTCAGCAAAAAATGGTTGATCCCGTACCGCATCGCCCGGCGGGCATATTCGAACTCGCTGTACCCGCTGACGATTACGAACATCACGCTGCGGTCCCCGTCCTTTTGCCATGCGCCGATCATCTCCAGTCCGTCCATGAGCGGCATATGGATGTCGGTCACGACCAAATCGGGCTTCAGCTCTTTGATTTTGCTCAAACCGTCGGCCCCGTTGCCGGAGGTTCCGCAAATCTCGAAGCCAAGCCGCTCCCAATCGATCCACAGCATCATGCCCTCCAAAGCTCCGGGCTCGTCATCGATCAACAGCACTTTGTAACGCATGTTCGTTCCCCCCGGCAAGTTCGTCTCGTTGATTCAACAGTTTCATGGGAATATCGAATAAAACCTCCGTTCCTTCGTCCAACCGGCTTTGAATATCGAAGCGAACCAAATCGTCGTAATACAGCTCCAGCCGCCGGTAAACGTTGCGGATGCCGATGCTGTTGCCTGAAACGTTTTCGATTTGGATGGCTTTCATGATGTCGTTCCGCTTTTCCGCGGACATGCCTTTGCCGTTGTCGGACACGGATACGTGCAGCCGGTCCCCTTCTATCGCGGCCCCGACCGTGATCAGCCCCTGCCCGTCCACGGCCTGAATGCCGTGCTTGCAGGCGTTTTCCACCAGCGGCTGGATGCTCATTTTGGGAATTTTGTAGTTCAAAACCCGTTCGTCGACATCAAAGCGGTATTCGAATTTATCCCTAAATCTAAACTTTTCGATTTTGAGGTACATTTCCGTGAACCGGATTTCTTCCTCCAGCGTCACCAGATCCTCCTTCCAGCTGAGCAGCCTGCGCAGCAGCTTGGACAAGCTTTTGATGATGTCCGTCACCTCGGAATATTCGTGTTTGGTGCATACGACAAGAATGGCGTTCAGCGTGTTGAACAGGAAATGGGGATTCATCTGGCTTTGGAGAACATTCAGCTCGGCCCTCACCTGTTCCATCTCCAGGCTTTTCTTTTGAATTTCAAGCTTGTACACGTTGTTGATCAACGAATTGATGCGCGACGTCATCATGTTGAAATTGCGGATCAGTTCCCCGATCTCGTCCTGGCCTTCGTCCATGCGGATCAGCTCGAACTTTTCGTTCGTCACTTTATGCATATGCCGGGACAACCTTTTGACGCGGTAATTGTAAGAGCGCAGCATGATGTAGATGAAGACGGACGTAAACAGCGTAATGACGGCCGCCAGAAGCCCGACGGACCACTGCATGTCGCGCATCGCCTGGCTCACCCGCGTTCCCCGCGTAATGCCGATCAGCTTCCAGCCCTTGACGTATTTGGCCGTGCCGATCGAAACGACATGGACGTCCTTGTTTTTTTCGCTGTCCGACAGGTCGAAGACGGGGTAAGCGCCGCTGACCGCATTTTGGTAGCCGCTGTCCGCCGACATGATGATTTCGTCGTTTTCGTTGACCAGATACAGGTTCAAATAATCCCGTTCGCGGATGATCACGTCATAAATTTTCCGCAGGTCGATATCGATGCGCAACAGCTTTTCGAACCGGTCGTAATAGTCGTAATAGTCCATCCGCTCGATCACGCTCAGATAAGGGGCGATCACGGAGGAGTTGCTCGCCTCGGCTTCCCGGTAGGCCGCAACCAGGACCGAATCCTTCGAACGCTCCCACAGCTTGTACCATTCGCTGTTTTTGACCTGCTGATCGATGATTTGATAATTTCCTCCCTGCACGATCGTCGGATTATCCGTGTATATGCCGATCCGCAGGATTTGGTTGTTGACCGGAATGTAGCTGCTGACCCGGTTGCGAAGCTGCTCGTCGAACGTTTCGTAAAAATCGAGCGGATTGGCGTATGTCCGGTCCAGTATCTCGTAAAGCGCTTTGTCCGTGTTCAAGGCATGGCTGACGGCCACGCCCCCGTCCACGAAATCGTGGATGTCCTTCCGGGCCCGCTCGAGCGACACCTCGAGGTTCTGCTCCTCCCGCTGCTTGATCAGCTCGGACATCCGGTCCATAAAAACGAGATGAATGACGGCGATCGGCAGCAAAACGCCGAGCAAATAGATCAAAATAAACTTGAGGTTGATCGGAATATCGTTCACGATTTTTCGGAACCTGATTTTTTTCCCTAACATGCCTGCACCATCCCGCTATTGATCCGCCTGGCGGTTTTTCCATTGTCCCTTGTAAACCGAAGGCAGCATTCCCGTGTAGCTTTTAAACTTGCTGATAAAATAATCCGTGTTCGGATACCCGACCTTCAACGCCACGTCGGAAATTTTGGCCTGCGTCCGTTTCAGCAGTTTTTTCGCCTCTTCGATCCTTTTTTCGTTCACGTATTCGTTAAAGGTTTTGCCCGTCGTTTTTTTGAACAATTGCCCCAAATACGTCGCGTTCATGTGGAACTGCCGGGATAAATCCTGCAGCTGCAGCTTGGCGTGAAATTCCCGGTCCACGTATTGGATGACATGGAAAATCGTATTGTTTTCGTTTTGTTTGGCAAGAAGCAAAAGAAGGGCGCCGGCTTCCGCGCAAAGGCATCCTACATACGCTTTCAGGGCCGGGTAATCCTTGATGTCGCCAAGGCTGCCATGCTGCTCGCGGATCCGGGCCATCAGCGGGCCGGGGGTTCCGTTCATCTCCGAAATCCGCCTGCAGAGCGTCAGCTCCAGATCGGCGATGCGGGTTTTGGCCCATTCGATGTCCGAAAATCCCGATGCAAACGACGCTACCAGATCGTGGACCTGGCCCTCCACCGCTTCCGAAAGGCCCGCGCAGACGGATTCGGCCAGCCGCTTGATTTTTTCATCATGATCTGCGCGCTGTTCCGGCGTTTTTCTGCAGCAGCCGTAAAAAAACAGCCCTTCCTTGCCCTGGCAGCGTTTGGATTTGCTGACCTCCAGCGCCTGCAAATACAGGGAGCGGATGGAGCGTACGCCGGACAGCGGATCGCTGAACGAGATAATGACCGGCCGGATCAAGCTCCCGGTCAAATCCCGATATAACGCAAGCCCGATCTCCTCAAGACGATCCGCAGAACATTCTTCCGTCGGCACGATAACGCCGACCCTCCCCGCATTGTCCTGAAAAGACCGGTCAACCGCGCCGGGAAAAAGGAGCTGCAGCCGCTCCCGCAAATCCGCCGATCCGATGTCCGTCTCCACCAGCAAACACCGCAGTTCCGCATCGGATTTCACATGCAACGCCCGCGCGGCCTGCTGCTCCAGACCTTCATCCGCTTCGCCCTGGATCAGCCTGTTCAGAAGATTGTTCAGAAACAATGAATGCATGCGGTTTTCCGTGCGCTGCGCGGCGGACTCGGCTTGGATCGATGCCCCGACCCGCTGCAAAATCGCTTCGAACTCCTCCTCGTCGATCGGCTTCAGCACATATTCGGCCACCTTTTGTTTCATGGCGGAAAGGGCATAGCCAAAATCGTCGTAACCGCTCAAGATGACGAATTTCGGAGGCCGCTCCATGGTCTTCTTGGATTGCTCCACAAGCTCCAGCCCGTTTAACGCCGGCATATGAATATCCGTCACGACGAGTTCGGGGCGAAGCCGATGGATCAGGTTCAACGCTTCGGCTCCGCTCAGCGCCTCTCCGCATACCTGAAATCCGAACTTCCCCCAATGGACCATCGTGCGCAGCCCTTCCAGAACCAACGGCTCGTCGTCGACCAACAGCACGTTCATCATTCGCATTCCCTCCCCCGTGTTTTGCGGATTTACGGGCAGCCTCCATATCCGGATGCGGCCTCGCCAAATCCTTCATGACTTTAAAGCGCTTAGTCCTTATGCTACCAAACTTGCTTGGGTCCTGAAAATACCAATCGAAGCAGCGCAGGCAGCCCCGATCTTCCGGAGCTGCCGCAGGTGCCGATTTCGAATAAAAAACGCTTCCATTTCCAATTATAAAAAACCTTTCATCGAAACGCCGATCAAAACTAAAGGTGTTACCTTAAATATTTTAGGTTTTCATGCAAAAAAAGCTGTCCTGCATGCCTTGGTGACCAGGCGGGTGCAGGACAGCATCATTCAAAATTGTTTGGCGTACAACTGGGCATACACGCCGCCCCGGGCGATCAGTTCGTCATGGGTCCCCTCTTCCGCGAGGCCATCCTCCGTCAGGACCAAAAACCGCTGGGCTCCCCGGATGGTGGAAAGACGGTGGGCGATCACGATCGTCGTCCGGCCTTCGGCCAGCGATTCCAGCGACCGTTTGACGATGTCTTCGCTTTCGTTGTCGAGCGCGCTCGTCGCCTCGTCCATGATGACGATCGGCGGATTTTTCACAAACACGCGGGCGATGCTTAGCCGCTGTTTTTGTCCGCCCGACAGCTTGACGCCGCGCTGCCCGATCTCCGAGCGGTATCCCTGCGGCAGGCCCATGATAAACTCATGCGCATTGGCCTTTACGGCTGCCGCGATGATCTCCTCGTCCGTGGCCGCCGGATTTCCGTACCGGAGGTTCTCCATGACCGTACCGGCAAACAAATAGACGTCCTGCTGCACGATGCCGATGTTTTTCCTGAGCGATTCCAGTTCGAGATCGCGGACGTCGGTTCCATCCAGCCGCACTTCGCCTGCGGTGGCGTCGTAAAAACGCGGGATCAGCGAGCATAACGTCGTTTTTCCCGCCCCGGAAGGACCGACCAGCGCAACGTACTCCCCCGGACGGATCCGCAGCGACAAGTCGTTGAGCACATGCGTCTTGCGGTCTTCGTAATGGAACGACACCCGCCTGAATTCGATGTCCCCGTTCACGCGTGCAAGCACGGCCGCATCCGGCTTGCTGGCGATGCTTGGCTTCAACTTCATGATTTCCATGAAACGCTGAAATCCGGTGACTCCTTCCTGAAGCTGCGTGCTCATATGCGTCATCCGTTGAATGGGTTCGATCATGTAGCCGATATAGAGCAAAAACGTGATCAAATCCGCCAAATCCAGCTTATGGCGAACGATTTGGGCGCTTCCGAAAATGACGACCGTTATCGTGATCAGCTGCAGCAGCATCTCGAAGCTGTTGTAAAAAAGCGCTTCGGCCCGGTACGTTTGTTTCCGGCTCTCGAGAAACCGGGAATTCTCGCGCTCGAATTTTTCGATTTCCATCCGCTCGCCTGCAAACGACTGGACGACGCGGATGCCCGATAAACTATCTTCCGCTTGGGCGTTGACGTCCGCGATCCGCTCCTTGTTTCCGGCCAACGCCTTGTTCAGCTTTTTGTTGAAATAAAGGGCGAAAAAAACGAGGATCGGGAAAAAGCACAACACCGCCAGCGTTAAAGGCGCGTCAATAAAAAACAAAATGGCAAGCGCTCCGAAAAAGCGGGAGAGCGAGCGGACGTAATCCTCGGGCCCGTGATGATAAAGCTCGGAAAGCAACAGCAGGTCGTTCGTGAGGCGCGACATCAGCCTTCCCGTTTTTTCTTTGTCGTAAAAATCGAAAGAAAGCTTCTGCATGTGGGCAAACAGCTCGCTGCGCATGTCGCTTTCCATGCGCGCCCCTACCTCGTGCCCCTTGTAATCCACGAAGTAGCTTCCAAGGTTCTGAACCGCCGCCAAAACAAGCATCAGCCCGCCGATCCAGTAGACTTTTTCCAGCGCTTGGGACAAATCCTCCTCCAGCACATGTTTCGTGATATAACGCACGAGCAGCGGAAACGCCAGCGTGACGGCGGAGACGAACAAGGCGCAGGCCAGCACGGACAGGAACAGCCTTCGATAAGGCTTGTAATAAGAAAAAAACTTTTTGATCGGAAAACGCATAGGGTACCCCTTTATACGGTTTTTTGGACGCGCATGCAAGGGGGTTGCCGTTTACCAGTTAAGCGACAGTTCCACCCTTATATGCCTGGAGCGTTGCAACCGTCGTTTTTTTCATGCCGATCTCCTCCCTACGTTGTGGTTGGTTTCATTATATTCGAAATCAAGGCTCAGGCATCCGGTAGCAGATGGTTAAATTCGTTTTTTACCGCCTAGCGATGCGCACGGGCGAAAATGCAAAAGGCGCTGCGGACATCTTCGGAAAGATGCCGGCGGCGCCTTCGGTCTTAACGGCCGGTTGATCTGCTACACATGCCTTAATTTATCCGGATTGCCGATGCTGTAGATCGTTTCGATCCGATTTTCGCGATACGCGAACGAAAAAACGTATTGCCCCACGTCCGTTACCCGGACCCGGATCCCCGGCATGCCATTGACGAAAAGAAAGGAAAACTCGGATTTCCCTTCGTACATCGCAAGCAGATTTTGGATAAACAAGATAACCCGCTCCATTCCAACGACCGGAATGCGCGCCGCCCTTGCTTTGCCGCCGCCGTCGGAATAAAAAACGACGTTTTCGCTGAGAAGCTCCAGCAGTTTGCCGGTATTCCCCTGCATCAGGGAGCTTATGAACGATTTGATCCGCTCCTCCGCTACGTGCACCGCAGGAACCGAATCGGGATCGAAATGGATTCCGGCTTTGGCCCGGCGGTAAATCTGGCGGCAGTTCGCGCCGCTTTTTCCGACCATATCCGCGATTTCCTCATACGAATAATGGAAAATTTCCCGCAGCAGGAAGACGGCCCGTTCAACCGCGTTCAACTGCTGCAAAAGCAAAAGATACGCCATGGAAATCGTCTCCTTTTGCATGTAGACGGCAGAGGGCTCTTCTTCGGCGGCCGCACGGCCGACCAACGGTTCCGGTAGCCAAGGCCCCACGTAAAGCTCCCGCTTTCTGGCCGACGAACGCAGCAGGTCCAGGCAGCGATTGGTTGCGATTTTGTACAAAAAGGCCCTCTCATTGCGGATGGCGCCGGGATCCGGCAGCTGGTCGTACGCCAGAAACGCTTCCTGCACGATGTCCTCCGCATCCATGACGCTGCCCAGCATCCGGTAAGCCAACGAAAACAGCTCGTTTTTATACAATCGATACAGCGTTTCGGTACTCATCTTCAGGCATTCCCTCCGTTCCCGTCCGGGCCAAAATATGCCGCACGGCCCGTTTGGCGCTTGCCGTCGCGGCATCGACCAACTGTTCGCCATGCGACGCCCAATCTCCTGCCACGTACAACCCCGCGATTTCGGGCACGACCGGACCCGGGTTCTCCTTGCGCTTGATATGCATAAAATCATGGCACACCGTCATTTTCGGAAGATATTGTTTGGCCGCCAACTCGTTCCGCCAGCCCGGCTGCACCAGTCGAGCGTCTGTTCAAGCTCAAGCAAATCCCGCTTGGCATCCGTGTCCGTTCCTTGGTATTTCATCAGCGAAATCACTTGGGCTCCGTCATCGCTTAAGCAGGCCGCGCGCGATTGGTTGCTTAAAAAGACGGTTTGATCGATGCCGTACACGAATTGCTGCTTCGGTTTGGGCAGGCGCCGCAAAGCCACGTCCAGACAGGCGGCCGTAACCGGAATCGCTTGTTCCTTCCACGTACGGAGCGCGGTTCGTTCGGCCTGCGGGACCAGGCGATACGCCTCTTCGGGCGGAGCCGCGATGATGATGCTGCCGGCGACGATTTTCGTCCCGTTGTCGCACAGGACATGCTGGACGGCGCCTTGATCATGGCCGATCGCAACCGCTTTGCTGCCCGTCAGGCAAGCAACGCCCAAGCGGGAGGCCAATTGTCTTAATTCCTCCACGGTTTCTCCCCAACCCCGATCCAGATAGAGCACGCCTTTCAAAGCGTTTTTGAGCTGCCTGAGCGCCGGACCCGCGGCTTGCAGATCGGGTGCGGCCACATAACTTGCCGTGCGCAGCAGGGAATAAAAAATGTGCCGGACCATCGGGTCTTTGATCTGGCCTTCGATCCATTCGCGGAGGCTGATCCCGTCATAAAGGCGGACATCCAGCTTGCCGAATTTCGCGAGCCACGCGGCGAGCTCCATTTTCCCTTTCCAGGAAACCAGCGGGGTGGCCAACAACGATGGGGCGTTCGTCGGAAGCATCTTCAGCGTCCCTTTCCAAATCCCGTAGGCGTCAACCGACGGCTGATTTCCTTGCAGTCGTAATCCCAGCTCCCGAAACGTCTCCCAAGCGTCCCCATGGTACAAAGCATGCCCTCCCAAATTGAAGTACGCTCCGTTTTTCTTGTTGGTGATCGCCCGGCCGCCCAACCGCTCCTGCTTTTCGATGAGCACCGTTTGTTTGCCTGCTTTTGCCGCATAGACGGCCGCCGTCAAACCCGCGACCCCACCGCCTACAATCGCCACGTCCGCTTTTTTCATTCCAAATCCTCTCCTTCCGTTTGGTTACCCGTATGACGGGGAAGGGGAGCGAAACGTGACAAAAATAAATATTTTTTCGCCGGCAGGATTTGAAATCGCTGCGGATCGCCGCAGCCTTCCGGGAATCGGGGCTCCGACCGGCCGGCCGCATGCCGCAAAAAACGGGATTCAAGATTGAATCCCGTTTTCCCCGCTCCATGTATCATGCAGGCCTTTACTCCGCGTCCGCCGTCCCCCACAATCCCCCGCCCGGCAAAGGGCAGCTGCGGGCCTTCAGCTTGGCCGCCACGGGAATGATGCAGCCGCAGACGGAGCAGCTGATGCCGTCCTGAAGTTTCGGGCAGGAGCGGCAGATGGCGAGTCTCTGTTGATAAACCTCCTCCGGCACGCAATGCTCGGACGAAAACATCGGATGGGACAACACGCGTTGGATATACTCGTCATTCACCTGATATTCGGGGCCGCATCCTTTGCATGCGCCGCGATTGGCGGTTTGCATCGCCCGTTTGCCCCTACGCGAGCTCGATGACCGTCACGGATTTCGACGGCAGCTCCAGCTCAAGACGAGAACCTTCGAGCTTAAAGGCATGGAACGGCTGAGGCGCGATCCGCTCCGGCTGATCGAACGTGTTATGCGCATCGAGAACGTCCGAGGTGAGCGTAGAGCCCGAAATCGCGGGCGTAGACGTCTGCAAGCCGCGCAGGTCTATGCTGACGGACGACGACGACGCATGGTTCAGGTTGCACAAGCTGATATGGATGCGCCCGTTCGCATCCCGGGAGGCCGACGCCGACACCTCCGGAATTTCCCGGCCGAAGGCGCTATATGTACCGGACGACAGATTCAAGTCCAGCAGCTCCGCATCCTGATGCACCTTGTACATATCGAAGACATGGTAGGTAGGCGTCAGCACCATTTTTTCGCCTTCCGTCAAAATGACGGCTTGCAGCACGTTGACGGTCTGGGCGATGTTGGCCATGCGGACCCGGTCGCTATGCCTGTTGAAAATGTTCAGCGTCAGCCCGGCGACTAGCGCATCCCGCAGCGAGTTTTGCTGGTACAAAAACCCGGGATTCGTGCCGGGCTCCACGTCGAACCAGGTGCCCCATTCGTCCACGATCAACCCGACGCGTTTTTCGGGATCGTATTTGTCCATGATGGCGCTGTGTCTCGTGACCAGCTCTTCCATGTGCAGCGCCTTTTCCATCGTGACGAACCATTCCTGCTCGTTAAAGCCGGTAGCCGCCCCTTTTTGCGCCCAATCCCCGGGAACCGTGTAATAATGCAGCGTGATCGAGTCCATGAAGCGGGACGCCTCGCGCATCAAGACGTCCATCCAATTGTAGTCGCCAGCATTCGGGCCGCAGGCGATCCGGTGAATCCGGTTGTCCCCGTAGTTCCGGACGTACGTCTGGTAACGGCGGTACAAATCCGCATAATATTCCGGACGCATATTGCCGCCGCAGCCCCAATTTTCGTTGCCGACGCCGAAATAAGCGACCGACCAAGGCTCTTGGCGCCCGTTTTCGGCCCGCAGCGCCGACATCGGGGATTCCCCGCCGAAGGTCAGGTATTCCACCCATTCCGCCATTTCCTGGACGGTACCGCTTCCAACGTTTCCGTTGATATAAGGCTCGCAGCCCAACTGGGCGCATAATTCCATAAACTCATGGGTGCCGAAATGGTTGTTTTCCACGACGCCGCCCCAATGGGTATTGATCATCCGCTTGCGGTTTTCCCGCTTCCCGATGCCGTCCTTCCAATGGTATTCGTCCGCAAAACATCCGCCCGGCCAGCGAAGCACGGGGATTCGGATCCGTTTCAACGCTTCGACCACGTCGTTTCGAATGCCGTTCGTGTTCGGAATCGGCGAATCTTCGCCTACCCAGATTCCTTCATAGATGCATCTGCCCAGATGCTCGGAAAAATGACCGTAAATATTTTTGTTGATCTGTCCTTTGGCAATGTCCGCGTTCAGTACGCCGTTTTGGGCCATTCTAGTTCTCCTCCGTTTTTTCAATAAATTGGATGTATTCAAAGTATAGGAGCTTGATTTCCCCCGGACAATGAATTAAACTGCCCATTAACTGACCTATCGTGCTTGATCGTGAGGAGGAAAGGACATGATTCGCGTCATCAATTGCGGTTACAATTACATCCATCGGGATGGGGTTAGGATCGACCGTCCTGCCGGGGCGGGCAATTACGCTTTCGTTTTTTTCCGGAGCCATGCGGAGGTCATCGTCGGGGGCAGGCGCCTGTCCGCGGCCAAAAACTCTTATGTGCTGTTCCGGCCGTCCACCCCTCATGCGTACCGCCACGTCGAAAAGCCGTTCGTCAACGATTGGTTCCATTGCGAGGGCGCAGAAATGGAAGCGCTTTTAGAAGAGCTCGGATTCGCCTGCGACGAACCGGTGAAAGCGGCATTTCCGGCTTCCCTCACCAGGAGCATCATGGAGCTGCAGCACGTGAACCGGCTTGGCGGCCCGCTCCGGGACGGCATCGTGGACCTGGATCTCCGCAGCCTGCTCCTGAAGCTGAGCAATTGGCAGCAGCTGCCGCCCTTGCCCGAAAAAACCGAAAGGCATTATCGTCAGCTCCTGGAAATCCGCAACGAACTGTACAGCTCCCCGCAAACGGCGTATTCGGTCGGCCAGCTGGCCGCCAGAGTCAACCTCAGCAAATCCTATTTCCAGCATGTCTATAAAGAGCTGTTCGGATGCTCGGTTTCCGCCGACATGATCAACGGACGGCTGGAGCATGCCAAATATTTGCTCGATAACAGCTCCCTTTCGATCGCGGCCATTGCCAAAATGTGCGGCTACGAAAACGACACCCATTTTATGCGGCAGTTCAAAAAGTTCGTAGGAGAAACGCCCAGCGGCTATAAAAAACGCTCATGACGCTTCCTTATTCGTAAAAAAGCAGGCGGTTGGCATACGCGTTGCGGTAATCGGTCGGCGTCAGCCCCGTGATTTTCTTGAAGCTTTTCATAAACTGCTGGCTGTCCGGATATCCGAGCTGGGCCGCAATTTCGCTAATGTTTCGGTTCGTGTCGGTCAACAGCGATTTGGCCGCCTCCATTTTTTCCTGTAGCATATATTGCTTCAGCGATATCCCGGCGATGCCGGAGAACAGCGTGGACAAGTATTTCGCATTGTATCCGAAGTCCTCCGCAAGCCGGGCGACTTTCAGGTTTCCGTGCCGATGCCATTTGATGTAATCGACGATGTCATTGTAAAGCTGCCGCTGCTTCAGCCGATGCCCGGCCTGGTTCCGGACGTAAAACAGCTGGTTGAACAACTCGCAGAGGATCGTCGTAGCCATGTAGCTGCCAAGCGTTTGTTCCCTGTATGTCCGCATCGAGTCCTGCAGCTGCTTCATCAGCACGATCAGCTTGTCGGGACTGCGCAGCGCGCCCGTAGCCGGCACGACGATCATGCCCTGCTCGTAGCCGTACTCCTCAAGATCCTTCAATCGCTCATGGCCGCCCGCCGCCGTAAAGTGAAGCCAATAAAAGCTGCAGTCCGACTTTTGGTACCCGTATTGGCGCGTCCCCGGAGGCATCAGCAGGAAATCCCCTTCCTTCAGCTCGTAACGCTCCCCATCGGCGGCGATGTACAAGCTTCCCCGGGTTTGGACAAACAGCTCGAAATCCATCAACGTCCGGTCCATATGCATCCATTCCGATGACGGCGCGACGAATTTGCCCGCCATGTTCAGCGTCAGCGGCATATCCACCTTAAACCGATAATAGTCCATATCCATCCCGAACCTTTCAAACTTTTTAACACTTCATTAAAAACAGGATAGCAGATTCATCCCTTATAAACTATGGATTGCCGCGAAAAAATCTCCTCGCTCCTCTAACATCGCATCCAAGAACGAACCTTTTGACACCAATTCGAACCTTCCGCCATTTACGGCGAATTCGCGCTTGGACTAAGCTTGTCGTAGTCTAATATGAAAGGATGGCTGCGCAAAACATGGCGACTACGAATACGCTGCCCCGAAACGAGGCTTTGCTGGATTTTTCCCTCGACCAAGTGGTCTTGACAAACGACGATTACGTAAACGCGTTCGAAAAAGAAATCGGTTATTTGAAAAGATTCGAAGCGGACCGCCTGCTTGCAGGCTTCCGCGAAACCGCCGGGCTTGCGCCGAAAGCGGCCAAATATCCCGGTTGGGAGGACACGGAGATCCGCGGCCATACGATGGGCCACTATTTGACCGCATGCGCCCAAGCCTATGCTTGCAACAAAGACCGGGAGCTGCGCGACCGGCTTGAATATATCGTGTCGGAGATGGCGGAATGCCAGCGTCAGGACGGGTATGTCTCGGCTTTTCCCGACGTGTTGTTCGACAACGTGGAGAACAGGAAACCCGCCTGGGTTCCCTGGTATACGATGCACAAAATCATCGCCGGGCTGATTGCGGTATATGAAGCCACCCGCCTGCAAAAGGCTTATGACGTTGTGAACAAACTGGGCGGCTGGGTTGCGGACCGGACTTCAAAATGGACGCCCGAAATGCAAGCCACCGTGCTCCAGGTCGAATACGGCGGCATGAACGACTGCCTGTATGACCTGTACCGCTTGACCGGAAACCCGAGGCATCTGGAGGCGGCCCACAGCTTTGACGAAATCGGGCTGTTCGAGGCCATCCGCGAGGGCAAAGACGTTCTTCAGGGCAAACATGCCAATACGACGATCCCGAAATTCATTGGGGCGCTGAAACGGTATCTGACGCTGGGCGAAAGCGAAGCCGCTTATCTCGAAGCCGCCGTCAAATTTTGGGACGTCGTGGTGCATCACCACAGCTATGTGACGGGCGGCAACAGCGAATCCGAGCATTTCGGGCAGCCGGACGTGCTGAACGGCAAACGCTCCGACATTACGTGCGAAACATGCAACAGCTACAATATGCTCAAATTGACCCGCGAACTGTTCAAACTGACCGGGGACGTCAAATATGCCGATTTTTACGAGAGAAACCATCTTAACTCCATCCTTTCGTCCCAACACCCTGAGACGGGCATGACGATGTATTTCCAGCCGATGGCGACCGGTTATTTCAAGGTGTACGGCTCCCCGTTCGAGCATTTTTGGTGCTGCACGGGGACCGGCATGGAAAATTTCACGAAATTGAACGACAGCATCTATTTTCACCGCGGCAATCACCTATTCGTCAATCAATATGTCAGCTCCGAGCTGGAATGGGCAGAGCAGGGAATCCGGATCACCCAAACGTCCGGGCTGCCGAAGACCGACCGGGTCGAGCTGCGGGTAAACACCGGAGGCAAGCACACCCATGCGGCCATTGCTTTCCGCGTGCCTTATTGGGCCGCCGGCGGCTTGGACATTTCCGTTAACGGGGAAACCGCGGCGGCCGAAGTCAAAGGACGTTATGCGATCATTGCCCGGGAGTGGAACGACCACGATACGATCCGGGTGCGGATTCCGATGCAGGTCGCTTATGCCGGCCTGCCCGACGCGCCGCATGTCGTCGCCTTCCAATATGGCCCCGTCGTGCTCAGCGCCGCTCTCGGCACCGAGGACATGACCGAGTCCCGGACCGGCGTCATCGTCAGCATCCCGACCAAACGGATGCCGGTCAAGGATTATTTGATTCCGCAGGGCATGAGCGCCAAGGAGTGGCTTGAACGGCTGGACGAACATTTGATCCGCCAAGGGGATGAGCTCGCTTTTGCGCTCCATAACACGGACGAAGACGGACGCTTGCTTTTCACCCCCCACTACAAGCAGCACCGGGAGCGGTACGGGATCTACTGGAGCATCCTCGAAGCCGATTCGGAGGAACTGCGGGACCATCTGGAGCGCAGCCGGCGGGAGCAGCTGATCAAAGAGGCCACCGTCGACGGCGTGCAGGTTGGAAACGACCAGTATGAGCTCCAGCACGGCATCCGGGGTGAACGGACGCATGCCGGAACCTGGGAAGGGTTAAACGGAAGAAGGGCTGAGGCCGGCGGCTGGTTCAGCTATGACATGGGCGTGCTGCGGGGCCAACCAAACGCGCTGCATGTGACGTTCTGCAAGCTTCACCGCGGCGGAAGCATGGAAATCTGGGCGGATGGTCGGCTGCTGTTTACCGAGCCGTTTGAGGGGCGGCCGCAGCGGGCTTTTTATGAAAAAACCTTCGATCTGCCGGCCGAGCTGACGTCGGACCGGGACACCGTGAACGTCAAGTTTGTCCCTCAAGGCGCGATGAACGGCATTTACGGCGTGCTCCGGACGATTAAGGCTTGATTTTCACGGGGCTGGAAGTTTAATTCCATCGAAGCGGGGATTGGCAAACACATAAAAGCGGCTTGCTCCTAAGGAGTGAGCCGCTTTTTCACGTTTGCTATTCGTCTCATTGCCCGATGCCATCGCCGTCGTTAGGATCGATATATGGCCATTAATCAGGAAATCGACGTTATTTGTATCTGCCCGAAAGCCGGTTCCTTTGTTATCATTTATATAGTTGGTGATACTTTCCTCTCAAAGTGCTTCCTAGTTACACCATTCGCAGATAGATTATAACACCTCCTTCGTTGAATTCTATATCGGCCTCGAGGGAAGCAGCAAACGTCGAAAACAATTAACGTTCGGGAGGTCGGAAGATGAACTTCATTCTGTGGATACTCAGTTCGATCGCCGCGGTCGCAATCATTTTCGTGGCGGCGGCGGGAACTTACGCGGTGCTGAAGGGAAAAGCCAACGAATTGAACACCAGGCGGGACGAGAACGGCAACCCGATCCTGCTCGATACGCCCAGCATGCGCATTGGTGCCGCCTCCGCGTACGACCAGACGATCGAGATGGAGAAGCGGGGACACGTGAACTCCGACAGCGTGAGCTGGAACGACCGCTGGCTGGGTACGATCCGATCGATCCGAAAAAATACCGAGAACCCCGAGTGGTACGTCCAATATATCATTGAGCAGCGGCGCAAGGCCGGGCTTCCCGAACTTGAGGGGGTCGATGAAGCCTGGCCGTAAGGCAGGTTTGCGGCTATCGGCGCTTCGCTCTCCGCAAATTTTTAGTGATTAATCAATAACTAATGAAAAGTCCAAATTCTTTTTACTTAAGCTTCATCAAAGCGCGGATCGTCTCGGTAATTCCCTGCTCGAAACCGGTAGCCGGAATGGGGCCGATCCGCCTTCTGTATTTCTCGCCGCTCAGCGTCAAAGGCTCCTCCGTCAAATACAGCATTTCGACGATTTCCTTCATCACCGGTTGAAACAGCCCCAGAAGGGATAACCCTGCCCGGCCAAGCGGAATGACGGGCTTCGCGACACCGCTTGCTTTTTGCGCAAAACGAACGATGTCCCGGCCCGATATGATCCCTGCGCCCGGGATGTTCCAATTTTCCCCGTAAGCGTCGTCCCGGCCCGCAAGTTCAACGATCATCTTGGCCGCGTCAGGCAAATACACATACTCCCGCGGAACCTTCATGTTGCCGATAAAAAAGGCGGTTTTTCCCGCCGCGATCGCCGCCAGCGTCGAACCCAAATACGAAGCGTCATTGGCCGTTGGCCCGTAATAATCCGGCAGCCGGACAATCATTCTCTGCACGCCGCCCCATCGTTCGTCAAACATCATTTGCTCGAATGCCAGCCGTGTTTTTCCTTTTCGGGTATGCGGGCGCTTCGGATGTTCTTCGGTGACTTTCTCGGCTTGCCTCCTTCCGTAAGGATAGATGCCGTCGACCGCGACGACTTTTAAGTTTTGCTCCCTTGCCGCCTCCATGACCGCCTCCCCGAGCGGAATCAGTTTATGAACCATTTCATGGTAGGGCACGTTCGCGCAATGGTACAGAACATCCGCTCCAGCAGCTGCCGCCGCAATGTCTCCGGGCCGAAACGCATCGCCGGTATGCAGCGTCAAGCCCGCCGGCTTCCCGAGCTGTGCGGCGAGCCGCTCCAATTTGGCCCGGGATCGCCCGAATGCGATCGTTTCCACCCCCCTCTGGACCAATTCTGCCGTAATGGCCGCGCCCGTGCCGCCGGTAGCTCCTAATACGATTGCTTTCTTCATGATAAGTTATCTCCATTTCCATTTTGATTAGTGATTGATCAATCACTATTTGTGAACATCATATTATCGAATTAGTGATTAGTCAATAACTAATTTTCAACGGGGCGCCTGATCCGCGCCGACGGCTATTTTTCCATCAGTTCCGGCATATCCAGCGCCATGGAAATGTTGCACAACATCCCTCTTGCCAAAAACAAAAGCGTCCGCTCTTCCGGATGCGGGATCGAAGCATGCCGGAAAGCGTCCAAAACGATGTTCCGAACGTTCCGGAAGCCTTTCCGCATTTCCTCGCGGATGACCTCCGACGGAATGGTCTGGGCCTGCATTTGAAGAAGCATTTCATTGGAACGGTCCGCCAAAATGCGTTCGTAAGCTTCAATGAGCTCAGACTCCAACTGCTCGGGCTGAGCGGTCTCCACGACCCGCCGGAACGATGCGATGATCCGCTCCCAGGACGCTTCCAGGGCCGCCGCCAGCAAAGCCTCCTTGGTCGGGAAAAACTTGAAAATATACGGCTGCGAAATGTTGGCTCTTTCCGCTACCTGCGCCGTCGTGGCGCGATAATATCCGATCTCCGCGAACGTTTCGATCGCCGCCGAAATGATCTCGTCCTTCCGGTTGACCGAAGGAGCTTCTTTCTTAGACATCCTGTTTCCGCCTTTCCGCTTGTCAAAAAATGAGTGATGAATCAATTAACGTCCATTATACTGAAACCCTCCAGGCATCGCAATGCAACCCTTCCTTTTGAACCTGGCGGTTTCAGCCTCCGTTATAATTGACAACAAATGTACCGGAGTCAAAAATAACGGCCCGACGCCTGAAGAGAGACGTTTTTGGGCCGTTATTCCGCGCACCAGCCGCAAAGGCTTTTCGGGTACGGTTTTCAGCGCGTTTATTGCACCGGAATCGTCATTTCGAGATCCTTGTGGTATGTTTTGACCGGCTTGCCGTTTGCATCTTCCACGACGGACCAGTCCTTTTTAACCGTCATCGTATACGGCTTGATCGTAATAGAGGTCGGTTTCTTCGCAAACGGGCTGTAAGTTTCGTCCTCGTGGTATTCAGTCTTCGGATTTTGATGGAAGTATCCGATCATTTTTTGATCCAGCGGCTTTCCGTCCTGATCCACGATATCGTAGTACATTTTGGTGGCGCTGAACTCGCCCGATTGCTCCGGCGTGGACGGCACGCTGCCTTGGCTGTCCAAAACGAGGCGGGTTGTCACCGGCGTGATCTCGATCGTTTTTACGGTGTAGCTGAACGCGCCGCTGCTCTGGGTTTGGTTCGGATGAAGCACCACGTTTCCTTTGGCCAGGTTTTTGACCGGCACTTGGAACACGAACGGCTCTTTAAAACCGCTGACATTCATTTTAACCGTCATGTTGAACTCGTTTGGAAGTTGTTTATCCGACAATCCGCTCGTGATTTCATACATGGCCATATTGCGGATGAATTTGCCGTCTTCGGTTTGGCCGACCGCGTCCGTGAAGGAACCGAAAAATCCCGATTTCCCTTGGATCGTCACCTCCGGCATGAACAGGTACCCTTTTTTCTGCTGTTCCACGGGCACTTTCTTATGCGTCTCCCCGGATACGTTGGTTGCGCCTTCCGGGAGGTATGGAGACAGAACGGTATCGTCGTCCATGCCCTGGCGTTCGATCATAAACGCGAGCCGCGTTCCGTCATACATGACTTCCTTGATGTTCAGCGTCAGCCCGTCCCGGGTCACGCTCAGGTTCGGCTCCGTCGTCAGCCCCGAAATGCTGGCTTGCTTCAGGGTAGGGTCAAAATTGTATTGGAACACGCTGCCGATCAAAGGTACGTTTTTCAGCGCGTCCGCCATGGCCGGGGATACGAACCCGCTGCCTAACACGACGCCTCCGAGAACGGCCGCCGCCGATACGCTGATCGCCGTTTTTTTGACCCAGCCTCCTTTGCGATGGATTGACTTTCTGCTTCGTCTGTCCATGTTTTCCACCCTCTCCATAATATGATTTGTATAGCTAACCTCGGGCATTTTCGTTTGTTTGACCGCCCGCCGGATCTGCATCATTTGCTCTTCCTCAGTTTGATCTAACCATGCGCTCATGGGTTAGCCCTCCTTCTTTTCTTTTTTGCTGAATGAGTTTTTTCCTTACGCGTTCGTATTTCTTGCGCAGGGTTGCAGGTTTGCAGTCCATGATCTCTCCGATTTCCTCGAAGCTGTACTGTTCCACGACCTTCAGCAGCACCAAATTCCGCTCCTCCGGCTTCAGGTTCATCAACAGCTCCTCCACCGCGCGTTCGCTGCCCGCATGACGGTAATCGTCAAGCTGCTGCAGCTCCTTTTGGCCATCGATCAGCTTTTTGCGGCGGCTTTTCTTGCGAAGCTGATCCAGGCAATGATGATACGCCACTTTGTACAGCCAGGAGGAAAAGGACACCTGCGGGTTATATTTGTCGATCGATTGATACACTTTAATAAAAATGTCCTGCAGCGCATCCTCCGCTTCCTCGCGGTTTTTCAGGATGTAATAGCAATACGTGTAGATTTGATGCTCGAAGGCGCGTATGATAACGGCGTAAGCTTGCCTGTCTCCGTTTTTGACTTTTTCCACGACGGCTTCGATTTCGTCCGGCTCACCGGCCCCGGGGCTGAACCGTTCCATGGAATCACCTCCTCTTGTCCGTCTTCACCTGTATAACGTCTGCCGAACAGCCGAATGTGACATAAGCCCGGATAAAAACGAAAAATCCCTTCGGCAAACCAGGTTTGCCTGAAGGGATTTTCTGTCGCTCTCATGGGTGGCGCGAAGCTTGTTCAAGACCGCTGCATAAAACGCCGCTTACGCCTCAAGCTCCCATGCCGGGTTCCAGACGACCTCCCAGAGATGCCCGTCCGGATCCATGAAATGGCCGGAATAACCTCCCCAGAAGGTCTCATGCGCCGGGTCCGTAATTGTGGCGCCCGCCTTCCGGGCTTGTTCCATCACTTGATCCACTTCTTCCTTGCTGGCCACGTTGTGCCCGATCGTCATTTCGGTCGAACTTGGCGGGGCGAGCGGGACTTTCGCTTCGTGGGAGAGGTCCTTCCGGCTCCAAAGAGCAAGCTTGACCCCTGCCTGTAAATCGAAAAACGCCACCGCTCCGTGCTCGAATTCTAAGCCCACGATCCCTTCCGTCGGCAGGCCAAGCCCGTCCCGGTAAAATGCAAGCGACCTTTCCAAGTCTTCAACGCCAAGCGTAAGTACGGAAATGCGCGGTTTCATCGAAATTGATCCTCCTTTGTACGGTTTCAAGCCTGTTTATAGGATCGCAAAATGTTCTCAGTTTTGGATTGTAAAAAACGGACATATTACCTGAACACCTGATGGGGCGTCAATCCGTAAAATCGTTTGAACATATGGATGAGATGGGGCTGATCGTAATAACCGTGTTGAACGGCCGTATCCGAAAAGCGGAACGAAGGCCCCTTATGCAGCTCCTGCAACAGGCACTGGAATCGAATGATGCTTGCGAGCTCCTTGGGAGCCATTCCGAATTCCTTCCGGAACATCCTCCTCACGGTCCGTTCACTGTAGCATAACTCCTCGGCCAAAGCACGCACGGAAACCATTCCCCGGCCGGCATACAGATGCTGCATCGCGGTTCGGATCGGCTGAGGGTCAGGGCATGCCGAACGCTGGAGCTTCGCCAAGAGCAGCGATTCCACCAACCCGATCATCGCCTGCACGCTGCCCGCGGCTTCTTGAACCCGTTCTGCGACCAAACTTGCTTCCGTTCCCCAGACGTCTTCCAGAAAAACGTCACCCCCGGAAAGCTCCGAAACGGAATAGCCGACAAACCGGCTGGCCTGATCCGCAAAAAAGCGAATGCCGAAGAAATAACAGCGACCGGTTAAATCCATCGTCTCGAAGGATGACATTAAACCCGCGAGCATGGCGCTTTGGGCAAACGACGGGGCATGGAGGTCGAAAATGATGTCCGCGCACCCATCCGGTATGATGCGGTGCAGCTTGCGGTCGCAAGAAGCGTCGAATTCGACGGTCCAATAACAAGCCACGTAAGGCTCCAGCGCCTGGCCCGGCGGAAATTCCCGGTATCGGTAAGACGAATCCTGCACGGGCTCCAGCATCGGCGGCTGCAACGGCAGATAGGTTCTCATGTTCGGTCCCTCCCATCCGAATTAAGCCCATTCTACTACACTTCCGCCGTCCCGCCAAAATAAATCCCGGGGCTGCAAGCCAGCAATCCACAAGCCAGCAATCCATAAGAAACGCGGCAAGCCGGCGGGGGTTATAATAAAACCCGTAACGGAACACCAAAATGACCCGAAAGGATGTATGCATATTGGGAACGCTTAGACCATTTATTTTATCGGAAGATGCCAGAAGCCAGGCCCGGTTCTACGCGGAATCGCTCGGCGGGGAGATCAAGTCCGTGTTTACGCATGGACAAGCCGCGGGCGCCGAAGGCGAGCATCGGGACAAAGTGATGCATCTGTGCGTGATGGTGGCGGGGGAAAACGCGATTTTTATGGCGGACGCGCTCGAACCTTTCACGCAAGGCGCAGGCATGATGCTGGATGTATCGTTCCCGACGCCATCCGAAGCCGCGGAAGCATTCGCCAGACTATCGTCCGGCGGCACAGTGAAGCATCCTTTCGCCCGCCAGCCTTACGGCCTGCATTACGGGAAACTCGTGGATCGATACGGCGTGACCTGGATGATCACCTCGGACGATCCTTCGGAAGGGTAACCGTTTAAGCGAAGGTAGCCGTTTAAGCGGCCGCTTCCGCGACTTGAACAAGCCATGACACCAATCTTAAAAGACCTCCTTTCCCGCGTTTTGGGGATTAAAGGAGGTCTCGATCCTTTAGGGGAATCTTGCATAAAACGCATCATGCAGCGCCGGCTCCGTTTCTTTCGGCGCTTCCGGGCGAACTTTCGCGTGCCCCGGATAGGAGCGATTGCAAACGGGGTTCGGACCGAATCCGCCGCCTTGTTTCGGTTACCGCGAGAGCACCCCCGCTTTTTGCTCCAATTCTTCCTTTTGACGCAGGTGATGGCGCAAATGCATATCATTCAGCTCAAACCATTCCCGCGCGTTCAACCAGCCAAAGCCGTCGTGTTTTACTTTGCGGCAGGGATGGACCGAGTCGATTCGGCCTTCCCACTCCTTCATTTTTTGCAGCACTTGATCCAGCCCGCGCAATAATTCTTCTTTGCTTTGCGTATTGCTGGGATTGTTTTTCGGGCCGTCCGGCAATTTGATTTTCACGTGCGGGAATCCGCCAAGCTCGAACAGCCGCTCGCCCGCTTCCGTTTTTCCAAGCGTTTGTTCCTCGCCGTCGCCCGCGCAAATCTCCACTTTTTCAAAATAATCCAAGGAGGCCAGGATCAAGTGGTCGAGCATTTGCCCAAGAGACCAAACCTCCGGCGCGGATTTATGCCTCAGTTCAGCCATCGAATAGCGCTGCAAACCGCTTTTGTACGTTTCAATCAGCATGGCACCGTTCATAATAAACACTCCTTTTCCAATCTGCTTCCTGCCGGCTATCTGCCAAATGATGTTATGCCTGATCCATTTAATCTTATCACACCGCCTATCCCATGAGTTCTTGAAATTTGCGAAAGCGCCGTTTCCGGAAACTTGCGATTTTACCGGGGGGGCCGAGGCCATCCTCTTGCCGGTACGCATGGAAAAAGCGCCGAAAACATGCTTCGGCGCTTTTTTTGCTGCATCTGGTCATTTGAGCACCGGTCGCCGCCTCCAGGGACGGGAAACCTGTGCCATATATGTTTGTCCGTTCGCTTTATTTTCTCTTAGGAGCCAGCTCCACGGCCTGACGGATCGCTTCCATCATGCTTTTCTCTTCGACGATGCCTTTGCCGGCGATGTCGAACGCGGTGCCGTGATCGACGCTCGTACGGATGATCGGAAGGCCCACGGTAATGTTGACGCCCGCATCGAGGCCAAGCACCTTCACCGGCCCGTGCCCCTGATCATGATACATCGCCACGACGATATCGAAATCGCCGCGCACGGTGCGGAAAAACAACGTATCGGCAGGCAGCGGCCCGACGGCGTTGATGCCTTCCTCCTGCGCCTTTTTCACGCCGGGAACGACCTTCTCCTCTTCTTCGCCGTATCCGAACAGGCCGTTTTCGCCCGCATGCGGATTGATGCCGCAGACGGCGATGCGCGGATTTTCGATGCCCGATTTGGTCAACGTTTCATGCGCCAGCTGAATGACGCGGTACACCCGCTCCGGATTGATCATTTTTACGGCGTCGATCAAGCCGACATGCGTGGTGACGTGGATGACTTTCAGGTTAGGCGCGGACAGCATCATCGAAAATTCGCTCGTATCCGTCAGGTCGGCCAAAATTTCGGTATGCCCCGGATACTGGTGGCCGCCCTTATGCAGCGCTTCTTTATTCAGCGGAGCGGTGCAGATCGCGTCGATTTGCTGTTTTTTGGCCAGATCGATCGCCTTGGCCAAATATTCGAACGCCGCATGTCCGGCTTCGGCGGATACTTGTCCAAGCGGCAGGTCGGCGCTGAGCAGATCGAGATCCAGGCAGTAGACGGTCCCGAATTCGTACGCGATCTGGCCTAGCTGGTCCTCCGTTACGGTCTGAACCTTCAGGTCGCTGTTCACGTAGGATTTGGCGCGGTCCAAAATTTTGCTGTCGCCGATGACCAGCGGGTCGCAAAGATCATAAATTTCGCGGTTTTTCAGGCTTTTCAAAATAATTTCCGGTCCGACCCCGGCTCCGTCGCCCATCGTAATGCCAATCACTGGTTTCTTTTGATTCATGTTACTCATCCTCTCCACTCATATATTTCAGCACGTTCGCCAAAGAATGCCGGCCGCCGAATCCCCCGGCTTTCGTCACGGTCCAATACTTTTTACCCGTATCTGCCGCATCCCTCAATATTCCCAGCGGAAGCCCGGTTTCGACCTCGGTATGCAGCTGCATCCGGTTCATGTTCAACCGGCTGCAAACCGCCTTGGCCGTGTCGCCTCCCGTCAGGACCAACCCCTGAATTTCGGGGAACGAGGTTACGATTTCGGAAGCGATGTTTGCGAGCTCCCGCGAAATCGCCTCGCTGATTTCCGTCTTGTTTAAGGAGAGTTCTTCTCCCAGCCGTTTCGTCGCCTCTCTATTTTTCTCCGACGAATCGACGAATAATACAAAATGCTTTTTTTCCCGGGCGCCGCCGAGCGCCTCCAGCACCTCGCGCAGCGCGTAGGTTTGCCGGACGAGTTCGACCGGATCAACCTCCACGAAGGAGGCATCCGCCATCGTCCGCACCTGCTCAAGCTGCTCTTTGGTCACGCGGGACAAGCTTGCCGATACCGTCAGCGTCCGCGGCACCTGGGGCCGCTCTTGCGACGTTACGGCATTCTTTTGCAGCTCCAGCGCCTCGGGCAAATATTCGATCAGTCCGGCCGACCCGGCCCAAACGATCGTTTTTTTCGCCTTGGCGAACATATCCGCAATAACCTTCAAATCCTGATCGGTGGCCGCGTCGCAAACAAACCAGGTCGTGCCTTGCGCCGCATGCCGCAAAATAAATTCCAGGAAAACATCCTCCGGTCCGTTTATCAGTTCTTCTCCGACAAGACGGATGCGTTCCGCATCCGCGTACTTCCCGAGCAAATTCGGAATGTAGCTGTCCGTTACCGGCGTCTTCGGGTCCCTGCCAAACTCGGTTTCAGAAACCGGCCGGCCGTTCACGAATTGATGTCCCCCGATCGTCTGCCGGTTCATTTTCGGATAGGCCGGGGCCACGACGACGATTTCCGGCTGGTGGACCGAAACGACGGCCGCCAGCTCGGCGGCCACGTTCCCCCGGAGGGTGGAGTCCATTTTTTTATAAGCATGCCCGTATCCCCGGGCCCGGAAAATTGCACTTGCTTTTCGAATCCGGTCATAGGCTTCTTGTTCGTCGGCAGCGCGGCTGTCCGTGTCGAGTATCGCCACGTCGCCGCCGTCTCCCGTCCACGTTCCTTCTTTCAAATCCAGGTAGACGGTAGAGGCGATCCCGATTTTCGACAGCTGCACGCCGGCATCGTTAGCCCCCGTCAAATCATCTGCAATGATGTAAAAATGCTGCATATCCAAACGACTCCCTTAAGCTTGTGCTTTCCGGCGCTGCGCCCGTTTGGCGAACCAGGTCGTCAGGAGCGGCGTCAAAATGGCGGTGACGATGACGGCTGCCGTTACCTGCAGCGTTGCCGTTGCCGCAATGCCGCTGTATCCGGTATACACGGCCGCTACCGCCATCGGCACGGCTGCCGCGTTGCCTGCCGTCGACGATGCGGCAATCCCGGCAACGCCGTCTCCGCCCGTCAAACGGTCGATCAAAAACAACATGCCGCCGGTAATGACGACGACGCCAAGACCCAAAATGATGCCGGAAGCGCCGGCTTTCACCACGTTGGCAAGGTTGATGCTCGCGCCGATCGCCAGCGAGAACAACGGGATCATGACATCCTGGCCTTTGCTCAAAAATTCGCGCATTTTTTCGTCCAGATTACCCAGAATCATGCCGATCAACAGCGGCAAAATCGCAAAGACAAACGCCATGATCGGGAAGCTTGCCAGACCTGCAACGCCCAGAATCAGCATCGTGAAAAACGGGCCGGACTCCAGCGACATGATGGAATAAGCGGCGACGTCTTCGGCTTTTTTACCGAGCTGCCCCATCAGCGCCATGTACAATCCGCCGTTCGTATCGGAAAAAGCGGCGATGATGGCCAAAGCGGACAGTCCGAGGAACAGGTTGTTCTGATCCGGGAAGATGGCTTTAATCAGCAGCGCGATAATGAAGGTGGTGCCGATTTTGCCGATCCACAAGCTGACCCCTTTTTTCAAAATGTAACCGGTTGCTTGAAAGCGAATCGTCGAACCCAAACAGATATAAAAAGCTGCCAGCAGTGCGGAAGTTCCGGTCAGGAGCCCGCCCGTGAAAGAGCTTTTAAATTCAGGCAAGTCGAAGATTCCGGGAAAAAACGTACGGATAATGGCCCCGATCAAGAGCGGAATCAGCATCATCCCGCCGGGAATCTTGTCAATGGCTGCCTTGATTTTCATGACTGTCTCATCTCCTGTGTTTTATTTTGCAACAGTAATGTGAAATGATTGCGTTTTCGTTTATTATATTAATCGCTTACAAAATAAAATGCAACAGTTTTCGACATGTTATTATATTACATGCCAAAAACGTTGCATTTTTAAGCAGGTCCGTAGGAGTCGTTTGGAAAAATCAGTCTTTTAACTTGCGCCAAAGCGTGGAACGGTTAATTTGCAGCCGTTTTGCGGCCTTCGTCTGGTTGAACCCCTCTTCTTCCAGCACCTTTTCGATGATTTTTCTCTCGATCTGATCCAGCGTTCCCTTCAGCAGTTCAGAGGACGCGCCGGATTCGTTTCCTTTGCGGCGCAGCAGCTGCCCGATCAGCGAATGTTCGATGACGTAGCCTTTTTCCAAAACGACCGCCTCTTGCAGCAACACCTTTAATTCGGAAACGTTGCCGGGCCAATCATAGTCCGCCAGCAGCTTCATGCCTTTCTCCGTCATCCGGATCGCCGAGGTGCCGAGCGTCTGGCTGAAATGTAGCAGAAACGTCGTGACCAGTTCCTTCAGGTCCTCTTTCCGTTCGGCCAGCGCCGGAACATGCACGTGAATGGTTCCGTCTTCATATATCCTATGTTCCCCGGAAGCCTCCTCCTCAGTCATGGCAAAAATAAGCGTGAGCCCGCGCCTTTTTAACGCCTCGATTTTTTGCCACTGGATTTCCTCCCGGCCGCCCGGCAAACGGTCAAAGGCATGGACATACACCGTCCGGACCTCCTCGGGGATCTCCTCCGGGCTCAGCTCCCGCAAATCCGCCGCCTTCACCGAAGCGAAATATCCGTGCCCTTTCGTTTTGAGGTCATGCAAATGTCTGGCCAGCAATCTTTTTCCCGTTCCCTTTCCGCCAATGAAGATAAACTGGTCATATGTCACGCTGCGGCCGATCATCGTCAGGCATGTGTTCATGGCTTGGCTCTGATGGATGATCAGCGGGGCGGGCTCCATATGAATCCGGAGTTTGTCTTCGGACTCCCTGCGGGCCGGCTCCTTAAAAAATTCGCAAAGCCAATACGCCGATTCGCCGATTGCGATTCGGGTTTTGACCACTTTGACCGATTGTCCATCAGGATCCGTTGCATGAAGCATCTCCCGGCTTGGCCCGCCGGGTTCGGATGCGCCCTCGGCGACCGGAATGTCCAGTTCAGGCCGTGCGCCGAACGTTTTCCACTGCTCATATACCATGCTCCCGTTATCCGCTAACACCATCAAGTCGGACGCCGCGGCACGTAAAATCCCCTTCAGCCGCTCGATTTCCTGCCTGCTTTTCGCAAGCCAGCGCGAAACGGTCGCCGCTTCCTTGAACGCATCGAAAATGGATTCCCGGCCGGACTGGATCAAGATCCCGAGCAAGCCGAGCCGCGACGCCGTTTCGAACGTCACCACGTCGCCCATGATCAGCTGGTATCCATCCTCTTTTAACTGCCGCAATAACGCTTCCGTTTCGCTCTCGTCCCGGATTGTGAACATATCGATCGGAATGTCGAGCAGGTCGATAATCGCTTTCGCGCCGGCCGTAATGGCCGGAAACCCGACGATCGCCTTTTTCCTCGGAAAATCGTTCGCCAGCGTAAGCACCCGCAGCATGTCGTAACCGGACACGCGCACGTCGATCACCGGGATGTCGACCGCTTCGCTGATCAGCTTGGCCGTTCCGCCCCGGCTGATGATGCAATCGAAGCCTTCGGCTTCCGCCTGCTTGGCCAGCGCAACCCCTTCCTGCAGATTGCCTGTCCGGATCGTCAGATCGAGCTCGCTCTCCTGCTTCCTGCACTCTTCTATTAAGTTCTCCATCGCCGCATACGGGGCTACGAACAGAGCTTTGATCTTCATGTTAACCACACCTATATCCTTTACTTTTGTATTTCAGTCATAACATATCGGCCGGACCGATGCAACGAACGCCTGACGCAGTCCAATTGCGCTATACCTTTGTCGGAAAATATATATTAAGATGATATCAAGAAACGAGCACTCAGCGAGAAAGGGCTGATAAACGGTGGAACGACGCAACCATATGCAAAACGATATGCACTTGACCCAGTTGGCTTCAGTCGGGCAAATCGCAGCAGGCATTGCCCATGAGGTCAAAAATCCTCTAACGGCCGTCAAAGGATTTCTCCAGCTCTTGAAAGAAAAAAATGATGCGAACTATATCGACATTGCCCAGTCCGAACTGGAGAATGCCATTGACATCCTGCAAAATTTGCTGCAAGTTTCCAAACCCGATCTGGATAACGAGCCCACCGAACCGATTGATTTGACCGTCGAACTGGAGTCGATCATTCAGCTATTTCAAGATCAATTTTATCGGGTGCATTTGCAACGGGAGCTCCGGGACTCGGGCAATTTTATTTACGGCAGGCGCAATCAATTGAAAAAAATGTTTTTCAACTTGATCAAAAACGCGTTCGAAGCGATTCCGGACAAGGGCACCGTCACGATCGGCCACCAGGCCTCCGACAATCATATCACCGTTTACATAGAAGACACCGGCAGCGGAATTCCGAAAGATAAGCTCAGCCAGTTAGGCACTCCTTTTTTTTCGACGAAAGAAAACGGCACCGGCATGGGACTTACGCTTGTTTTTTCCGTCGCCTACCAGCATAAAGGGGAAATCTCGGTCAAAAGCGAAGAAGGCGAAGGAACGAGGTTTACGATCGTTTTTCCGAAAGGCGCCGGCAGCAACAGAATAAAAGAGGTGAATCGTTTGGACCTGGAGACGTTCAAAGGGGGCAATTTATCCGAGTTTTTCATTTACAACCGCGACATGTTCGAACAAAGGCTTTTGTCCGAGGCGGTTACCGTGAGGGATAAAATCAACGAGATTTTGGACATCGGAAACATCAACCTGCTGGATAATGCCCATAAGCTCGTGCTGTACATCGTTCAAGGAAAAGAATACGAGGTCGTCTCCTTCGCCAAGGCGGAGGGCATCACGTGGGCGAAACATTCGCTGACCCTGGCCTTCAAATTGGAATGGATCCAGGCGGTACGGCGCGTCATGTGGGAGTTTCTCTACAACTACGACAGGATAAACGGCCATACGACGAACAAAGAACAGTTTTACGGGCTGGAGAAGCAGATCAACGAACTGATGGATCTTTTTTTAAGCCATTTTTTCATGAATTATTCCCAATTCAAAGATGATCTGATCCGGACTCAGAAGGAAATGGTCATGGAGTTGTCCGTCCCGTTCATCCCGCTCAGCCAGTCGATTTCGATCCTGCCCCTGATCGGCTCGATCGATAACGTCCGCTACGATATCATGGAAGAGAAGATTCTGGATCAAATCGGCAAAGAGAACATCCAAACGCTCGTCATCGATTTGTCGGGAGTCGTCGGCATCGAAGCCGAAGCGGTGCACCGGCTGATCAACCTGATCGACGGGATCAAAATGATGGGCTGCAAGACGATCATTACGGGACTCCGGCCGGAAATCGTCAAAATGATGATCCGAAACGGGTTGTCCTTCGAGTCCAAGGCCGTGACGAAAGGAACCTTGCAGCAAGCGCTGGCAGACTATCTGACCCATTCGAAGCTGGGCGGCCGGCAAGACCGGGAATTGCTCCCTCCTTCTTCGGGAGCCGCGCTGAATCTGTAGGAATACGGGGAGTGAAAAACGATGTTGATGGACAGCCCGGGAAACATCATGTTAAAGCGCCTCCTGCCGGAACATGCGCAGGAGCTGCTCGAACTTCGGATCCGCAACCGCCAATATTTGCAGCCGTTCGAGCCGATCCGCGACGCGTCTTATTTTACGGCGGAAGGCCAGGAAAAGGATATTTTGACCGGAATGGGCGATAAGGATCAGGCGACGTCGGTGTTATTCGGCATTTTCCTGAAGGAAACGGACGAGCTGGCGGGCAGGGTAGCGCTCACCGGAATCGCGCGCGGCCCGTTTCAAAACGCAAACCTGGGGTATTTTATCGGGCAAGAGCATCGCGGAAAAGGACTCATGACCGAAGCGGTGCGGCTTTGCGTAGAGTATGCCTTTGAGGAAATGGGCCTTCATCGCGTTCAGGCCGGCGTGATGCCGAGAAATCGGCCTTCGCTGCGCGTGCTGGAAAAGGTCGGATTCCGGCGCGAAGGACTTGCCAAACGATATCTGCAGATCCATGGCGTGTGGGAGGATCACGAGCTGTTCGCCATGACGCGGGAGGATTGGGAGGAACAAAAACAACCCGGCTCATAAGAGTCGGGTTGTTTTTGTTCACCGTAACGTCCGTCAATCTTCGATCGCAGCCTTGCGGGAATTGATGCGCCGGATGGTTTCAGGGTCAAACTTGGCGCGCCTGTCGTAGGTATACAGCCCGTTCACTTCCTGCTCCACGTCGTACAGCTGGGTATAACAAAATCCGAAGATCATCGGATGTTCCAATAAAGCGCTTGTCAAACCCTCGTAACGCTTCATAAACGCTTCTTCGGAATCGGGTCTGTCCCCGTATCCCCATGCCCTGTCGTCCTTTTGATCGGGATTCCACCAAATGCCGCCGTACTCGCTGACGAAATAAGGCTGCCCCTCGTACGTCTGCCGGTCCGGGAAGGTGTTGTACGCCTCCCCGCCGCTTTTCATCGGTTCCAGCTTGGCCCGGAACGTCTCCGGATTTTGGTCATAGTCATGGATGTCGAAAATATCGGTGACGACATGGAAGTTGCCGCTGGTATCGATCACCGGGCGCGTCGGGTCGATCCGTTTCGTCATCTCGTACACGATGCGCAGCACGTCGTCGTTTTGCTTGACGCCGTCCTGATCCCAAGTCTCGTTAAACGGGCACCAGCCGATCAGGGCAGGATGATTGAAATCGCGCTCCACGCCTTCGACCCACTCGGGCAAAAACCGCGCAAGGCCTTCGGCGCCGGTAATATCCAATCCCCAGTTGGCATGTTCGCCCCATACCAGGTAACCCAGCCGGTCCGCCCAATACAGGAAACGCGGCTCGAACATTTTTTCGTGCAGCCTGGCGCCGTTGAAACCCAGTCCCATCGATATTTCGATATCCTTGCGGAGATCTTCGTCGCTTGGAGCGGTGTAGATGCCGTCCGGATAAAAGCCTTGATCCAGCACAAGCCGCTGGAATACGGATTTGTCGTTGATCCGGAACGCCATGCCGTCGAGCCTTACCGTCCGCAAGCCGAAATACGATTCGACCGTATCGCCGATCCGATCCTGCTTGTTAAGGGACAGCCGCAGATCGTACAGCCTGCCGTTGCCCGGCTCCCACAAGTGGATTTCCGATAACGGAATCGTAAGTTTGACCGCAGGCCCTTGGATCAGCGCGCTGGCACGGCCGACGGGTTTACCGCCGTAAAACGCGGCGGCTTCGAGGTTGTCTCCGGCCGCATTGCCGGCGATCTTCACTTCCAGATGGACGCAGGCGTTGCCCGGATCGGCCACCAGCTTCATGTCCGCCAGATAGGATTCAGGCACGTGCTCCAGCCACACGGTTTGCCAAATCCCCGTCGTGCGCGTATAGTCGCAGCCGTGCGAATGGTACCTTCCGCTTTGCTTCCCGCGCGGCTGGCGCCCCGAACGGACATCGTCTTCGGCATACACGGTCACGACGTTCGTCCCCGGCAGGACGTGCGAGGTGACGTCAAAAGCGAAAGAGGCGTATCCTCCGCGATGTTTGCCCACGGAAGCTCCGTTGACCCATACCTCGGTTTCGTAATCGACGGCGCCAAAGTGCAGCAAAGTCCTGCCGTCCTTCCACGTTTCGGGCACCGAAAATTCCCGTTTATACCATACCGCCGCCATGAAATCTTTGTATTCCACGCCGGACAGCTTGCTCTCGGGGCAAAACGGGACGGTAATCGTTCCCGACAGCCGATGCGCGGGCTCCGCATATCCGCGTTCTTTTCCGCTTTTGCCGTGATCGATCTCAAATTGCCAGGGCCCGTTTAAATTGAGCCAGCTGCTGCGCACCCATTGGGGGCGGGGGTATTCGGGACGGGGAATCGAAGGCATCTGTTCCACTTGCAAAACTCCTTTGCAATAAAATCGGATGATTCATTTGGTTAATATATAAGTTAATCATTAATCTATCAATTCTCGAATAGATCATAAAATAATCGGGCATTTTAGTCAACATTTTTCTTTTTGATTAATTTATACATTAACTAATGAATGCCATTTTCAACCTGCTCACGCAAAAAGCCACCGTTCCTTTAAACGGAACGATGGCGGTTCATGAAGCGCATTCGTTTTCAAATGGAGAAAAACCCCCGCGGTCCGGCATGAACGTTTCAGGCGGGCAATATGACGTCGATCGTGGTTCCTTCATTGACGACGCTGTTGATGTTGATGCCCCCTTTATGGTCGCCGATGATTTTGTAGCACATCATGAGGCCAAGCCCCGTCCCCTTTTCCTTCGTCGTAAAAAAAGGCTCGCCCAACCGGGGAAACTCGCTTTCGCTGATGCCGACGCCTTCGTCGGCAATGCGAATCATGACGCTGCCTTCCTGCACGCGGGCATGGATGCGGATCACCCCGCCGCACGGCATCGCTTCGATGGCATTTTTCAAAATGTTTACGAATACCTGCTTGATTTCCATTTCCGAGCATTCGACCAAAGGAAACCCGTCTTCCACTTTGGTGCGGATTTCTATATTGTTCAGGGCGGCCTGGGCCTCCAGCAGGGTGATGACGCTGTGCAAAATTTGGACGAGGTCTTGCTTTTGGAATTTCGTGCGAACCGGTTTGGCGATCACCAAAAATTCGTTGACGATGCTGTTGATCCGATCGATTTCGGACAACATGATGTCAAAGTATTCTTTTTTGTTGACCCGCCCGGACTGCATGATTTGCAAAAATCCGCGCAGCGAGGTGAGCGGGTTCCGGATCTCATGCGCCAATCCGGCGGCCAGTTGGCCAACGGCGTTCAATTTATCGGCTTTGCGGTAAAAATCCTCCGATTTTTTCCGTTCGGATATGTCCCGGGTAATGCCGGTCAAGGCGATGATGGCGTCATTTTCGTCTTTGATCGGGGACAGCGTCAGAAAAACGTGAATGGTTTTGCCGTCCTTCCGCGGCCTCACCGTTTCGAAATGGATCGCTTTTTGGGTATGCAGATGTTTGCAAATTTCATCAAAACGGTTTTCCAGATGGGCCGGGATCATCGGCGCCTGCCTCCCGATCAGCTCGCTCTCCGGCCAGCCGTAAATTTTCTCGAAGGCATGGTTGATGCGGATGACTTTGCCGCCAACGTCCATGATGCAAATGCCGTCGACGGAGCTTTCGTACAACGATTCCAGCAATTCCTTCGTTTCCCTCAGCTCTTGTTCGCGGGTTTTCAGTTCCGAAATGTCGACGCAGGAGGCGATCAATTCCACGACCTCCCCGAGTCTTCTCATCGGCTGCAGGGAAACCAGATAAAACACCCCATGAAACTCGCTTTCGTAAATGATCCCTTCCTTCCCCTGCCATGCATCCCTGTAAAACGATTCCTTATAAGCCGCCAATTCGGCGGGATAGAAGTCTCCCAGCCGTTTTCCCGTGACCTCCTGAGGAGTCAGACCTATTTTGGATAGCAGCCGCCCGCTGCAAAACGTATGTATGAACTGCCCGTCGATCTTTTTGACCTTAAACGTCATTCCCTGCTGCTCGGACAACATTTCGATCAATTCAGAAGAAGAATACTCCAAAAACTCACGCGGCGGTTTCCCCATCGGCATCCACTCCCTCGGTCGATAATTAAATTTTTAACATTTCATTCGACGAACGGACACCCGCCTCCTTCCCGGGAGACATTTAAAAAATCCGGTTTCGAAAGCTGCATTCCGGCCGCGGCTGGGATCGAACCGATTTTAATTCCGCCCGGCCATGTTATAATAATCGCAGGTTACATGGAGCTTGAAAAACGGTGCTGCAATCGGCAAGGCATGATACCGCCAGATTCAGAGCAGCCGAATTCATCATTATGGGTGTGAAAACATGGAAGTCAATCAGGCAGGATTCAAAGAAAAAAAACCGCTGTACATCAAGGTGTACGACGAACTGTACAAACAAATCATGAACGGTACCTATCCTTGCGACAGCCAATTGCCTACGGAAACGGAACTTGCCAAAACGTTCAAGGTCAGCCGGATGACGCTCAGGCAGGCGCTGGCGCTTCTGCAGGATGACGGGCTGGTCAGAAGCGTGCACGGCAAAGGCAGTTTCGTCACCAGACATCGGCAGGCAAACAAAACCGCAGGTTTGGAGAAAATCGGGAACCCGATTTACAAATGCCTCACCGAACCCATCGACCAGATCGAACTCGACTTCAGACTGGATTTGGAAAGCGAATATACCCAGGAGATTTTGAACAGAAGGGCCGCCGCGGTCGTGGCGATCGAACGGTGGTATAAAAGCAAGGGGGTTGCCGTCGCGTTTGCGTTTACGTTTATGGCGATCGAAACCGTGTCGGAATTGAACCTGGATCTGCAGGATACGAGCCAGCTGATGGACCTGCTCGAAAACCGGGTATACGAAATGGCTCATTCCGCATCCATTGAAATCAAACGTTCGAGCGCGATCAATTCCCCGTCGCAAAAATACATCATCGCCGGGGGAGCCGATCAATGCGACTTAATTCTGGAGAGCCTGTACGCCAACGAGGAGCATCCGATCGTCTACAACAAATTTTATATCCCCGAGGAATCCAGCGTGATGAAAATCAACGCCGTCAAATAGCCAAGGATAAAAAAACAGTATCTTCCTTTGAAAGAGGGGGATACTGTTTTTGCGTTTGTTTCCGTCAAAATCAATGCTGAACGCCGTCAAATTTTGAGTTGAACAACAAGCGCTTTATGTGGTATTTTTACGTAGTACAAATTAGACAACTTACCATACAACAAACATAGTTGTAATAAGGAGACTGAGAACATGAAAACGCAAGCACCGAAGGAAACCCCTCACATTAAACCCAACGGGGCGGAAATCGCCGAAACGATCCTGCTCCCCGGCGACCCGCTGAGAGCAAAATTCATCGCCGAGAGTTACCTGGAGGATGTCGTCCAGTTCAACGAGGTTCGCGGCATGCTTGGCTACACGGGTACCTACAAAGGAAAGCGCTTATCCGTGATGGGAACGGGCATGGGCACGCCGAGCATGAGCCTGTATTCCTGGGAACTGATTCACGTGTTCGGCGTCAAAAACCTGATCCGCATCGGGTCCGCCGGGGCCATCCAGGATCATTTGCATCTGAACGACATCGTCTTGGCGATGGGTTCCTCGACCGATTCCAATTACATGCATCAATTTAACGTTCCTGGGCATTATTCCATTACGGCGTCGTTCGATTTGCTTGAAAAAGCCAAAAAGATCGCCGACGAAAAAGGCCAGAAGGTCCATGTCGGCAATGTCCTTTCAAGCGATATTTTCTACAACGTCGATCCGACTGCGCTCGAAAGATGGAGCAAAATGGGCATCTTGTGCGCCGAGATGGAATCGGCAGGCCTGTACCTGAATGCCGCCTACGCCGGCGTCAACGCGCTTTGCATATTGACCGTAAGCGACCATATCTTCAGACATGAGTTCCTGTCCGCCGAAGAAAGACAGACATCTTTTACGAACATGATGGAAATTGCCCTCGAACTCGCATAAACAGATCGGCAAAGGAGATTTTATGGCATGAACCCGACTCATCACGTACCTGACGCTCAGGCTTCTCTTGCGAAAAAAGCGGTTCCCGTTTTGTTGATATTTTTTGTTTTTTCGTTGATCATCGATAACTCGTTTAAGTTGGTTTCCGTCGCCATTGCCAAAGATTTGGGGATCTCGACGACGACGGTCAGCTGGCAGGCAACGTTAGCCGGCCTCGTGATCGGCATCGGGGCGGTCGTCTACGCGTCGTTGGCCGATTCGATCAGCATCCGCTCGCTGCTTGTCGCAGGCATCGGCTTTATCACCGCCGGATCCGTCCTGGGTTTCGTCTTCCAGCATTCGTTTCCGCTGGTGCTCCTCTCCAGAATCATACAAACGGCGGGCCTGGCCTCCGCGGAGACGCTTTATGTCATTTATGTCGCCAAACATTTGCCCAAAAACGAACAAAAAAGATTTCTCGGTTACAGCACCAGCAGCTATTCGCTCTCGCTGGTCATCGGATCGCTTACGGGCGGTTTCGTCTCGACCTATTTGAATTGGGCGGCGCTGTTTTTAATTCCGTTGTTGTCGATCGCCTTGCTGCCGCTAATCCTGAAATATATGCCGAAGGAAGAATCGAAAAAAAGCCGCGTCGATATCGTCGGGCTGCTTCTGATCGCTGCGATCGCGACGTCGGTCATGCTGTACATTACGGACTTCAACTGGATTTACATTCTGGTTTTGGCCGCTTCGGTCGTGTTGTTCCTTTTGTATATCAGCAAAAGCAAACACTCTTTTATCGACATTGCCTTTTTCAAAAACAAAAGGTTCGTATCCGTATTGGCCGTTGCTTTCATTATTTATTCGGTGCAATTAGGTTATATCTTCCTGTTTCCGTTCTTATTGGAAAAGGTTTACGGCCTCCACCTGGATACGATCTCGCTGCTGCTCATTCCGGGATACATAACGGCGGTGGTCGTCGGGGCGTCGTCCGGCACGATCTCCAAGTACCTGTCCAATAAACAAGCGGTTTCGATCGCGATGATCATGATTGCGGCAAGTCTGATTTTGCCGGTGCTGCTTTACGGAGGACCTGTCATCGTGTACGTGATTTCCATGATGCTTTTTTCAGGCTCCTTTGCTTTTATGTACGCGCCTTTGCTCGATTCGTGCGTAAGCGCTCTACCTTCCAGCCAATCGGGAACCGTGATCGGATTTTACAATTTGACGCTAAACGTCGCGACATCGATCGGCATCACCTACACGGCAGCCATGATTGAATCGGTATCGTTTAAAACGATCTTGTCCGCTCTTTCCTTGATTACGCTTTTGGCTTTGTGCGTGTATGGGCTTCTCATCGGAAAAACGAAAGAACACGCATAACGTTCTGCCGCCTTCCACTAGATAGATTACGAAAAAAAGGGCGAGGTTGGAAACCTCACCCTCAGATTGTCGAGAAACCCACGTCTTTGAGACGCTGGGTTTCTCTTTTTTTCATTTGCAGTTGCTAAAAAGCCTAAAAAAGAAGGGTTACCCCCTCTTTTCCAGGCGATCCAGGTGGATCGCCATCTTCTTCATGTTCTGCACGGCGGCCGTCATCAACGCTTGTTCCGTGACGTTTGAGAGTCCGCGCAAACGGCAATAGCGAAACCCATGGAGCTCTTTGGCATCCGCGAAGCTTCGCTCAATCGTTTCTTTTCGTTTACGGTACAACTGCTTGCCGTCTCGGCTTAGCCGGTTGTTTCGCGCCCAATCTTTGCTGTCTTCCCAGACATGTCGGGTCAGTACCTTCCGGTGGTTCTGGGAATGAGTGCATTGCGCAAGCATCGGGCAGGTCTTGCAATGTTCCGGGTCTGACGCATACTGCCTGTAACCCTTCCGGTCAGTAGTCCGGTATGTCAGTTGGTGTTTTTGCGGGCAGATATAGGTGTTACTTTCAGCGTCGTAAGTAAACTTTCATTTGGCAAACAAACCTTGCTTAGGATGAAATCTCCGGTGTGCAATAACGGCAAAAATCTTTCGCTTCTGTAAACCTCGGCAAATGGGCGTTGTTAAATAACCGGAATCCAGGGCTACGGCTTCAACCTTGAATCCAAAACGTTCTCTTTGGCGGTCTAATCGGGACAAATACGGAACCGAATCGTGGACATTTCCTGGCGTAACATGGACATCGGTAATGAGATTGTATTTAAGATCCACCGTCCGGTGGTCGAGATAAAAGAATCCCTCCGGTTTGCCGTCGCGAATCATATAGCCGCTTTCCGGATCGGTGGTGCTTACTTTAATTTCTTTGGTTTCGTTCACTTCCTCTCGTACTTTCAGAGCTTTTTTCCGTGCGCTTTGCGGTCCTCTGTCACAGCGTCATTGAGTTCGTCAATATAGTCCTTGGTGTTTTGTAGAACTTCCTGCTTTGTATAGTGGTGTTTGTTGGCATTGGCTTTTACGTGAGTCGAATCCGTAATGAGCACACGCCCGCCCACCATTTTGTGCGAGATCGCTTGGAGGACGATTTCGTCAAAGATCTCCTGAAAAATGTCAGTACCTTTAAACCGAGTTCGCCGGTTCCAGCTAATGGTGGAGTGATCTGGAACTTTGTCAGTAAGACCAAGACCCAAAAACCAGCGGTAAGCCAAATTCGTTTGAATCTCGCGCTCCAACTGACGTTCGGAGCGAATGCCATAAAAATAACCGAGAAAAATCATCTTAAACAGAACGACCGGATCAATAGCTGGCCGCCCGTTATCTGCGCAGTAAAGAGGACGAACCTTATCGTCAATAAAGGAGAAGTCGATATACTTGTCCACTTTCCGCAGCAAATGATCCTGCGGAACCAACTCTTCAATCGAAACGAATTCATAGCTTTGTTGTTTTTCCCGGTTAGATCTAAGCATCCAAAACACCGTCCGTTCATAAGTAGTTATTTATATTATACAACATTAACGCGGTGTCGTTATAAATCAAATGAACATAAAGAAGGCTGTCGAGACTTTCTCGACAGCCTGAGGGCGAGGTTGGAAACCTCACCCTTTCTTTTTGTATAAAAAACCAGCGTAAAAAGCCGCTTATTTATTCGCCTGCAAATGCTCCTCAAGCCGATCCATCGTTTCCGTAAATCCTTGTTCCATTCCCATATCAAGCACCTTCTGAAGCGCTTCGGCGGATTCGTATACCGCGTGGTTCACGAATTTCGTTTTGCCGTCGTGCTCTTCGAACGTCAACGTGATCAGAGGGGCCGGCATGCCTTCCGCAACGTTGCCTTCGGCATCGGAGAAATAATCGACGTACACGATTTTTTCGTTTTTCACGATATCCTGATAGACCCCTTTGCCCCAGGATTCAAAACCGTAAAAATCGCCTTGGTTCGGATCGACGCATTTCATGCAATAATGCCAGATGCCGCCCGGGCGGAAGTCGACATGGCAAACCGGGACGGTCCATCCGCGCGGTCCCCACCACTGCTTCAAATGCTCGGCATCCGAAAATGCCTGGAACACCAGCTCGCGCGGCGCATTGAAAATACGCTCAATGAATAACTCTTTGCCTTCCGCTTTCAACGATTGTTTCAACATTCTATTTCCTCCCCAAATGGATTGTTTCCTCCGAATGTTTCTCGTTAGCCTTGCTATGGTTATAATATAACCCTTTAGGAATATTCCAGTCAAGGAATATTTTGAATATATTTTAGAAATTTATTTCTTCCGCGCGCAATATACTGTCTATATAGCCAGCATGGCACCGAAGCTTATCGTCATTCGGTTTTTCGAGAGAACCACTGGGGAGGTCGAAATATGAAGGATAAAAATGAATGGTCGGGAGACATTCCGGCAGCTTTCCATTCGCAGACGGTTGGCGAAGACGGTCCCGTCTTGGAACAGGACAATATCATGCATGAGACGCTGGAAACCTTCATACATAGCAAAATTCCGGAACGGCCCGTGCACGTCAAAGGCTACGGCGCTTTCGGATATTTTCATACTATACATCCCATGGCGGAATATACCAAGCTCTGCTTTTTGCAGCAGCCCGGCCAGCAGGTTCCGGTCACCGTCAGGTTCTCGCTTGCCGTCAGCACGAAGGGCACCCCGGACACTTCCCGCAACGTGCGCGGCTTCTCCACCAAATTTTATACGGAGCAAGGCGTTTTCGATCTGCTCTGCAACCACATCCCGGTATTTTCCGTCCGGGACGCCATGCGTTTTCCGGAAACGATCAACGCCTTCCTCCCTTCCCCGAAAAACAATCTGATCGACCCCGAACGCTTCTGGAGTTTCGTCGCCAGGGCCCCGGAGTCCACGAACTTTCTCGTCTGGCTTTATTCCGACGTAGGCACGGTCAGAAGCTTCCGCTTCATGAAGGGGCACAGCGTCAATACCTTCGTTTGGCGGAATGCGCAGGGCGTCCGCACATACGTGAAGTACCACTGGATCCCTTTCCGCGGAGAGCAGTACATCGATCGGCATGAGGCCGTCCGGCTGGCCGGCGAAAATCCCGATATTGCGGGCAAAGATCTGCACGATACGATCGCGGCGGGAAAAACGGTCGATTACGGGCTTTACGTGCAGCTGATGAACCCCGAAGACGCCGCCCGGCTTCCCTACAACCCGCTGGACGATACCAAGATTTGGGACGAGAAGCAGTATCCTTTGAAACCCGTCGGACGGCTGATCCTCAACCGAAATCCCGATGACTATAAGGAGCAGGTGGAAAAAATCGCCTTTTCGCCGTCAAACCTGCTGGAAGGCGTCGAGCTGTCCGACGACAAAATGCTGCAGGGCCGCGCCAACATTTATTGGGATTCGCAGCGGCGGCGCCTCGGTCCGGATTTCCGCAGGCTGCCGGTCAATCATCAGGAAAACTGGTCCCCGGAAGCGCTCGTCACCAGCGGCGGCGGCAGATTCGTGCAAGGAAAGCTGGTGCGTGCCGGCCTGACCAAACCGGATGATTTTGCGCAAGCCGGCGAGTTTTACCGCACGCTTTCCCAGGTGCAGCAGGACCATCTGGTGGATAATCTTGCGGCCGATCTGGCAGGCATCTCCCCGGAAACGCGGCGCATCGTATTGGGGTATCTGAGCAGCGCTGATCCGGAGCTGGGAGAACGGATTTCACGGCAGATCGGAACGTAACTTCGGGACGTAACTTCCGGAACAGCGACATGCCCTGATTCTAAGATTCGCGTTCGTGAACATCATTGGGTCGGTCGCTTGAGAAACGCAAAAAAACACCGGTATCCCCGGTGTTTTTTGGGTTATGCGGATATTCCGGATCCGCGGCGCGTTTTTCGATACATCACGCAGCGGCAGACGAAGCTTGCGATGCCGGCCAGGGACAGGAGCCCCAGCCATAACAAGACGGACGGCAGCGTCATCCATATGCCATGCCAAGGCAGCACCCTTCCGCCGCCGATGAAAGTCACAATCGGCGATAATAAGGCCAGTATCAACATCGGCAGCAAAGCCCGAATCGCCGCAAAAATCAGCTTCCGGCGGGACATCGCGGCCCGGTTTCGATGCTTGATTTGCCTATAGAGCGAAAGCCCTCCCCACAGAACGGTAGCTGCCATCAGCGCCATCAGCACCGTTTCCGCATTCCGGGCGTTCACCGCGGAAACTTCCGCTTTCCCTCCGGCCATGATGTCGGCGACGCCTCTGACAAACGCGGAATAATCGATAAATGCGTTGAGGCCGGCATCAAACATCATCGCGATCCCCAACCGCTGATCCAGATTAATCGTTTCTTCCGACTTATACGTCCAAAGGATGCCCGAATGGGAGATCGTCCGGCCAACGTCCGGCTCATCGGACGCGAGCCATCCCATGCCGTATGGCCCCTGCTCCCCCGCGGCATGGTACTGCTTCAAGAGACCGGGGGAGAGCAGCTTGGCATCGTATTGCGCACGCATCCATTTGGCCATATCCTCGGCCGTGGAAATGACGCCGGCAGGGCCGTCGATAAACCATGAGGGCTCTTCTTTGGCGACCGGCTTGCCCAGCAGCACGTAATGCCCTTCCGGAATGGCCGGATTGGCGTTGATTTGTTCGGTGGCGCTGACGTTGAACGTGTCCTTCATCCCCAGCGGCCCAAAAACGTGATCATGAAGATAGTCGGAAAAACGCTGTCCGCTGACCCGCTCGACCAGCAGCGCCAGCAGCTGATAGTTCGGATTGTGATAGCTGTATGTTTTTCCGGGATCGGCCGCCAGCTTTACCCCGTTCAGCGAGGAGGCGACCTCCTCCAGCGTGCGGAAGGGGGTAGACCTCGTCATGTCCGGGTTCGTTTTGTCGTTCAAGCCGCTGGTCTGATTCAGCAGATGGCGGATCGTGATGCGGTTCACGCGCTCATCCGCAGGCTTTATATCCGGAACATAGGAGACAAACGGCGCATCCAGGTCGATCCGCCCCAAGTCGGCCAGCTGCAGCACGGCCAGCGCCGTCATCGATTTGCTTAAAGAGGCGATCGGCAATGGCGTCGTCGCGGTGATGCCTTTGCCGTCCGAAGCCGTGCCGTAACCTTTCGCATAAAACGTGCCATCCCCCTTCGCGATCGCCAAGGACGCGCCGGGAATATGGTTCAGCTTCATATTTTTTTGAACGTATTCGTCGATCTCGGACACCATCTCCGCTTGGCTCCGGGTTCCGGCAGCGCCGGCGGCGGATGGCCATGCGGCGGTTAAAACGGTCATCATGCAGATGAAGCACGCAAAAATTGTTTTGTTGAGGCGATTCATATCAAGCACTCCTTATCTTGGGATAAGGCTATGCTATCTTACAATTTTCAACGATTTATCAACTCGGCATAAAAACTTGCGGTTACCATGCCGCCGCCAAGGGGACCGTTTGCGGCCCGCAAGCCGCCCTGATGTTTCCGGCAAAGCACTGAGCAAATATATAATCCCAATCCTTGATGCCCGCTTGCTTCCGGTCCCTCGCTCCGGTAAAAAGGGAGCAAAGCCTTTTGCAGCGCTTCACCGGAGAACCCCGGGCCGTCATCCGCGACGGTGATCGTCAACATGCCGTTTGCGACAACGTACTCGGCTTCGATCCGGCCGGCGGCATAACGCGCCGCATTGGCCATCATATTTTCGAACACCTGCATCGCAAGATCCGTATCGACCAACACCTTCGCCGAATCCGCGGCTTGGCGCGAGCCGAACGTTTTCCCGTGATGGCCGGCGATCCGCCGGGCGGTGTCATCCAGCTGGCCGATCAGGAGCGCGAACGCCGTCTCCCGCCGGTTAACCGGTATGTCCTCCAGCTTCTGAATCGAGTTCATGGCCTCTACGTAACGCTCCATCCGCAAAATATGAGTTTGCATCGTTTGCATCGTTTCCAGAAGTTTTTCTTCGGAGATCTTTTTTTGCGGCAAATAGGCGGCAGTGAATTCAACATATCCTTTCATGACGGAAAGCGGCGTCCTCAGATCGTGGGCAAAGATCGCATTCAGTTGATTGCGTTCCTCTACCGAACGCCATAGGGCTTTAAAATTGTTCTCCATCTGGCTGCGCATCTTTTCAAACGCCCGGCACAGCTCGCCCATCTCGTCCCTGCCGTCATAAACCACATGAAACCCGAGATCGTTCGCCGATATTTTCTCCGATGCGCTCATAAGCACGTCCAAAGGTTTTTTTAATTTCAGCCGATAAAAAAGGCTGCCCATGATGACGAGGCCGATGCCGACCGTCAGCAGCATGGCCGCGATCTGAGCCGGCAAAACCCAATCGTTCCCGTAAGGGTGGCCGGCAAAACGCAGCTGTAGGCGGGCGGCCCAATCGAACTCGAACACGATGGCAGTTAGAACGGCGGCCAAGTAGAGGCAATGAAACAGGATAAACGTTTGCAGCATGCTCATATTTTTCAATCGAAACCGGCTCAGGATTTTCGCCATTTGTATCCCACCCCCCAGACGGTTTCGATCCAGCCCTCGCAGCCATGCTCCTTCAGCTTGTTCCGGATGCGCCGGACATGCTCCGCGACCACGGAGCTTTCGCCTTCTTCGTCCGGTCCCCAAACCCGTTCGTAAATACGCTCTTTATCAAAAACCATGCCGGGATGCGCGGACAGAAGCTCGACGATGTCGAACTCTTTTTTTGCCAGCGGAATTTGCCGGCCGTAACCGTACAGCGCCCGCTCCGAATAATCGATGGCCAGCTCTTCGCTGAACCTGACCGAAGATTTTTGCCGATTCCTCATTTCCCGGCGCAGGTGCGCTTCCACCCTGGCGCCAAGCTCATGGATGCTGAACGGCTTTTGGATATAATCGTCCCCGCCGGCCTGAAAACCGGATATTTTATCGGCATCCTCCAATCTCGCCGTCAGAAATAAAATCGGGCAGGACACGAAGCTCCGGATCTTCCGGCATAAGTCCAGCCCGTTCATTTCGGGCATATTGATATCGAGCAGCACGATATCCGGCTGTTTATCAAGCTTCCGCAGCGCCTCGTTCCCGTCCTTTGCCGTCATGACGGCGTATCCGTTGACCTCAAAATAGTCCGACAGCAGCTTGCGCAGGTCTTCTTCGTCATCGACGATCAAAATATGGTTCATCGTTCCTCCCTGATCCACGACTCGAAATGAGTGCCTAAATCTGAAATGTTATTCTTTTATTATAATCATATAGATTCGCTTGTCCGTAACAAATGCCAAAAGGTCAGCTTCCGGCGGTTCCGTTTGCAGAATGAGCTCTTTCAGCTCTTGGTCGCTCCTTAAGCTCATGCGTTTCTTCCCCCTTTATATCTATATACTACGAACGGAACCCGCGCCCATGTGACAGACTCTCCAAAATAATGAAACGGGCCGTACCCGCGGGACCTTGATTGGATTCTATTCTATCGATGTATTGACACCGATCAGGAAAACTTTTACACTCGGGTCTGGATTACAGAAGCAATGAAAGGAGTCGAAACGATGCAAATCCGCCTCATGAACGAAGAGGATATGGACGCCGTCATCAGCATATGGCTGGCCGCATCCGAACAAGCGCACCATTTCATCGATGGCGCCTATTGGCATTCCAAGCAGGAGGACATGCGCAGCGTTTACCTGCCGATGGCCGAAAGCTACGTGCTGGAGAACGAAGGGGAAATCGCAGGATTTATTTCGGTCGTTCAGCATCTGCTCGCCGCTTTGTTCGTGCACCCGGACCATCAGGGCAAAGGTTACGGCCGGGCTCTGATGGAATACGCCAAGGAACGCGTTCCGAAACTCGAGCTCAAAGTATACAAGGACAACGAAAATGCGATTCTTTTTTATGAACGTCAAGGCTTTACCGTCTTGGAGGAAACCGTGGACGAGGAGACGGGACAAGCGGAATTCGTCATGGGATGGCAGGCTTCTTCCTGTTCATAGCCCCCTCGCCGCAACCTCTTCTTAAAAAAGGGGTAGTCGAGCAGATGAGCAGGCTTTTCGGCCGCCAGGATTTAGCGTAAAATTTTTGCGCCTCCCTTATAGCAAAAAAACAAGCCGACGATCGGTTCTGGACCGAAATCGGCTTGTTTTTGCTTTTGCCAAGTCGCCGGCTCATCGCCCCCAACCTTGCTGCGAACGGTCACCCCGTCCTCTCCTTCATCGCCTGAACCAGCCCGCCGTAATACCGGAAGGATACGTAACAGGTTTCGCCGTTGGCCATCAGGATGATCCGTTTCCGCTTGTCAATTTCGCGTATATTGTCCAGATTGACGATGTATGCCTTGTGGCAGCGGTAAAACCGGTCGTCCAGCTGTGTTTCGAGCTCCTTCAACGTTCCGTAAAATTCGATCTGCCTGTTTCGCTCATGCAGCTTGATTTTGTGGGGCGAAAACGACGTTTCGAAAAAAAGCACGTCCTCATATTTGACGTTGATGATGGATTCTTCGGTTTCGATCGTCATCCGGCGCGGATCGCCGCCCTTTTTCAAATGCCGCTCATACGCCTTGCGAAGGCAGTCCTCCAGCCTCAAGGCGAATTGGCCGGGGTCATCCTTGATCATAAAATCAAACGCCTCCACTTTGTATTGGAAGGTCAAATAACTCAGCTCCGAATGGGTGGTGATAAACGCGATCAGGCAATCGGGGTTCCGGTCGCGCAGCATCCCCCCAAGCTGAATGCCGTTGATGTCGGCTTTCAGATCGATGTCCAGCAAAAACAAGGACGGATGGCCGTCTTTCCCGGACTGTTCGAGCAATTCGCGGTAATCCCCCGTCGAGCAGGCCACCTCCATATCCAGCTTGTGCTTGATGATCGAATGCGTCACGAGCCGTTCGATTTGTTCGCGCTGCCGCTCGTTATCCTCGCATATATAAACGTTAAGCATCACGTCATCTCCTCTGCTTTCGGATTCGTTTGTTCGCGGACGGCTGTTCGGACCACGAGCCGCTGCGTCAATATCATCGATTCGGGATCGATTTCCGTGTCCAGGATGGCTTCGGGATATTTGCGGTCGAGCAATTCGCGCACGGCGGGCAAACCGATGCCCCGGTTCTCCCCTTTCGTGGAAAATCCCGCTTCAAACATTTTATAGATTGGGGGCGTCCGTACCGGGCAGCTGTTTTGGACGATAAACAAAACCTTGTCCTTACGGGATACGATCCCCAGCCTGATGATCGGTTCCGTCGTTTCCCGGGCGGCTTCGATGGCGTTGTCCAGCAGGATTCCCATGATCCGGCACAAATCAAGCGCGGAAATGTCCACCTCATGGATGTCTTCCTCGATGTCGACAAACACGTCGATTTGCTCCGCGAGAGCCTTCAACATTTTCGAGGAAATCATGCCCTTGAGCGGCGTGATCTTGATGCGCCCAAGCAGGGACAACCTCGTGTTCATCTGCAGCAGCTTGTCCGAATAAGCGCATACGTCCCGATAGAAATAGGTTTTCAGTTCCTCGTATTTTTCTTCCTCGATGAACCCCTGCAGAGTGGACAAAATGTTGGCATAATCATGTTTGAATATCCGCATGTCATGCAGCACGTCCTCCAGGGAATCCGCGTATTTTTCAAGCTGCCCCAGTTCCTGCTTCAACTGCCGCTTCTCCATTTCCTTTTTGAACGTGTATGTATATAGCCGGTGGCTTGAAACGATGACCGCCATATAGACGGTCAGCAGCAGGGTGTGCAGCACCATGTCCTGTCCCCCGCCGGCATTGGCGAAAAAAAAGAGCGAAAGATAGACGCCGCCCATCATCATGCACATATTGCCGAACGTGATCCATATACGCTGGCGCAAAGAGAACAGATGCTGCGCCCCAAAGCCGCTCCGGCTCCCGCCGCCCCGAAATAACCTGCCGGCCAGATACGCGACGACCCCGATGAACGCAAACAGAAAAAGTTGTTCCGCGGCCGGGTCCCGGACCTTCAGCATCTCGTCCATAACGATCCGGCTGATTTGCATGGCGAACAGGCAATTCACGAAATTAAGCACGCCGAACAAGGCCGCTGCCGCCGCGTCTTTCGTTTTCAAAAAAAACAGCACAAAAAACAACAGGACAATCCATGCCGTACTAAAATCCATGCCGAGCCACCGGCTTCCGCACACCAAATTCCATTACCTTTGGGTCCTCCCTTTTCGGATTGCATACAGAAGGCACCCTGCAAAAACCATCTGCAAGGCCCCTGCAAACCAGATCGACATATAAGAGTATACCATCAAGGGAGCCGAGACGGTGACCGAGATCAGCCACAGCATATACTTCCGTTTATGTTCGAACATTTGGCGGGGATGGCTCCAATCGAAATTCGGCCGCTTCATATCGTAATACAGCTTGACGAGCGTCGTTAATCCGAGGGATATCGCCATCATCGCAAGCAGCCCCCAGCGATCCAGGCCGGGCCCAAATGCGCAAACGATGCCGTAGGCAGCGGCATATAAGGGAAACATGATCGCCAAGGCGAATATATATTTGCCGGCGAATAGGCCGCCGCGGGAGACGGGCAGCGACAGAAGCAGCTGGCGGTACGGTTTCTCCCAAGAAAACAGCACCCCGGGAGTCGAGCATGTCGACAGCAGCACCAGCAAAAACAGGATCAACTCTACGCCGGCGCGGGAGACCGCGGTGGACATGTACAAGAAAAAAACCAGAAACAGCGAATATCCGATATGGTTCAGGAAAAGCACCTTTTCGCCCGCAAAACGCACGAACTCTCTTCTGATCCAGCCAAACTTCATCGCCGATCTTTCGGGCCTAGACCGCAAAAACCCCCGGTCGTCCAAAAAGAAGACCGCGCTTATGCCGCACCAGCACGCTGCCAGCCCGGCGGCCGCGCACATCAGCCACGTGCCTGCGCCCTCCAGCAACGTAATGTTTCTGTATGAAACGTTTGAGGCAAGAATGGCCAACACAAAGGGCATCACCCGGAACCCGATATGTTTGACCCATACGACGGCGGCATACAGCAACATCAGCGTCGTTTTCCCCACCGGCATGGCGAGCAGCAGCTTGTATTTCCGGTCCTTGAGCTTGGATAAGCCGGAAAGCAAGGACAAATACAGGGCGGCGGCCGCCGTTCCTTTCAAGAGAACGCCGAGGGATCGGGCTTGAACAGCCGTATATTCCGAAGGAACGACGCAAAACAGGACGACGATGAGCACGAGGATCGCCGCCAATTCCTTCAGCGGCCGCCTCCCCTTGATTTCGTCCAGCAGCAGCACGCGAAACAAGGCGCGAACGTCATTCATGGCCGATCACCCGAAAAAACGCCGCTTTGACCTGCTCTTCCCCATTTACGGCGACAGTTTCCCGTATCGTTCCCTGGTGCAAAATCAAAGCCTCATCGCAGATCCGGCTAACGATGGGGAATAAATGCGTGGACAGCAGCACGGCATTCCCCCGCTTCGCATAAGCGCGCAGTTCCCCGTAAATCCGTTCGATCGCGACGGCGTCCAGGCCGACCAGCGGTTCGTCCAGAATCAGCAGCGGACATTCCAGCAGCAGCCCGTTGATCAGTGCCGTCTTCTGCCTGTTGCCCAGCGACAAGGCGCCGATCTTCCGGTGAAGGAACGTCTCGAAGCCGAAGGTCTCGCATAACGCCGCCAACCGTGGCGAATCCACCGTTTTTCCGTATAAGCGGTGCACGAAATCCATAAAAGCAAGCGGCGACATTTCGTCGAACAAGGCGGGATGATCCGGTATGAAATACCGATAACGCTTCACCCGCTTGTCGTTTTTGCCCGTCAGCTTCTCGCCGCAATAACGGACCTCCCCGCTGTATTGGCCGTGAATCGAAGCCAGGACGTTCAGCAGCGTCGTTTTTCCCGCGCCGTTGGCGCCCAGCAGCGCATATACTTTTCCCGGCTCGATTTTCAGATTCACCTGCCGGATCACCGGCGCATGTTTCGTATACCAGCCCGTTACATGCCTGGTTTCAAGGATCATGTCCGCACCTAACCTTCCCGGTCCGGGCTTTTGACCGCGCCGTAAAGTTTGGCCGCCATGGCGAGCGCAACCACAAATGCCGCGATGGAGAACAGCGGGTTGCTTTTGACCGCATATATGATGCCTGCGCCTCCCCATACGGCGACCATGATGCCATAAAATAACATTTTTTTCTTTTTGGAATTCAGCAGCATCGCAGCTCCTCCTTCGACGTTGATGCCGCCATTGTAACATCTTGAACGGTACTCGCCTGCCGTTTTGTCTTCTCCGGCGGCTCATTCGCTCCGACAGTGCTTCCGAAGAGTTCCGGCATGACGTTCAGGACAAAATCGAGCACGTTCAGGATAAGCTTGCCTAAAAATGAAACATATCCCTGATTTCCTTCGTCTAATATCTGTAAACCACGAACACATCTGTGGATCAAGACACAGGAGGGAAACAAAATGAAAAAATTCAAATCCATCACTTTATCCGCCGCGGCCCTGTCGCTGCTGTTGTCGGCCGCTCCCATCTATGCTGCGCCTCAGACAAGCCAGGCCGATGTGCAAATCGCTCAATCCGCCCCTGCCGGGCTGGATCAGGCAACGCTGAACGAATTGACGAAAGTTTTGAATAAGCTCGCCGGAAAAGGCAAGATCGATTTCACGCAAGCGGATACCGCCGGAGCCACCTGGATCATCAGCGGCTACGTCAACGGGGCCGTGAAGGCGGAATTCGAGCAGCTGTACAATCCGGCCAAAAAACGGGTCGAGTCGACCAGCATCATTTACAAAACTTCCAATACGAACGCTGTGCTGGGGGCGACGCTCGCCAACAAAACGGCCTCGTTCCTGAAAACCTTCGATACCGACCGCAAATTCAAAACGGAAGCCATCTGGCGGGTGTACTCCCCTTATCAGGATAACGTTCCGCGGAACTACTGGGTTCTCTGGGGGAACAGCCAGAGCCTGTACATCGATTTGGATCAAGGCAACCAGATCACGGCCAGCATCACGTATCCTTTGAAGAACATGCAGGCTGCCCTGGTCAACAAGGCGAACCGTTCCCTTAAATCGCTCGGCAGCCACGTGATCAAGCCTCTCCAATTTGCTTCGCGCGAGAAAAAGGGGGACAAGGAATTCGTCTGGAACTTCCAGGACAACGAAAATGTCAACCATGTAGCGATCGGCGTCAAAACCGGCAAAGTGTGGGAAGTGGAAAATCTGCATGGCCAGGATTGGGCTAACGACCAGGATTTCGCCAAATCGTTCGCCAAACCCGTGCTCAGCAAAAACCAGGCCCTTGCCGCGGCCAAACCGAAAGTCAAATCCATCTTCGGACTTCAAATGAACGGTTATTCGGTACAGATCAAGAAAAACGAATACACCTTCACCAAAAAAGGCGCTCCGACCATCAGCGGAAAAATCAACAAAAAAGGAGCGTTCTACGCCCTTAAGGTAACGCCGGCGAACGGCGTTCGCAACTGATCCCGCCGGAGGAAATAAAAACAAAGTTCTTTGCGGTGAAAGACACCCGGGCCAAGAAGAGATGCAGCGGCCCGGGTGTCTTGGACTTTGCGCGTCGCATGCCCTTGCCGAAAGTTTGCAGGGGCTGCGACGCTTTTGCAGCGTTAGGCCCTTAAAAAGAGGCAGGCATTGCAAGGTTCAAATCGTTTTCTATGGAATGGAGCGTGAATCAACATGTGCGAAAATGAATTATTGAGGCGCCAGGATCAGCTGCAGGCCGAAGCAAGCAGGGTAGCGGAAGAGCTGGACATGGACGACCTGCTGTCATTAGCCGGCAATCCGGTACGGGTCGGCAGCGCAGCTCTCGGATTAATGGCATGGAGGGATCTGGACATAACCGTGGTCTGCCCCAAACTCGACATGGATCAAGTGGCGGAAATCGCCACGATGCTGATGGTCAAGCAGGGCATCAGGGAGCTTCGCTTCCTGAACGATACGGGGATCTGGAATACAGATATCAACTACCCCGACGGGTTTTACATCGGATTAAAATACCGGGCTCAAAGCGGCATGGATTGGAAACTGGATATATGGTTCGTGGACGAGCCGGACAAGCAGCCGGACCTGAAGCATATCGAAACGTTGCCCAAGCGGCTCACCCCCGAGCTGCGCGAATCCATCCTGACGATCAAACAGGCATGGGCATCGCGCCCCGAATACGGAAAAGAAGTGAAAAGCTTCGACATTTATACCGCCGTGCTGGACGATCACGTCAGGACGCTGCATCAGTTCGAGGAATGGCTGAAAAGCAAACCCCGTTCGTAACAACCCGTGATTCAAAAGGGAGCAGCCGCAGGACCGGAAAAACCAAAGCGGCGGACGCTAAAACCGGCCATGCGCGCCTGAGGAGCGGCCCGGAAGGGCTGCTTTTTGCTGTGGAAAGGGTGGAAAAAGCATAAAAAAGCTACCCCTCGGACTTCGCGTCCGCGGGATAGCCTCTTCCTTGCATGATATTAGCTCTTAACCCCAACATTGCTTTTTGCCTTCAGCTCTTTTAAACCGGCGGCGTAACCCCCATTTGTATCCAACCTTCCTTGGAGGGCCCATACACCGCAGGGATATTTAATCCCGCCTGACGCATAAGCACGGTAACCTGTCCCCGGTGATGGACGATATGTTTGATCAATCCCATAAAGATGGACGCATTCGTTTCCTGTCTGCCAAAAGCGTTCTGCACCTGCTTCAAATCGTCGTCCGTCCATTGTTTTTCAACCGCTTGGGCTGCACGCTCGCTTATCTTTTTAAAAGTCTCGGCGATTTCTTGGGCGGAAGGCACATCATCCGGATTGGGCACCCGCTCGGTCGCAACCCCGAATTCGGTCAAGTAATCCGGGATGTTCGAGACGAAATGCCACGCAATCCTTCCCAGCGTACGCCCTCCGGGATACACCTGCTGCTTTAATGATTCATCGGTCAAGGCGTTCAAAATGTTTTGGGTTAATGCAGCTTCCTTGTTCCATTCCTTGATCAAATCCGAAACCGTCACATACATCATGGATTCATCCTTTCTTGAATGAGCTTGCCGCCGCCGCCTGATCAGCATCGGTCGGTACATTTTCATCATAACCGCTAATAGTGACAGGGTCTGTCATAATCATCATTTTTATTAGCGATTCGGAATGATCCCCTTGTGGCCAAAGTTTCCCGCTAAAGCGGCCAAGACAGTTCAATGCCCTGGTCCTGAAGCAAGCGCTGAAAATCCTCCAGCAGGGAGCCTTGCTCATGAACATCCGAGGGCATTGACCCGCGATTCAGGCAAAATGCAGCCAGCAAACCCGCCGCCTCGCCGATATTCCATTCCACCGGGTGCAGGCGGTAGCAGCCGTTCGTAATGTGGGTCGTCCCGATATTTTTGCAGGCCGGCAGAAGATTGCCGCCGTGCTCCGGAATCAGGCTTCCCAAAGGAATCTGGAACGGAACGCTTTCCACGTCGATGTAATTTCGTCCCGCCGTGCTCGGATGCAGGTCGATGTGATAGAAGCCGATGCCGACGGAGTCGCGAAACGGCGCGGCCAGCTTCGTGCCCGTACAGTCCGGATTGACGTGCTGCTCCTTGACTGTAAACCGCGCGCGGATTCGCCGCGATTCCCGAATATAGACCTGTTGGGCCAGCCCGTCGTCCGTCCCGCACACGTCCGCTCGCAGCCGAAGTCCCGGGTATCCCTGCTTGCCGTCCGGCCTTGGCGCTTCGGTCTGCATCCAATACAGCAGCGAAAGGCTGAGCTGGCGGGCGCCCTCCAAATGGCGGAGCCGCTCCTCCTCCGGCACGTCAATGACCGGGCCCAGCCAATAGTCGTTTTGCGGCCAGTTCACGATCGTGATGTCGCTGGCAAAAGCGCCTTCGCGGAAAAGCTTCTTGTCGATGATCCTCCGGTAATTCCACAACGAAAAAAGTCCGTCCCGCGGAAACAGCGCGTATTCGACCTTTTTCAGCGTCCGCGGCTGCGGCGAAAACCAGCTCAGCTGGCGTTCCGGCCAAAAATCCGCCTGATATTGCCGCCAAAACTCGTAATCTTTCGGTTTATCGATCGTATGGTCTTCGCCTTCCAGGTAGTCCACCGCAAAGCAGTGCGTCACCGCCTGCATGTCCATCGGGTCGGCGGCTCCCTCCAAGGCATGCGGTTCCCCGGTTTCAAGCCGGGATTCGGCCCCCGTGACGTAGTCGATGCCGGCAAGCGGGAGCAAGTCGCCGCATTCCGTCGCGTCCAGCACGAAACGGCCGGACAAGGCCATTTCGTCGCCGCTGCCCAGCTGCGTAACCGTGACCGCTCTGACCTGACCGTTGTCCGCTTCGCAGCCGGTAGCCTTCCAACCGGTAAAAATACGCAATCGGCCGCTATGTTCGTACGGGGCAAGCATTGCCTGCAGCACGGCATGGGCAACCCTCGGGTCGTGGCTGATTCGGCTGACCAGGGCATTGCCCGGATTGAGCAGCGGCTGGACAGCAGCGTCCGCGGTCAGCGGAAAAAACGTCCGGTAATACCGGCGAACCTGCTCCCGGTAATCGCGATAGCTGCGCGTCGCCCCGAACTGCTCGATCCATTGATGCTCATCCGGCGGTACCGCCTGATTCGTCAGCTGTCCGCCGATCCAGGCGCATTCCTCGGTCAGAATCACCTTTTTCCCAAGCCTGCAAGCCGCCAGCGCCGCGGCCACGCCGCCAACGCTGCCGCCGATGATCACGATATCCGCTGTTTGTTCCTTCATGTTGCCGCCTCCTTTTTCCTGCTTTATTGGAAGTCCGGCGGGCTTTTGCCCGCGTGCTTCTTGAACACCCTCGCAAAAAACTAAGGATCCATATTGCTAATCCAGATCCGCCACCTCATGGACCATTACCCGCTCGACTTGCAGCCGACGGATGGCCCGCTCCATTTTCAGCATCTTCTCGGGTCATATTTTCATCCATATGCTCATCCACGAATAGCATGACCTGTTGAATGATTTTCGCCAGCAGATTCCGATGGAAAAAACGGTACAATGGTTTGTGACTTTCTTAAGCTAAAAAACACCCGACCATCGCATCGATAGCCGGGTGTTGATCGGAAAGCAACGATTCACCTTATTGAACAAGGCGCTATTTTGCAGCCGGTAGCGGCAGCGGTTCGGACGGACTCCAGCAGCTTATGCAGTTGAACCGCATCATGAAAATCGGGCGACGCAAAAGTGCCGTCAATAATGTCCCTGGCCAAAAGCTCATGAGCCTTCAAAACATCCAGCATCGGCCAATGCAGCTGCTCCCCTTTCCTATTTTTAAAGTTTGTGCGCCGCTTTATTTGATTTGATCGGTACGCAACAATTCATCGACTTGAACCCCTTGATCCGTACGGACCAAAATAAATTGGGATTTGAACGATTTGGTTTTCATGGATCCGTCGTTGTAATAAATGTTGTACGTTTCCCGGGTATACGCTTTAAACCGCTCCTCGGACAACCGCTGAATCGAAGTCACCTCGGAAGAAATAAGCTCCTCATAGATGCCTTTTTTCTGCAAGTAACCCAAATAGTCCTTGGCCTCCTTGTATGCCTTGCCCGACGGATTCAGATACGGCTCCATGACGCTGAAATCATAGTTGGAGGTCGCCCGAACCGCGCTGTTCAAATAACCGACCATGGCCGCTTTGATGGTAATGTCCGGAATGTGTTCCGCAGGGTGTTCTCCGCTAACCTGAACGTCTTTCTTGGCAGCGGATACGGCGGAATTAGGTTGATTCGGGTTGGTTGCTCCGTTTACCAGCACTTCGCTTTGCGGATTGCCCGTCAGATTGATCAGTTGCTGGTACTTTTCGAGCATGCGAGCCGCTTCCCGCCGATGGCTTTCCTGCTGCTGAAGCTTTTCTTTGACGATCTCGTTATTGTCGGATGCGTTTTGATAGGCCTCGTCGGATAAATTATAGTATGCGCTGCTAAAATAAAAGCTGTTGTTGCCCTCCTTGATGTATTGTTGAGCCAATCGGCTTTGCCTCTCGGATTCTTCCCCGGCTTCGATCGCCGCCACATAAGCATCGTTGGCCGCCCTGCTCTCCGTCAAATATTTTCCACGGTATGTAATGGCCTCCAGAAACCGATTATGCGCATGCTTCAAATAATTGTGGACCAGCGTTCCCGCCAGCTCGTCGCGGATTTGGTTGTTTTGACCGATCAAGTCGGATACTTTGGAATCGTAGTCGCCGATGGTCGTGGTCGTGGAGGTCTCCAGCACTAGGATGTCGTCGTCCAGGACGGCATTTTTCTGCAATAAGACTTGGATATTGTCGATGTCGCCCAAAATTTGATTCAGCTCATTCGAAGCTTTTGTCATCATTAAGGCATCGGCCGACATTTTGTTTTTGACGCTTGCGTATTTGGGATTGTTGTTTAAATCTTTAAGCTGGTCTTCGAACGTGTTTTCCTTCTTCAGTTTCTGGTAGTAATCCACCAGCTCCGGGAAACTCAAGGATTCATCCGGCGTCGAGTTGATTTTGTCGGCAAACGTCTTTGCCTTTTGCTGCAATGCGGAAAATTGTTTCTCGTAATCTCGTGCTGCGCTATAACTTTCATATTTCTCATAGCTAAATAGGCCTATTGCGCCCAGCACGCATATGCAAAGAGCGGATATCGGGATCCATATCCATAACTTGCGTTTTTTAGGGGGGGCGACCGTCAGCTCGTCCATTTTACCTATACCTCCATACTGGTCATATTTTCCTATTTTACAGGCAACCCGTTCGTAGTATCAATACTTTTTGCGCAAGTTTCGACGTCTGCACTCTGTTTTCCGATTATGCCGATGTTTCCCCATCGCAGGAAGATCCGCCCGGCCGGTCCATTTTCTGCAAAATGAACTTTCCGCTCCGGAAGCCAAAAAAATACCACAAGTCATTCCTAAGATGCTCAAATACAGTATAATTTGGTAGGTAAGCTCTGGTTGTTTGGAATGCGGCAATGTATTGCTTGGAGAAGCAACCACGGGTATCCCTATGTAAGCAAAATTCAAAGAACGGGGGTTCCAGCATGAACGATTACATAACAAACGCAGTAAAAATCGCACATCGCGGCAGGGACATTTTCGGCATTTCCTATATGCCAAAGCATGAAAAAAAGTGTCCCGTCGTTATTTTCAGTCATGGCTACAACGGAACAAATGCCGATTTTACGATGCATGCCGAATATATGGCGTCCCGTGGCGTGGGGGCGTATTGTTTTGATTTCTGCGGCGGTTCCGTGAATTCAAAAAGCGATCTTAAGACGACGGAAATGACCTTGTTTACGGAGAAAGAAGATTTATGCGCCGTACTGGATCATGTGAAAACATGGGAAAACATCGATGCGGACCATATTTTTCTGTTTGGAGGCAGCCAAGGGGGGTTGGTCACGGCGTTGACCGCCGAGGAGCGTATGGATGACGTGAAAGGCGTTCTGTTATTATATCCGGCATTCTGCATCCCGGACCAATGGAACGAAAGATTTCCTACGCTTGAAAGCATTCCGGACACGCAAGAGCTGTGGGGAATGACGCTCGGCCGGGCGTTTTTCGAGACGATTCACGGGTACGACGTATTCGAACATGTAGGCAGATATAACAAAAATGTTCTGGTATTTCATGGCGATCAAGATGCGATCGTGGCGCTTGAGTATGGCAAAAAAGCTTCACAATTATATCCTCGTGGGAGGATCGAGATATTTCCAGGCGAGGGCCATGGTTTTACGGAGGCGGGAAATCGGCGCGTAGCCGAAATGACGTATGAATTTGTGAAGGCGAATATTTGAACGGTTTCCGTATTTGAACGGTTGCCGTAAATGGATTGGCGATAAATTGCTGCATCGGACCCGAATTGTTCGTCGCGCCCTGTTGTGTTGGCAGTTGCGTTGGGGAAAATGGCTGATGTCCGCTAGCGAAAAGGAAAGCAATGGTTGCGGCTGGCTCCGATTTCGGCGTTGGCGGTGTAACCGCCCTTGCGGGAATGAAGCTACTTTGAAAGTGGCGGGTTGCGCGGGGAGTTTGCGATCGTGAGAAGACAACGGTGATCGTGGAGAGTAAGGCGGACGCGAGGAGTTATGCTGATGGTGAAGTGTTAGGCGCTCGCGGGGTGTCATGCTGATGGTGAAGCGTTAGGACGACGCGGGGGGTCATGCTGATGGTGAGATGTTAGGCGGACGCGGGGTGACGTGCTCAAGGTGAAGTGTTAGGACGACGCGGGGTGACGTGCTCAAGGTGAAGTGTTAGGCGGACGCGGGGGAGTTATGCTGAAGGTGAAGTGTTAGGATGACGCGGGGTGTCATGCTCAAGGTGAAGTGTTAGGCCGGCGCGGGGTGTCATGCTGATGGTGAAGTGTTAGGCCGGCGCGGGGTGTCATGCTGATGGTGAAGTGTTAGGCCGGCGCGGGGTGTCATGCTGATGGTGAAGTGTTAGGCGCTCGCAAGGCACATGCAGATGGTGAAGAAATGTTGATGAACGCGGAGTTAACACGGTTCTAACGGTTGCCACTGCGCTTAATGCCAAGAAATTGTTGCTTTTGGAATTTTAACGGTTCTGATTGACGTTATTTAGGCAATATGGAGGAACATCAGGGGATAATCTCGTCAATAAGCTCGCTGGTAACCGTTAGAATTTGCAGATAGCTATTTTGAGCTACATAGACGCTGTCACAACCGTTAGAATTTGAACTCGGTCATCAGTGCGGGACTCCTCCCCTGGAGCAAGTGCTCTTCCCCTCAAAAAGGGCCCCCAATGGATGTCTTTTTGGTGTTATGGATTCTAGAGAGTACGTTCATGAATGAATCGCGGCATTCTGCCATTTCAATGCAGCGGCACGATCCCTGTGAGAACCAAACATGCCCGACCAGGCGTCCTCAAATTTTATGAAGACTATAGCTTAACCTGACTTCTTTTGCCCAAGATTGGGTCGGTTTCAATGCTCCAATGGAGCAGTTAAGCTTGAATATTTTCCCTTTTAATGGTACATTGTATGCAATTATAAGGTGTGAAGCACATACCGCTTTGTTACGTCATGTTCATGCGAGCATGGATGTATCGGGGCGGTTTTTTTTATTTTTCGGATCGGATGTGAAATGAAATGAGCAGGTTTGATGAAATCTATCAAAGTTGGATGGAGCAACAGATTGCCGAAGAGAAAAGCCCAAGAAGACGGGAGATACTCCGGAAAGGATTAAGCCGCGGATCGCTTGATTTTTTGCGCTTGGTCTGGTTTCCGGCCATAGGCAATCTGGATCATTTGTACCCTGAATACGAAGTGAGGGATTTTAATAACGGGTATCGCTATCTGGACCTTGCGTACATGCCCGGGAACGTCAAAGGATGTATCGAAATTCAGGATTACCGAAGCCATGCCAGGGATATTGAAGTCAGCCGATTCAAAGATTTATGCATGAAGCAGTCCCTGCTGGTTTTGGATGACTGGCTAATCCTTACGATTGCCTACTTATCCATCCGGGATGATCCCGGGGTATGCAAGCAGCTCGTTCTGTCCTTCGTTGGAAAGTTTCTAGGCAGCGCCGTACCTTCCGGACTCCATTGGGCAGAGGCCGAAACCCTGAGGTATGCTCATCGACTGCTGCGGCCCTTTACGCCGATGGAGCTGTCAAGCCATTTGCAGCTTTCTGAACATCGCACACGAGTTATCCTTCGCGCCCTTTTGGAGAAAAAACTGCTGGAGGTGGCCAGCGGAAAACAACGATATCGTACTTACCGGCTACCCGGGGATCATGTCGAAAGTCCGATTGATCCGCACCGCTAGTTCAAGGACATCCCGGCAAGGAAAATCCCGCGATGAAGACGTTGTTAACGCCCTTTGTCCATAGTGAAGCAGCACGCTCGTTAAACCAATGAGCAAATGAAGTGAACGGAAGAAGAAAATTGAACGCAAGGAGATAAATGACGGGAAAGGTAAGTGAACGGAAGAGATTGGGTGAACCTGAAAAGAAAATTTGAACGCAAGGGGATGAAGTGAAGCGATCGATGAGACAAATAAGCGCCTGGGGGATGATGGGAAAAGGTTGAGGAAACAATTGAACGCGAGAAGATGTAGTCAAAGTGAGCGGACGAGTCAAAGTGGGAAATAAATTTCTAACGGTTGCCACAGCGGTTAATCCCGATAAAATGGAAGTTTTGAAGCTTTAACGGTTCTGGTTGACGTTATTTGGGCATTATGACGGAACTTCTTACGGTACTCTTGCAAATAAGCTCATTAGTAACCGTTAGAACGTACAGAGAACCATTTTAAGCTACATAAGCGATGTCACAACCGTTAGAATTTGAGAACCAGCTTACGCGCTAGTAGCGAACTTATACCTTGATTGTGCCTCCGCAGACAGTCAGAGGACGTTGAACTTCTTCAAAGTGAGTGTTGAAATCATATTCCCTTTTTATAGTTATAAATAAAACGCAGCAAACTCATAGCAGGTTGGCGCAAATCTCTGCGCATAATGAAAAAGACAGCCGCCCGGCAGGCAGCTGCTTCGCAAGTTTTGATAAAGCTGTGCGTTCTTTAGTTTAGTTTTACTCGAAGCTCGTCATCCGGATTTTTGGTGGTGTAGTTCCATACGTACAGGTCCAGATCGGTACCGTTGAAGTTTTTGTACATATCGGTATGCTTGTTGCCCGAACCAAAATAAAACTGCGGAATCAGGTACATCGATTCTTTCCCCTCAAAGAAATAGGTTTGATTGATGCCGCCAAAGCTTGCAGCCGCGCTTTCGGATTCGACGTACAGGTTATTGTCCTTGATATAATAGGTCCAATGGACCGGATATCCTTCGTAGCTCGTCCGTATCGTCTGCGGCTGTGAGGAAATATCGGTCAGACGGACGGGAACATCGCTGCCCTTATGAACATCCACCCGTTCCTTGCCGATCAGCGTGATTGGTGTGTTCTCTAGAGAAGCGATATCCACGGTAATGGAGTCCGTAGGCTCAAATCGGAGAACGGTCTTACCGGCATGGGAATCCCCCTCCTCCAGTCCAACTTCCCCTTCAAATACCCGGCCGCCAACATCCAATTGCAAGGTTTGGTAAGGCATTCGGAATCGGCGGTCCTGATGATTCAGAACGAGCCTAATTTGGGTCGGTGTGACAACCAGTTCACGGATGCTCGCCTCTTCGGACAAGGTATGCAGCGGAATATCCATACTTTTTCTGAACGAGCCGCTCTCCATCTGCTTCCGGGACAAAGAGAGATTCACGTTCCACGTGCCGTCAGTCCGCCCCTTCTCATGGGTATATACCAAAGCGAAACGGTTCCCTTTTTTCTTCAGCAGCTGCTCGCTAAACTTCTGTTGGCTTGTATACTCCCCGGTCGCACCGCTTGTACCATAGGCAGGGGATTCCGTTTCCCTGATTGTGTTACCGAGGCTGTCGTACGCGGCGATTCTGGCCCAAGTCTGCTCCTGAACCGCAGCGTCTGTAAAGGTTACGGAGGAGTTAAGCAGGATTTGACCCGGAGAGGATGCCAAGGCCTGTATTTTCACCGTTTGGATGCCGTCCTTTTGAATGGTGAATTGCTGAGTGCCCGGATCGTTTGGATTCCAATGGATCTCCTGCTCCAGATCCTCGAGATACCGGACATTCGTTACGGAAAATTGAAGCTTGGACAGGTCCTCTTTCATCACCCAATTCGTCTCAAAATATCCCTGATACACGCCCTGCTCCGCGTTCCACTTCTGAACATAATGCCCTTCAATGGGGGCGCCGCTGCTGTCCTTGAGGACGATCCGGTCGTATCGGATCTCTTGTCCTCGGGTGGCTTCTTCCGGTTTTAACGTGTACAGGAGGACCGTCCGGTTCTCATCGGTAAAAGCGGTATGCACCGTCAAAGTGACGCCATGATCCGTTACACTCTGCTCCACCTTCTGACCATAACCGGCCTTAAGGGCTGCTTCAATGCCTGGTTTCTTGGACAAAATACTGCTCCAATCGTATTGAACGGCTGCATAAACAGGCGTTGCGAGAACGGCCACAGACACACCCGCAATGATCGCCACACTCGCTTTGCGCCGCTGCGGTCTGTGATATGTTTCGTCTACGATCCTCAGTTCATTTTTTTCAATGCTGCTCAGCATTTGATCAAAGTCGGGATACTGCACCGGTTCCGTACGCTTCATGTGATTTCTAACGTTGAGCTCAATAGATTCCAAAACGATTCTCTCCCCTCATGATATATTGTTCCTGGCGCTCCAGTTTTTTGCGGATCAGCTTGAGCGCTTTGTACAACCTGGACCGGACGGTATTCTGGGGAATGCGGAGCGTATCTGCAATTTCTTTAATGGACAGATCGCCGATATATCGCAGCGTAACGACGCTAAGCAGTTTCTCCGGCAGCTGAAGCAGTTGAAGCTCCAGTTCATCGTAAGAAAGCTTGTTTACGACGATGCTGTCAACCGGACTTACGGCCCGGCTTGCTTGATCATGAAGCCATTGCAGTTGTCCTTGCTTCTCGTGCTTCGTTTTGTTTTTGCGGATCACGTTGAGGCAATGGTTCATCGTAATACGCATAATCCAGGCCTTCAAATTCGTCACGCTGCTCCAGTCCTGGCGGAACACCGTAACGAATACGTCGTGGCATACATCCTCGGCATCCTGGCTGTTTTTGAGCATATACAGACATGTACGGTAGACGTCTTTGTTGTACGTATGAAACAGTTCATGCTCGGTCACGCCCGGCTCTCCTTTCTTGTTGGGATATATTATAGACAAGTCAGCGTAGAATCCGGCTCACTTTTTTTTCGGAGTCCGGCAACAAAGGCTGTGGAGCAGCGGATTCGACTTCAACTGACGGCATATTCAAGTCATAAAGCTCAACATCAAGAGCAGTAGATTTTTACGATCAAGTGTTTCGAGTAACTTACTAAAGGGAGCCGCAGCACAAGGAACACCATTTCCCTTTCCGGATTACGTATGCCGGGCAGTAGCGTGTTCACAAGGCGTTTCCCATTATAATCCACTTCAAACAATAAAAAACGCACCTATCGGGGAACCGATTAGATGCGTGCATCGCAGTTCGTCATATACAAGTCGGGCATTTTTTCCAAAACAGCCCTTTTGTCCCCCATTTCATTAAAATGACGCCAAAGAGGGGCTTTAATTAGCTCTAGAGCTGGATTATTATTTTTTCCGTTAATACTATTAAATGGATTTTCTTGTCCTCGTTCTGAAAGGTATATTTTGAGCCCAATCGATCTGCTTCTATCCAGCCTCGTCTCTCTATTTCTTTGCGATAATAGTCCGGCAGTCCGTTTTCTTCTTTAACGTCTTTGAAGGCGTACTCTTCCGAGTATTCCTGTTTCTCCTGAAGTTCGGCTGTTTTCGGGACTGGAAAGTCTTGATTTAGGCTTGAATGATTAAAAGGTTCATCTTTTGGGGAACAACCAGTAACACATAAAATAAAAATCAGAAAACATGATATTCCAAATTCCCGAAATTTAACGAGCCGCCGTTCCGGATTTTGAACCTTCGCCAAAAGCTGGCCATATCCGATCTTCATTCATGTACTCCCCCTTGGCATCGAGACCATTCGATTGTCAAAGCTATTGATGCGTTACGCTCGTATAAATGTCTAATTAATATACACATGGGGATAATTGCGGGAAGCAAAAGCACTTGTCGTTCCCATTAATAACGAAATAATCGCAGTAATTACAGTTGCTTTATGTAGGGAATAAGAAAAAAAGGATGATACCTGTATTTTCTCTATTTTATTGGTAAAAATCAAGCGTTGGACATTATCATGCTCCGGGTCCAAGATTATTGTAATCTGTACTTGAATCCCGGTCCGCATTACAGTCCCCCCTTTTTCTGCTTTCCATGTTTGGTTAAACTCACTCAGCAGCCCGTCCGACTCCCCCAATAAAAGAGAAGGATGCCATGGAATGACATCCTCCTTAAACGAACGGACCTATATAATGTTTGTCGACATGATTAAGTTAAATAAGATTTAGACTTGCTGCGCCTCGAGCCGTTTCTCGTTCACACGTTCGATCAGCTCGCTGACGACCTCATCCGGAGACCGCTCCATCATCCAGTTTTGCCCGAACATCTGGAAGATTTTAATGACCGGGAAGTCCTCCCAAAATCCCAGGAACTCATCCTGGAGAGATACTTTGTCCTTCACGTGCTTGTTCATTTCATCGATGCACTCTTCCAATACATCCTTTGCGATCGGGTCGCTCACCCATTCATTAAGCAAGCTGAATTTATGGAACGTGATTTCTTCCTTGCCGAAGTCGCAGAACAGCCGGTTTGTCACTCGGATATCGCGGGACGAGCTGCCTGCGCAGAGTTGGAAATATCCGCTTTCTGCTACCCAGCGATTGTATTTCGTGTTGTAATAGGCAAAATCTCTTTCTTCAAGCTCAAAAACGATCTTCCGCTTCTCGCCCGGCGCGAGCTCGATTTTTGCAAAAGCTTTAAGCTCCTTTTCGGGACGCACCCATTTGCATTCCTCATCATGGACATACAATTGAACGGTTTCCTTTCCGGTGCGCTTTCCGGTATTTTCTACTTGGAGGGAAACGGTAACTCCCTTCTCATGCTGTGCCGCTTGAAGATCCGTGTACTTAAATGTCGTGTACGACAAACCATGTCCGAACGGAAACTGCGGAGCCATTTCCTTCCGGTCGTAGTAACGATAGCCGATAAACAGTCCTTCACGATAATACAGCTTGCCGTTTTCACCCTGAATCCGCATATGCGACGGGTTATCCGACAGCTTGACCGGGAAGGTCTCCGACAGCTTGCCTGAAGGGTTCGTGTGCCCGAACCTCACTACAAAGGGGGCGAAGCAAACTGTAAGTAGAATCGCTGAGTATGTCGTCATAGAGCAGTTGGCAATTGCGGGATACAGGATCTCAATGCTTTGTAGAATCGCTCAAGTTTCTAGGAGTGGATAGTACAAATGGCGACGAAGACGTCATACGTTCTTACCTAAACAACTAGAGGATCAAACTCTAAAGGAGAAGATTTTAGAGGGCCATCAGCGCCTCAGAGGCATACTAGGCTACCCAAGGATGCAAATATGGCAAAATAAAACGTACGGATTACATGTAAACCATAAAAGGGTTTATCGCTTAATGAAACAGATGGGCATACAAGCACAAATCCGAAAGAAGAAAAGGTTTTATGGTAAAAAGGAGGCTTACGTAGTATCCGATAATTTGTTGAACAGAGAGTTCCATGCGGACCGTCCGAATCAGAAGTGGGTCACTATTTACGTTGTGGTCGTCTTTGGTTGTAAAAACGTATGTATTTCTCAATTCGCCTTTGTGCTACTTCCAGATTTCGTAGATCATAAGGATAGAGTCCTTCCGTTTTGAGATGCGAGAAGAAACTCTCCATGGAGGCGTTGTCTAGGCAATTGCCCCGGCGAGACATGCTGATTCGGGCGCTAACCTTTGGCAGCATGTCGTGGTAAGCATGAGACGTGTACTGGAACCCCTGGTCGCTGGAACGACCAATCCGGTCACGTCTTTTTGTTTGGCGAAGGCTTTGGCAAACGTCTGGAGAACCAGCTCATTGTCGTTCCGTTCGCTAAGGTGGTAGGCCACAATCTCGTTATTGAACAGGTTTTTCACTGCCGAAAGATACAGCCAGCGTTCGCCCACCCGATATTGTGTCACATCCGTCAACCATTTCTGGTTTGGTCTTTCAGCTGTGAAATCACCCGGAGTCAACTTCACTTCTACATTTTCAGCGCAGGATAAACCCGAGCATTCGCTCATATTCGTCCCGATCAAAACTTTGCCCATCCGAAGATCGGCCTCAACATCTTGCGTATCCAATAAGCTATGATCGTCCCTGCGGTCCATGAACTGCGATTCTGCAAGTATTCCAAGTATTGATCATTGATGATATAAGTCCGAGTGGAAGTAGGGTTCTTCAGCCCGAACTTTTCCCATATCGTCGGATCATTTGAACCCTTGAGCTTTTCGAGCATATTTGCCGACGCACTGTTTATTTTTGCCGGAATTTGTTCATAGGCTTGGATGATTTGCGTATGAAACTCGTCGATCGGATTGCGGTTAACAAGGCCAGTTAAATGGATGCTTTCGCGAATGTAAGATACGTATTCTAGATGGTCAGCCCAGAACTTGTCGATATAATAAAGCCGTACCCGCTGCTCCGAAGGGCTCATCAGCCTCTCGCCTTTCAAAATGCCAAGCCGCTGCTCGTATAGAATCCGCCGTTGTTCCTCCACCATATCCGAGTAATGGTTCAGTTCCTGGCGGATATGGAAGCTTTGGCCCATCATAACGCGCTGAATATGCGTGATTTTGCTAATGAGCACCGACTCTTCGAGAGCCTCATCCTGCCTGAGACCGCGATAGGCATTCGGAATCACTTTATCGATGCCGAACCGAAGCATCAAGTCGTCTTCCAAGCTTACGAAAAATACAGAAGCGCCCGGGTCGCCTTGGCGGCCAGCACGCCCGCGCAGCTGGTTGTCGATTCGCACGCTTTCGTGCACATGCGTACCAATGACGTACAAACCGCCCAGCATGGCGACAACTGCTGCTTGCGTGGGATTACCGCTGCCGAGCCGAATGTCGACGCCGCGCCCCGCCATGTTCGTAGACACCGTCACGGCACCGATTTCTCCCGCTTTGGCGATGATCTCGGCTTCTTCTGCGTCGTTCTTCGCGTTGAGAACATGGCACGGTACGCCGACAGCCGCTAGCGCCTTCGCCAGCCCGTCAGACTCCTCAACGCTTGATGTGCCAATAAGAATCGGACGCCCTGTCCTATGTACTGACAAGATCTCTTGTACAAGCGCCTTAAGTTTGGCTTCTTTATGAGTATAAATCCGGTGCGGATGGTCGATCCGTATGTTTGGCCGGTTCGGCGGGATTTGCACGACCTGCAGCGCATAGATCGCTTCGAATTCCATTGCAGAAACTTGCGCGGTAGCCGTCATGCCGCAAATCTTCGGATATAGGCTAAGGAAGTGTTGAAGAGTGATCGTACCGAGAATTTTCCCGCCAGCTAAGGGTTGGAGCCCTTCTTTGGCCGCAAGCGCTGCCTGCAGCCCGTCCGGCAAATGCCTATTCTCCGCCACGCGGCCGGTGTATTCGTCAATCAGCTCGATCTTATCATCCCGAACGATGTAATCGACGTCTTTTTTCAATAACGATTCCGCTTGCAGCGCGCAATTTAATGACGATAACAAATGACTATTATGGCTTTCGTACAAATTGCCGCATCCCAGCAGCTCTTCCGCTTTCACAGCGCCCGCTTCATTCAAATAAACATTCCGCTTGAACTCGTCGAAGTCGTAATGCTCATCTTGCTTGAGCTGCCGAGCCACTTCTGCGAAACGAATGCTGTCGCTTTCGGAAGAGTCCGGCTCGCCCGCGATGACTAGCGGTACCCGTGCTTCGTCGAGCAGAAGCGAATCCGCTTCGTCGACGATGACGTAGTGGAATAGACGATGTACGGTATCGGCTTCACTCAGCGCGATCGTGTCGCGCAAATAATCGAACCCTGCCTCTTTGGCCGTAACATAAGTGATATCCGCAGCGTACGCTTCCCGTTTCTCGGACAAGCTCATCCCCGCTTTCACCGATTGTACCGTCAACCCAAGGAAACGATAGATCGGCCCCATCCACTCCGCATCTCGATTTGCCAAATAATCATTAAAGGTTAGTACATGAACGCCTTGGCCGGTCAGCGCATTTAGATAAGCAGGCATTACCGCAGAGAGCGTTTTTCCTTCGCCGGTATGCTGCTCGATCAAGAATCCCTCGTGCAGAGCGATGCCAGCCATGATCTGGACATCGTAGGGCCGTAATCCGAGCGTTCTCTTCGCTGTCTCGCAGACTAGCGAATAGGCATCGACAAGTAACCTGTCTAAAGGCACATCCGATTTTGCTTCCTTTTTCAGCCGGAGGGATTCCGCTTGAAGCTGCCCATCGTCCCATGCTTCCAAATTCCGTTTCCTAATGAGCTCAGCTTTGTCCTGATAGACTTTCAACTTATTCTGGGTATCGCGACCTTTGAATTTTTGCATCAACTTAACCGCTAAATTCATCGGAATATGATCCCTCCTAGGTAAAAATACGCAATTCTATAGTAGCAGCTACAGTATAATTAAACTTTATAAAAATGGCAATATTTAGAATGAAAGTAAAATCACTTTGTTTCATTAACGGTACACTTGCACTCTTAGCCGCTGACGACCTTTACTGTAGCATCACGACATGCCGAACATCGAATAATCCACGTAAGGAACGGCTTAAATCGTAAGATCGTATTCGCCAAGTTGACCTAACAACGCCATATCTGGCAGCTCTCATGGATTTTTCGGTGGCATCCATTCCGTATATCCGTCCGTGATGCTGTAAATATTGATTTAAAGGATTACAAAGATCATGCTTATCTTATGAAGGAACGAGCAGGAGACAAGTGGGAAGGAAGTAATGAGCACTTTTTTGTCTTCTCAACATGGAATGGAAAATCTTATTACCACACATCTCATGGAACATGGCTTCGGCGGTTTCTTAAACGAAAAAAGCTTAAACCAATTCGCTTCCATGATCTACGGCATACTTCTGCAACTTTACTTATTAATAAAGGTGTTCATGCTAAAACAATTTCAAACCGACTAGGACACGCAGACATTAGAACAACAATGAATATTTATGGGCATGCACTTCAATCAGCAGATCAACTTGCTGCAAATACACTAAATTCAATCCTATTCTCAGATCCAGAAAATGTATTAAATATTGATTCCTAATACATTATCCTCTAAGTGGATTTGAAGTGCGTTGGTATTGAAAATGAAGCCCTTATTGATGGTGCTTTTTCCCAATTGTAGCTAGATAAACTGATCCATTTATACAACCTTATACAAGTATTTTTAATTTCATCCCCATTTCGTCCCCAACCTCAAAATTAATTAAGCCAAACGGAAAATAAAAAAACAAAAAACCCTTGATTCCCAAGGGTTTTCTTCGTATGGAGCCTAGGGGGATCGAACCCCTGACCTCATCGCTGCCAGCGATGCGCTCTCCCAGCTGAGCTAAGGCCCCGTAGTATGTATCGCTCTTTTGAAGAGCACTCCTATAATATATCATAGCGGATAGAGTTGTGCAATACTTTTTTTTCAAAAAAAAGAAGACGCCCCGGCCTTAGAGGCAAAAAGGGCATCTCCTTCCACAGCAGTTTATTTCACCGTCCGGTTATACTCCTGGATTTTGGCGGTAATCTCTTTCGCCGCGTCGTCCAGCGCCGCCTTTGGCGTCTTTTTGTTGTTGAGCACCTCTTCGATGGCGCCTTCGACGATTTGTCTCGCTTCCGGAAAAACGCCCATGACGGCACCCTGCGTAGCCCGGTTCAGTTTGGTATTATGCAGCTGGTCGATCGCCGTCTGGAATTGCGGGAACTTCTTCAGATTTTCCTTCACGCTGTCCTGTTCATAGGCTTTGGTCGTGATCGGGAAATATCCGGTGTTGATGTGCCAAAATGCCTGCTGCTCCGGCGAGGTCAGAAATTTGATGAATTCCCAGGCCGCCTTTTGCTCCTCGTCGGGACGGTTGTTCATCATCCACAAGCTCGCGCCGCCGACGATGACGCCGCCTTCCTTCGCATCTGCCGGTTTCGGCAAAAAGCCCGTTCCGACCTCGAATTTGCCTGTCGTGCCGTCCACCAATCCTTTGAGCGCCGCCGTGGAGTCGAGGATCATCGCCACCTGGCCGGCGGAGAACGCTTTTTTCGAGTCATCGGTTTTCCGTCCGAGATTGTTGGCTGCTTTCGTGTCGATCAGATCCTTCCACCACGTCATCACCTTCACACCTGCGTCGGAGTTCACCAGCGATTCGGTCGCCAGGTCGTCCCGGCCGTTGCCGTTGTTGACGTATTCCGCTCCCTGGTTTGCGAAAAACTGCTCCATGAACCAGCCGTAAATCGCGAAGTTCGCGCCGACCGCTTTGCCCGTTTTTGAAATTTTGTCCGCGGCAGCCTTCAGCTCTTCAAACGTCTTCGGCGGGTTTTCCGGATCAAGTCCGGCTTCCTTAAACAAATCCTTGTTATAATACAAAATCGGATTCGACGTGTTAAACGGCATCGAGTAAAGCTTGTCGTCGAACGTATAATAGCCGCTGATGTTCGGTTCGAGCTGGCCGACGTCCCACCCGTCCTGATCGATAAAGTTTTGCATCGGCGTAATCAGCTTGGAATCGACCATGAACCGGCTGCCGATTTCGTACATCTGCACGACCGTCGGCCCTTCGCTGGTGCCCATCGACGCCTTCAGCTTGCTCAGCAAATCGTCATATGTTCCCTGGTACACCGCTTCCACCTGGATTTTATCCTGCGACTTATTGAAGTTGTCCACCAGTTGATCCACGACCTTCGTCGTCGCCCCGCCCATGGCATGCCAGAACACGACCTTTTGCGCCCCGCTTTTCGTTTCGGCGCCTTTCGTGCCGGGATCCGCCGCTTTCGGCTCTTCTTCTCCCATGTTCACGCTGCAGGCTGCCATCAGCAGCATTACCGCTGCCAGCATCAAACTTACAAGCCTCTTCTTCCCCATAGTCTGCATCATTCCTCCCCTTTTATTAAAAAACCTGCCTATTGCCTTGTATGACAAGCCCCGCAGCAAATCCAAGGCCGATCACCGCGTTTATCCCTTTACCGCCCCCGCCGCGATGCCGCGCACCAGCTGCTTGACGCCAAAAGCCAGCAGGATGAAGGACGGCAGCAGCACCAGCGTCACCCCGGCCAAAATCAAATTCCAGGACATGACCTCGGCATGCTGCAGCATCGCCACCCCGATTTGGACGGTCCGCATGGACGCCCGGTTCGTAATGAGCAGAGGCCAAAGATAATGGTTCCAATGCGTCAAGAACACATAGACCGAAAGCGTGGCCAGTGCCGGCCTGGAAAGCGGCAGCACGATCGAAAAATATTGCCGCAAATGCCCGCATCCGTCGATTTTTCCTGCGTCGAACAATTCGCGCGGCAGCTGCAGAAAAAACTGGCGGAGCAGAAACACCCCGAAAGCGCCGGCCATGAAGGGAACGATCAGCCCCTGGTAGCTGTCCATCCAGCCCCAACTTTTGATCAGCAAATAGTTCGGAATGATCGTCACTTCCCAAGGGATCATCATCGTCGACAGAAACATCGCAAACAGCGCGTTTTTGCCTTTGAAATTCAGGAACGAAAAAGCGTAAGCCGCTAGGCTCGACGTCACGACCTGGCTGATCATGACCGCGGCCGATACGATAAAGCTGTTTAATATGAACCGGACGATCGGAAATCCGGCAATGGCCTCCTTGAAGTTCTCGAGATAGAAACGGGTCGGAAACAACGGCGGCGGAAAATTGGATACCTCTTTTTCGGTCATAAACGACGAAAACACCGTAAAAATAAGCGGATACAGCACCACCAGCGCCAACGCGGCAAGCAGGACGTACAGCAGCAGCGCAGTCGTTCGTTTCGCAATCATTGATAGTGCACCCTCTTTTCCAGAACTTTAAACTGCAGCACGGTCAGCGCCAAAATAATCAAAAACAGGATGAGCGCCTGCGCGCTGCCGATCCCGAAGCGGAAGTTCACGAAGGCGTCCTGGTATATGGAGTACACGATGACGTTGGTGGAGTTGATCGGACCGCCTTTGGTCAGGATATGAATTTGGCCGAAAGCCTGGAAAGCTCCAATCACCGACACGATCAAGGCGAAAAAAATCGTCGGCGACAACAGCGGCATCACGATCCGCACAAACGTGCGTACAGGTCCGGAACCATCGATTTTAGCGCTTTCATAAAGCTCCTCCGGAATGCCTTGCAGCCCGCTGGACAGCACGATGTACAGAAAACCCATGTTCATCCAAACCGTCATGATGGAAATGGAAATGAGCGCCCAGGCCGGGTCGGTCAGCCACGGAATCGGGCCAATGCTTACGAGGCTGAGAAAATAGTTCAACATCCCCGCCGTCGGATGGAACAGCAGAAACCAGATGATGGAGCCCGTACCAACCGAAATGACGATCGGCAGCGAAAATATGAATTGGAAAATCTTCATCCCCCGCAGCTTGTTGTGGGTAATCGCCGCCAAAAACAAAGACCAGATCAGCGAAGTCGGCACCGTATACAAAATAAACATCAACGTAACGCTCAAGTTCGAATACAACTGATGCGATTTGAACAGGGTGACGAAATTTTCGAACCAGACGAACTCGGCCACCTGTCCCCGAGGATCCGTAATCGTCATGCTCAAATAAACGGATTTCAGCATCGGGTAAAACAAAAACATGATAAATAAAATGATCGAAGGCGCCAGAAAAGCATAAGCCAAGACATGCTCTTTCCAAACGTTCCGTTTGGACATCCTGCTTTTAGATTTTTTTACATTTAAAACGCTTTCAAAATTAGACAAACCGATGACCCCTCCCATGTCTCCCGATGTACTTTCGTCATAACCAGCCCATATATGTTATTATCTTACATTTGATATTTTGCCGTTGTCAACGAATTTTCACAATTTATTTTCGAACAACCTTGACAAAATTAAAATAAATTTCAGAACTTTACAACGGCACATAAGTAAAGAATGCACCGAGAATGCCGAATGCCGTGTTTTTGCCGGTTAACCCCGGAAAATAAAAAAGACGCAAGCGGCTTGATGTCTTCCACCTAGCCGTTTGCGCCTTCGGACATCCGGTCAGTCGACCGAGTCGGGCATCGTATTCTTCGAAAGCAGCCCCTTCAGTTCTTTCATGAACATGTTGATGTCTTTGAACTGCCGGTATACGGAGGCAAAACGCACATAAGCAACCTCGTCCACCGGATACAGCTGCTCCATGACCAGCTCGCCGATGTGGCGGCTTTCGACTTCCGCTACCGCGGTGTTGCGAAGCGCTTTTTCTACCTCGGACACGATGGCTTCAAGCTGTTCCACCGATACCGGGCGCTTCTCGCATGCGCGGATGAGGCCGCGCAGCACTTTGTCCCGGCTGAATTCCTCGCGGCTTCCTTCTTTTTTGATGACGATCAGCGGAGTTTCCTCCACCATTTCGAACGTCGTAAAACGCCTGCTGCATTTTTCGCATTCGCGTCTGCGGCGGATCGATTTGTTGTCGTTGGCCGGACGGGAGTCGAGCACCTTGGTGCCTGCGTAATCGCAGTAGGGACATTTCATGCATACTCACTTCCTTTACCTTGAGGGTGGATGGGATGATATCAAAAATTACTTATAATTTCCAACTGAAAAACATCTAAAAAAGTGATGAAGTTTGAATCTTTGAGACATACTACTTTTACAAACAGCAAGGAGGTGAACATCAATGGCTCAAAACAACAACTCCAACAACCTGGTAGTACCTAAAGCTACTGCAGCCCTGAACCAATTGAAATACGAAGTTGCTCAGGAACTGGGTATCTCCATCCCACAAGACGGATACCAAGGTAACATGACTTCCTATGAGAACGGTTCGATCGGGGGACTCATCACTAAACGTCTGGTGACCCTGGCTGAACAACAACTGGCTGGTCAATTCCAATAATACATGCATCCAAAGAAGTATTGGGGCAGCCGATGAGGCTGCTTCAATACTTTTTTTGCCATGATGGGAAGCGTCAGAGCGTAACCCCTCTCATGGAATCACTTCGGATGGCTTGTCCGCCCCAAATTCAAAACTCGTTGTATATCCGCGTATATTGATTATAATAATAAATCACCCGCTGAACATAGTGCCTTGTTTCGCCGATGGGAATATCTTTGACCGATTCCAGCGTTCCGTCCCAAACTCCCTTTTTGAGCCACCCGTCCACCTTGCCCGGTCCTGCATTATAGGCCGCGATGACGGCGATGCGGTTCCCTTTGAACTGGTTGCTCAAATTTCTCAGGTACCAGGTTCCGATGGCAATACTCGCCTCCGGTTTATGTTTGATATGGTCCATCGTCACTTCCGGCAGCTTGGCCTGCTCCATGACCCACTGGGCTGTGTCGGGCATCAGCTGCATCAAGCCGAGCGCTCCTTTTTTCGATTCCTTGCCCAGCTTGTAGTTGGATTCCACGCGGATGATCGAGGCGACCAAAAACGGGTCAACGTCATAGCGCTCCGCCTGCTGGCGAATGTTATCCTTGTAATAGATCGGGTAAAACCAGGACATCCAGTTCGTGCTGAAAAACAAAACCGCGACAAAACCGATGAACAGCAGCAGCAGAACTCTTTTTTTGCGCAAAAATCGAAAAGCCTTCATACATATCCCGCTTGAAGCCAGAACCGATCTACTTGCCGCTCCGTTTCCTCAGCGTCCCCGCTGTTGTCGATCACGATATCGGCCTTCCGCTTCTTTTCCTCAATATTCATTTGCGACCGGATCCTTGCCGCCGCTTCCTCCGCCGTCAATTGGTTTCGCCGCATCAATCGCTCCAGCTGAACGTGCTCCGGGGCATAAACCACCATGACACGTTCAAACATATGTTCAAGTCCCGATTCGTATAAAAGGGGAATGTCCACGACCACCAGCTTGTCCGGATGTTCCCGCTGCAAATCGTCCATCCGCCCGCGGATCTCCTTCCGGATGGCAGGATGCGTGATGTCATTCAGAGCTTTGCGCTGGGAAGGGTCGCGGAATACGATATCCCCAAGCTTCTTCCGGTCGAGGGTGCCGTCCTCAAGAATAACGGCTTGTCCAAAATGCCCGGCAACCGCCGCCAAAACGGGATGACCCGGGAGCATGACTTCCCGGGCGATCGCGTCGGCATCGACAAGCAGAGCCCCTTTGTTGACAAGGAGCGCTGACACGGTGCTTTTTCCTGTTGCAATACCTCCGGTTAACCCGATATTCATGTGCAAAACCACCTCATAACAGCTTTATTATTCCCATGGCGATCAATAACAACGCCGGAAGCGCGGTAAAATGCCGCATCCATGATCTTGCCGCGAATTTAAAGCCGGTTTTCATGCCGACCACCAAAAACGTTCCGCTGAACAGCGCGATGACGAGCGCGGTCCAAACGGGCGAAAATCCCAGCAATGCAGCGCCGAGTCCGGCCCCGAAAGCGTCCAGCGATAACGCAATGCCAAGCCACATCGCCTCGAATCCCGAAATGCTGCCCGATTTATCGATATCCGCCGAAGACGGCGTCCGCAAAATGCGGATGACGAGGCCCAGCTTGCGGATTTCGAGCGAAAATACCGTTTGCTCCGGCATTTCCCTGGAAGCCGTCGACAACGCGGCCCCGCTTGCACGGCTTTGGTCCGAAGCTTTGATGTTTGCCGTATGTTTATCGTCATGTTTGTCGTCCCGTTCCTTTTCCTTCTGAATCACCAACTGGATCAAGGACCACGACCCCATGATGATCAAAATGACGGCCCCGACAACCGAAGCAGCGTCCGGTGATACGACGCGGGCCAAAAGCACGCCGACCTGCATCGATATATAAATGATGACGCCGGAACATATGGAGATGATGACGACGGACAACGACGAAATCTTCATCTGCCTCAACCCATATGTAATCCCGACCCCGAAACTGTCCAAACTTAAAGCAAACGCGAGCAGGAGCAGCGAAAAGACATGACTGAGCACCCCTGGTTTCCCTCCCCTTGTCGAAACGGCCGATCCCGAACCCGCGGCTCTGAAAAAGAACCGGGGTCTTGAAGCTTCCGTTTTCCCTGAAGTCCACTACGGTCTCAGTATATGGGAGGGACAAACAAGGAGTGCACGCCCATGCTTTTATTTAATTCAGGGTCTGGCAGACCGGGCAATAATGCGTACCGCGTCCGCCGACCACGGTCTTTTCGATCGGCGTTCCGCAGGTGACGCAAGGCTCGTTTTGGCGTCCGTAAATTTTCAGCTGATGCTGGAACATCCCCATCTCCCCTTGCCCGTTGACATAGGATTTGATGGAGGAGCCGCCAACCTCAACCGACTCCGCCAGCGTGGCCACGACTGCCTGGTGCAAAGCTTCAAACTGCTTGTCCGTCAGCGTGTTCGCCGGCTGCTCGGGGTGAATGCCCGCGCGGAACAGCGACTCATCCACATAAATATTCCCGATGCCGACGACATATGCTTGGTTCAGTAAAACCGCCTTGATTTTCGAAGTTTTTCCTTTTAGCGCTTCTTTAAACTTCCCGGGGGTAAAATCCGGATCCAGCGGCTCCAAGCCGAGCTTGTTTAGCGGCGGCAAAGCAAACTCTTCCCCCGGCTGGAATAAGTGCATCGTTCCGAACTGGCGGACGTCCTTGTAGCGAAGTTCGGTCCCGTCGGTAAAATGGAAAATGACATGCGTATGTTTTTCCACGGGATCGGAGCCGGCGTACACGCCGTATCGCCCCTCCATCCGGAGATGGGATACCAGGACCAGGCCGTCCAGGAGAATCCGCAAAAATTTGCCGCGGCGCTCCACGCCTTCGATCCGATGTCCTGCCAGCATAAAAGCAAACTGATCTATATCGTCAGGGCGCTGGATAATCCGCGCCAAATTTACGGTAACCCGGTCAATGACCTTGCCTTTGACCAATTGATTCAACGTTCTTTTGACTGTTTCAACCTCCGGCAATTCCGGCATGATGTCTTCACCTCATCCCCATTATAACGGATGCGGGGCCGTCATGGGGCATTATTTCGCTTCGTACCAATTCATGCCATAGCTGACTTCCGCTTTTAACGGCACGGACAGCTTCAGGGCGTTTTCCATCGTTTCCGGCACGAGTTTTTTCATCAGCTCCAGCTCGTCTTCCGGCACTTCGAATACAAGTTCGTCATGCACCTGCAGCAGCATGCGGCTTTTCAGTTTTTGCTCCGCCAAAGCGGCATCCATATGCACCATGGCCAGCTTGATGATGTCCGCCGCGGTTCCTTGAATCGGGGTGTTCATCGCCGTACGCTCCGCGAACGAACGCAGATTGAAATTGCTTGCGTTGATTTCGGGCAGGTAACGCCTTCTCTCCAGCAGCGTCTTCACGTACCCGTCCCGTTTCGCATCGCGTACGATCTCGTCCATATAGCGCCGGACGCCGCTGAACGCATCGAAATATTGGTCGATGAAACGCGCAGCTTCCTTCCGGGTGATGTTCAGGTTTTGGGACAGGCCGTAATCGCTGATGCCGTAGACGATGCCGAAGTTGACCGCCTTGGCCGAACGCCGCATATTGGCATCCACTTCGTCCGCGGTGACGCCAAAGACGTCCATCGCCGTTTTCGTATGGATGTCCATGTCGTGCAGGAACGCTTCTTTCAGGCCTTCATCGTCGGAAATATGGGCAAGCACGCGCAGCTCGATTTGCGAATAGTCCGCTGCCAGGATATACCAGCCCGGCTCCGACGGCACGAACACCTTGCGGATTTTCCGGCCTTCCTCGAGGCGGATCGGAATGTTTTGCAAATTCGGAAACTGGCTGCTGAGGCGGCCCGTCGCCGCGATGGTTTGGCGGTAATAGGTATGCACTTTTCCCGTTTCCGGCGAAATCTCCTTCAGGAGGCCCTCCACGTAGGTCGATTGCAGCTTGGCGATCGTCCGGTATTGCAAAATGAGACGCACGATATCGTGGTATGGCGCAAGCTTTTCAAGCACCTCGGCATCGGTGGAATAACCCGTCTTCGTTTTTTTGATGACCGGAAGACCGAGCTTCACGAACAAAATTTCGCCCAGCTGCTTCGGCGAATTCAAGTTGAATTCGGTGCCGGCGATCTCGTAAATATTTTTGACGAGCTCGTCGATCTGCGCCTCGAACTCTTTGCCCAGCTCCGTCAGATCGTCCTTGTTCACCGAAATCCCCTGTTTTTCCATATCGGCCAAAATGCGCGACAACGGCATTTCGAGGTCATGGAACAGCGATGCCATTTCGTTGCCCTCAAGCTCTTTTTCCTGCAGCGGAATCAGGTCCAGAATGGCCGCTCCCTTGGCGGCAAGATGTTTGCTCAGGACCTCCGTCTCGGGCACTTTGTATTTTGCGCCTTTGCCGAAGACGTCCTCGTCGGACGCCAGCGTCTGCAGCCCGTATTTGGCCGCAAGCGCATGGAGGTTTTGATTGGATTCGGTCGGGTCGAGCAGGTAAGCCGCCAGCTGCACGTCAAACGATGCCCCGGCAAACGCAATGCCTTTCCAGTGCAAAGCCAGATCCGTCCGGTGCAGGTCATATCCGCGTTTTGGAACCCCGGCATCCGCAAGCCACTTTCGGACAGGCTCCGCGGCTGCGGATTTCAAAACCTCAAACGGTACGTAGAAATGCTTCTCCGGACCGGAAAAAACCACGCCGACCACATCGGCATGATGGGGATTTTCCCCGTTTGTTTCCACATGCAGCGCTTCGATGGCGCCAAGCGCGTCGTTCAATTCGGCGATCCGGTCCTCGGTCAAAACCTCAACGTTCACTTCCTTGGCCGGAGCCTGCTGCGGGCCGGATGGGTCGGAGGCGCTGCCGTCTCCCTTGAACGACAAACGTTCGAGCAGCGATTTGAATTCCAGCTTCGCTAGCGCAGGACCTGCGCTTTCTTCCTTTAATCCATCAAAGATCATGTCGTCGAACGACTTGTCCAGCGGCACCTCGCGGTAAATCGTCGCCAGCTTTTTGCTGAGGACGGCATCCTCCGCGTGGGTTTCGATTTTTTCCTTCATCTTGCCCTTCAGCTCAGCGGTGTTCGCGAGCACTTCCTCGACCGATCCGAATTGATGAAGGAGTTTGAGCGCCGTTTTTTCCCCGACGCCCGGAATGCCGGGGATATTGTCAGAAGCGTCGCCCATCAGCCCTTTTAGATCAATGATCTGCAGCGGCTTCAGGCCGTATCTTTCCTGGATCTGCTCAGGCGAATACGTCTCGATTTCCGTTACGCCCTTGCGGGTAAGCCCCACCTGGACTTGGTCCGATGCAAGCTGGAGCATATCCTTGTCTCCGGTGACGACGAGAATGTCGTGTCCCGCTTCCTCCGCGATCCGCGATACGGTGCCGATGATATCGTCCGCTTCGTAACCTTCAAGCTCAAACTGCGAAATGCCGAATCCTTGCAGCAGCTCCTTCAGCAGCGGAAACTGTTCGGACAGCTCCGGAGGCGTCTTTTCGCGGCCGCCTTTATATTCCTGGTATCCTTCGTGGCGAAACGTCACTTTGCCCGCGTCGAAAGCCACCATCATATGCGTCGGTTTATGGTCCTCGATTAGGCGAAGCAGCATATTCGTAAATCCGTACACGGCGTTCGTGTGCAGTCCCTTGGTGTTCGTCAGCGGGGGCATCGCAAAAAATGCCCGGTAAATGATACTGTTTCCGTCGATCAGAATCAGTTTGCTCATACAGCACCTTCCCTTTTTTAAACTTCCTTATTTCGAATGAAAATGACCCGTCGGATGTATTTCAATGAAGACGCACCGCTTGGTTGCGGAATGATCCCTTGCTTGATTTCTCAGCGGTTCGAGCGTTCGATTTCTTGTAAGCCATGCCTTCTAATATCTTAACACATGACCCTGTATTCGAGAAAAAAATCGGGGGCATAAATAGAAAAACACCGGAAAAATTTCCGATGTTTTCATCCATTTCAATGTGGAAAGCCAAATTGCTGCCTTCTATGCGTTAAATAGCGTTTTACCGGTTCAAATCCGGGCGTTTTCCCGTCACGAGATACACGGCGCTTTCCCCGATGTTTGTCGCGTGGTCCGCGATCCGTTCGATATAACGGCCGACGAGCGTGAGCAGCAACGCTTGGGACAGCGAATCCGGATGGACTCTCATATGATCGTATAATTCCGTTAAAATGCGGCTGTACAACAGATCGACCTGGTCGTCGTCCTGCGCCATTTTGTAGGCAAGGTCGGTGTTTTCGTTCAAGTAGGACGTGATCGCTTCCTCGATCATCACTTTGACGATTTCCGCCATTTGCGGAATGTCGATCAGCGGCTTGATCAACGGCTCGCCCTGCAGGCGCAAAGTCACTTTGGCCACGTCAAGGGCAAGGTCGCCCATGCGTTCAAGATCGCTGGAGATTTTAAAAGCAACCAAAATTCTGCGCAAATCCTTGGCAACCGGCTGCTGGGTAACGATCAGACGCGACCCGATATCCATAATTTCCTCTTCCATCTGATTGAGCAGCACGTCCGCCTGCACGATTTCCTGCGCCTTTTCGCTATCCTGCGTCTTGAGGCTGAGAACCGCTCCGTCGAGCGCCTCAACGACATGCTCCCCCATTCGAACAAGCAGCGAACGCAGCTGGTCCAGGTCGTGATCCAATTCTTTTCTCCGAATCATGGCCGATGTTTCCCCCTATACAATTTTATTGACGTTGTTTCCTTCTGTATCAGCCGAAACGCCCGGAGATATAATCTTCCGTTCTTGCATCCCGCGGATTGCTGAACAGCGTTTTCGTCTCATCCGCTTCGACGACTTCCCCGTTCAGGAAAAAGACGGTCCGCCCGGATACGCGGGCAGCCTGGTGCATGTTATGGGTCACCATGACGATGGTGTATTTTTCTTTCAGCTCCTGCACGAGCTCCTCGATTTTCAACGTGGAAATCGGATCGAGCGCGGACGTGGCTTCGTCCATCAGCAAAATATCGGGGTTAACCGCCAGCGCACGCGCGATGCAAAGACGCTGCTGCTGCCCCCCGGACAAGCTGAGCGCGGAACGCTTCAAATAATCTTTGACCTCTTCCCACAACGCCGCTTGGCGCAGGCTTTCTTCCACGATGCCGTCCAGCGTGCTTTTGCTGCGGATGCCGTGGAGGCGCGGGCCGTAGGCCACATTGTCGTAGATCGATTTCGGGAACGGGTTCGGCTGCTGGAATACCATGCCGACGCGCTTGCGCAGCTCTTCCACGTAGACGTCCTTGGCATAAATGCCGACGCCGCCGATTTTGATGGAGCCTTCGATGCGCGTGCCGGCAATCATGTCGTTCATCCGGTTCAGCGTGCGCAGCAGCGTCGATTTCCCGCAGCCGGACGGGCCGATCAAGGCGGTGACCGTATTTTTCGGGATATCCAGATTTATATTTTTCAAAGCATGGAATTGTTCGTAATATAGATTCAAATCTTCGATTTCGATAATGTTTTCCATGTATAATTCAGGTCTCCTTCGTTCAATGGGATGTCCTGTCGATAAGCCGCTTGGGGCAGTTGGACCTGCAACTCCATTTCATTGTATAACGGTTATGTAAAAGCTGTGCGCCGCGATTGTAAACGCAGTGTAAAATGTAAAACCGAAAGATTCCGTTTTTCCCGCTATTTCAGTCTAATGTCCGCTCCAATTCCTGTTTTACGCTGAATGCCTGTTTGGCCGTATCCTGGGCGAGCCGGTATACCGATTGTCCCGTCTTCTCGACCTGATCCGTGGCTTGTTCGAGTTCCCCGAATATCCGGCTGCCTTCGGCCAACCGCTTCGCTCCGGACTCGATCCGGCGCACTCCCGACGCGGTCAGCGTCCCGGTTTCCCCGGCCAGCTCGCTGATGGATTCGAGCAGCTGCGAAATATCCGCGGCAAGCTTCCGGGTTTGGGAAGCCAGCGACCTGACCTCCGCCGCCACGATTTGGAAGCCCCGGCCCTGGCTGCCTGCATGGGCGGCTTCGATCGACGCGTTGATGGCGAGCAGGCCGCTTTGATCCGCCAGGTCGGCGATGCCTTTCGTCAGCGCGGAAATCTGCCCCGCATGTTCGATGAGGCGCTCCGCCTGCTCCTGATTGCGGTTCATGAGGGCTACGGCCTCGGTGTACGATTCGCCCGCTTCGTTCAGCCTCCGCCGGCCTTCCGCCGTCCATTCCTTCATCCGGAGGCATTCGGTTAACGTCAGGTTCGCGGCCTCTTCCACCTCGGATAAGGATTGCTCCATTCCGCTTACATGCCCGTAATTTTCAAGGACGGTATGCTTTCGCCGCTCTTCCGCTTCCTCCTGCAGCTCCCCGGACATTTTCATCAGGTCGAGTACCGTCAGCACGCCCGTGAACCGGCCGTTGTCGGTTACGATAACGCAATCGTAAAATCGCGACTCCGGTCTTGCCAAAGCGCTTCGGATCATCAAGGCCGGATCGTCATGGATGTCCAGCGCGAGAATTTCTTTTTCGCCAAAATCCTTTACCGGGCGGCGAAAATACAAATCGGCGGCAAAACGGCCGGTCAGCCTCCGGTAAAACGCCTCCTTCATCAGCAGTCCTTCCGGACGCATCCCTTCCCCGCAGATCACGATGCACGGAAGATGCGGCTGCTCCTTCAGCAGGTCGAAAGCTTCCCTGCAGGTCATGTCCGGGTCGACCCCCGGCACGTTTCGCAAATATCCGGCAGCGGACCGTCCGGGTCCCTTTGTTTTCGATTCGATGGACGCTGCTGTTTTGCCGGTTGCGGCGCGGCCGTTCCGTGCGCTCCCGGTACCTCGCCGATGAAGATCGTTTTCTGTCTTGTTCTCCATGTGCAGCGTGCTCAAAGTCGACTCCCCCTAAATATGGCTGTTTTAGCTGCATCATACCGCGGAAGGATTAACGGAGAATGCAGGAAGGATTCGGGGATTGTAAATTCCATAAAAAAAGAAGCCCCCATCATTGCGGTTGATGATGAGCGCTTCCTTTGTTGATGACAAGTTTATATCCGACCCCGCGGATGGAGTCGATGTGCACCGATTCGGGTTCCAGCTCCAGCTTTTTGCGGAGCGAGCTGACATGGACGTCCACCGTGCGCTGGCCGCCGATGTAATCGAAGCCCCAAACGGCATTCATCAAATCGTCCCGGGTCAACACGACGCCCGGCTTGCGCGCCAAGTAAAGCAGGACCTCAAATTCCTTCGGCCGCAAACTGATGCTGGTCCCGCCCAGCAGCACTTCGTATTTCTCGGGGAAAATCTCCAGCTTGCCGAGACGGATGGCCGAGTCCGAGGTTTGCGGCGCAGCTTCCTCTTTCACTCCCGATACGCGGCGCAGCACCGTGGCGACTCTCGCTAGCAGCTCGGACACGCCGAACGGCTTGGTAATGTAATCGTCGGCGCCGAGCTTCAAGCCCTGGACGACTTCTTCTTCGGCATTTTTGGCAGTTAAAATAATGACCGGCGTCGTGATGCCTTTCCCGCGCAGCTTGCCCAGAATGTCGAATCCGTTCATTCCCGGCAGCATCAAATCCAGCACGATCAAATCGAACGGCTCCTGCACCGCGCGCTCGAAGCCGGTTGTCCCATGATCCGACGTAGTCACTTCATACCCTTCCTGCGTCAGATTGTAGGACAGCAATCTGGCGAGCGTCGGTTCGTCTTCGATAACCAGCAAACGCTGTGACATGTATTGTACCCCCGCTTCCATAAACAATGGTTTCTGCTTTAGCAAGTCCATTGTATCATTTCATTGTAAACGCTGTGTAAACAAACGCAAAAAGAGACGACCACGCTTGCAGCCGTTTTACATTCATTTTATTCCTGCAGCATCGGCAGTTCAACCGTAAAGGTGGTTCCGATGCCCAGTTCGCTGTCCACGGAAATATCGCCGTGATGCAGCTCCACCAGGTGCTTCACGATGGACAGCCCTAAGCCGGTTCCGCCCGAACTTCGGGATCTCGCCTTATCCACGCGGTAGAACCTCTCGAAAATGCGCGGCTGGTCTTTTTTCGGGATGCCGATGCCGGTGTCGGTCACCTTGATCACGACCTTTTCCGTTCCTTCGGCGTCCTGCAGCTCGCGGACCTTCAGCTCGACCTTGCCGCCGTCCTGCGTATAGCTTACGGCATTGGACAGCAGATTCAGCAAAATTTGGCGCAGCTTGTCTTCATCCGCTTCGATAAACAGCTCCTCGGGAATATCGGCATGGAGCGCAATCCTTTTTTTCTCGGCCACGGTCGCCATCGTATCCATGATCGATCCGCAAAAAGAAGCCAAATGAACCGGCGCGTAATCCATCGGAGAACGCCTGGATTCGATTTTGGACAAATCGAGAATGTCGCTGATCAGACGGTTCAACCGCTCGCTTTCGTCGTAAATGATCTGCAGGAAGGACCTCGCGGTTTCCTCGTCCTTGACCCCTCCGCCAAGCAGCGTCTCGGCAAATCCTTTGACCGCGGCCACCGGCGTCTTCAGCTCATGCGATACGTTCGCCACGAATTCGCTTCTCATGTTCTCGAGGCGGCGGATCGCCGTAATGTTCTGGAGCAGGAACAACATGCCTTTAAAACGGTCGTCCTCTCCGAACATCGGCACGCCGTCCAGTCGAAGAATCGTTTCCTCCGGCTGGTAGACGATCCGTTCCTCATGAATGGAATCCCGCTGCCCGATCCCATCCTGAATGAGGCGCGTCAGCTCGTAATACTGCTTCATTTCGGTGACGGAACGGCCCGTTAACTGCCCGCCTTTCAGATGCAGCATACGCTCTGCGGCCGGATTGATTAAAGCCACCGTACCTTCGGGGTTGACCAGCAATATGCCGGTGGTCATGTTATCCAGCACGCTCTGCAGCAGGTTCTCATTGTCGCGGATCGTTTGCAGCTGATTTTGCAGGCTGTCGGCCATGCCGTTGATCGCCTTCGCCAGCTCGCCGATTTCGTCCTTTCGCGTGATGTTGACCCTGGCGTCGTAATCCAGCTTCGTAATCCTTCCCGCCACTCTCGTGATTTTTTCCAGGGGGGACGTCAGTCCCGCCGCAACGCGGTAGCTGACAACCGCCGCCACGACGAACAAAATGGCCAAACCTCCCGCCATCAGCGTCCAGCCTTTCCGCACGCCCTGATCGACGAACGCCAGGCTGACCGACAGCCGAATGAAGCCGTCATAATCTTCTCCGGCCACGACGGGGACCGCAACATACAACATATCTTCCTTCAACGTGGAGCTATGTCTGATCGCATACCCCGATCCCTTTCGGGCGGCATCGACGATCTCTTCGCGTCCGCTGTGGTTGTCCATTTGCCGCGGATCGCTCTCCGAATCCCCGATGACCGTGCCGTCTTTCGATATAAAAGTGACCCGGGAGTCCGTCAAAGCCGCCAGCTCCCTGGCTTCGCGGGTATAATAAGCCATGGCGTCCCCGCCTTGCGTCGGGCGGAAATCAAAGGTCCGGCTGAGCAGCTGGATTTCCCGGATCATGTTTTCCTCCAGCGCCGATATATGGGATTTCTCGAATACCCGGGCCATGGTGAATCCCGCCCCGGCCATGGATATCCCGATCATGACCATTAAAATCAAAGTAAGCCTGATGCGAAAGGGTCTCATGTCATGTCTTCCTTTTCATGGATTGGCATAAATTCCTTCTCTTATCCTATCCCGAAATCTTCCCAATGAAAAGCATGCCGTTTCGGGTAGCCCGTCGTCCGGGCATAAGAGTATAATAATAACCGAATGTTAAGGCTGGATTAAATTTTTACCTAAGGAGCGTATTTCTTTGGACTTTCCGATGACTGCTTATTTGTACCGATTGCAATACATCCGGCGCTGGAGCCTGATGCGAAACACAAGAACCGAAAACGTCGCGGAGCATTCGTTCCACGTATCGCTGTTGACCCATCTGCTGTGCCTGATCGGGAACACGTATTTCGGCAGGAATTTGAACGCGGACCGCGCGGCCACCCTAGCGTTGTACCATGACGCCGTCGAGGTATTTACCGGCGATATCGCGACGCCGGTTAAACATAACAATCCCCAGCTGCTGGCGAGCTTTCGAGAAATGGAGAGCATTGCGGCGCAGCGGCTGGCGGCGATGGCTCCTCCCGAGCTTCAAGGGGAATACGCCGCCCTGTTCCGCCAAGATTCGGGCGATGAGGAGCAGCGCGAGCTGCTGGGGTATGTCAAAGCCGCAGACAGTCTGGACGCCTATCTCAAATGCGCCTTGGAGGTCGCTTCCGGCAATCGCGAGTTCGCCGTAGCCAAAGAGCAGACCTTGGCCAAAATCAAGCAGCTTCAGCTGCCCGAAGCCGACTATTTCCTGGAGCATATGGCTCCGAGCTTCGACATGTCGCTCGATGAGCTGTCGCAGCTTGTGCCGGATTCGGAGTGACTTTCGAACAACGCAGCGAAGGAAACCGGAAACCGAACGCAAAAAAAGGTTGGGCGGATCTTACATCCACCCAACCTTTTTTTGGTTTTTCGAGTACGCGATTAACCGTTGACGATCTCCCCGCCATTGACGTGGATAACTTGGCCGCTCACGTAAGAAGAATCGTCCGACGCCAGATAGACGTACGCAGGCCCAAGCTCTTCCGGCTGCCCCGGACGTTTCATCGGCGTATCTCCCCCGAATTGGCTTACCTGCTGCTCGTCGAACGTGGACGGGATGAGCGGCGTCCAAATCGGTCCGGGCGCCACCGCATTGACGCGGATGCCTTTCGGCGCCACGTTCATCGACAAGGCGCGCGTGAAGCTGACGATTGCGCCCTTGGTGGAGGAGTAATCGATCAACGTCGGGTTGCCTTTGTAAGCCGTCACTGATGCCGTGTTGACGATGGCGCTGCCGCTCTTCAAATACGGCATTGCCATTTTCGTCATAAAAAACATGCCGAATATATTCGTACGGAACGTGCGCTCCAGCTGCTCCTTCGTAATATCCTCGATTTTCTGCTGCGGATGCTGCTCGGCGGCGTTGTTGACCAGAACGTCCAATCCGCCCAGTTCCTGCACCGTCTGGTTCACGGCGTTTTTGCAAAACGCCTCGTCGCCGATATCGCCCGGAATCAGCAGGCATTTGCGCCCTTCCTGCTCGATCTGCCGTTTCGTCTCCTCCGCGTCCCCGTGCTCGTTCAGGTATACGATCGAGATATCCGCGCCTTCTTTCGCGAACGCAACGGCCACGGCCCGTCCGATCCCGCTGTCGCCCCCGGTGATAATGACCTTTTTGTTCTTCAGCTTTCCGGCGGCAACGTAATCTTTCGGCTCGTATTTCGGCCGCGGATTCATTTCCGATTCGATCCCCGGCTGTTGGTTCTGGTGCTGGGGAGGCATTGTTTGTTTGCTTTGCTGATTTCCTGACATGATTCATGCTCCTTTCCGTGCTGATCTTGGCTTTGGGTCCATTTCTGGCACACAGGATACCATTCCCATATTAGGATGCAAGTAAAACAAACCCTTTATTCGTCCGACGATGTTTACTTACCCTGTTATCCGGATCAATAAACACCGAAAAAAAACATCCTTCCCGCCATGGGAAGGATGTTTTTCTTTTATTTCAGCAAGTTAGTTCAAGTTAGATGATGTGGTTGTACACCATGAAAAACAGCATCACAAGCACGCAAATCGCCAGCAATGCGCTGAGCGTGCGGATTTTTCCGGTTTCGACCGAAATGTCGCGGTTATTTTTAATCCCGTCCACGGCAAGACGAAGCGGTTTGCCCATCATGCCGCTGATGGCTCCGATCGCCAAGAACAAAATAACGACAACGATCATCCAAGGCACGGAGTATTCCCCTTGGCTCATCAAATATCCGCCGGTAAGCAATTGAATGATCAGCGCGATTTGCGCGTACGTGTTTAATCCGCGGATGGCCGTCGCGCTGCCTTCCTGGGCAGACAGGGACAATTTGGTCACTTTTCCAACGACGAACGGCAAAATCAAATAAAATCCCAGAGCAGCGGCACCAATAATATGTATGAATAACATTACCATTGCCATGAACAGTATCCCTCCACTAGTGTCTATGATTTAGATTACACTCATTATCATTTTACACCAACCAAAAGAAAAGAAAACCTCTAAATCGTGAACAAAATTAGAGGTTTTCTTAAAATGATGCATGCTTTACAAGCGGTCCGTTACGCGTTAACCACGGCGATGACGCTGCGCACGGAATCTGCCGATTTGTCGAGCGCCGCTTTTTCTTCGGACGTCAGCTCCAGCTCGAACACCTTTTCGATGCCGTCGCCGCCGAGAATCGCGGGAACGCCGAGGAACAAATCGTTGTAGCCGTATTCGCCTTCGAGGTAGGCGATGACCGGAATGATCCGTTTTTTGTCCTTAAGGATGGCTTCGGCCATCTGGACAAGGGAAGCCGCAGGCGCATAATATGCGCTGCCGTTGCCGAGCAGGTTGACGATTTCGCCGCCGCCCACGCGGGTCCGCTGCACGATCGCCTCGATGCGGTCCGCAGGGATCAGCTTGTCGATCGGGATACCGCCGACGTTCGAATAACGAACGAGAGGGACCATGTCGTCGCCGTGTCCGCCAAGCACGAAGCCGCGAACGTCCTCCACGGATACGTTCAGCTCCTGCGCGATAAACGTGCAGTAACGGGCGGTATCCAGCACCCCGGATTGGCCGATGACGCGGTTTTTAGGGAAACCGAGCGTTTGGTACGCGACGTACGTCATGGCGTCCACCGGATTGCTCAGGATGATGACGATCGATTCCGGAGCGACCTTTTTTACGTTTTCGCAAACCGATCTCATGATGCCCGCATTCGTGTTCACGAGATCGTCGCGGCTCATGCCCGGTTTGCGGGCTACGCCGGCCGTGATGATGACGATGTCGGAGCCGGCCGCGTCGTCGTAGTTCGAAGTGCCGATAATTTGGCTGTCGAAGCCCTGCACCGGACTCGCTTCGAGCATGTCGAGCGCTTTGCCTTTCGTCGGGTTTTCCAGTTGAGGGATATCCAGCAATACCACGTTTCCTAGTTCTTTTTGAGCCAGCATTAAAGCCGTAGTCGCGCCGGTGAACCCGGCGCCTACAACCGTAATTTTTTTACGTGTTAATGCCATTTACCTCACTCCTACATGTTTTTGATGACTTCATCTGCAAACTCGGAGCATTTCACTTGGGTTGCGCCGTCCATCAGGCGGGCAAAGTCGTAAGTAACGGTTTTGTTGTTGATCGAAGTTTCCATGCCTTTGTAGATCAGGTCGGCCGCTTCCTGCCATCCGAGGTGCTCAAGCAGCATAACGCCGGACAGGATAACGGATCCAGGGTTCACCACGTCTTTGTCGGCGTATTTCGGAGCCGTGCCGTGCGTAGCTTCGAAAATTGCATGGCCGGTTACATAGTTGATGTTCGCGCCCGGAGCGATGCCGATGCCGCCGATTTGGGCTGCCAATGCGTCGGACAGGTAATCGCCGTTCAGGTTCAGCGTCGCGATGACGTCGAAGTCGGTCGGACGAGTCAACACTTGCTGCAGGGCGATGTCCGCAATCGCGTCCTTCACGATGATTTTGCCTTCGGCTTCCGCAGCGCTTTGAGCGGCATTCGCGGCGTCTACGCCGTCTTTTTCTTTGATGGCGTCGTATTGGGCCCAAGTGAACACTTTATCGCCGAACTCCTGCTCGGCCACTTCGTAGCCCCAGTTTTTGAACGCGCCTTCGGTGAATTTCATGATGTTGCCTTTGTGAACGAGCGTAACGCTCTTGCGGCCGTGTTTGATGGCATATTCGACCGCGGCGCGGACGAGGCGCTTGGAGCCTTCGGAGGAAACCGGCTTGATGCCGATACCGGAAGTTTCAGGGAAACGGATTTTGTTGACGCCCATTTCTTCCTGAAGGAATTTGATGACCTTTTTCACTTCTTCGGAGCCTTCTTTGTATTCGATCCCTGCATAAATATCTTCGGTATTTTCACGGAAAATAACCATGTCGACTTGCTCAGGATGCTTAACCGGCGAAGGCACGCCATTGAAATAACGAACAGGACGCAGGCAGACGTACAGATCGAGCTCTTGGCGAAGCGCCACGTTCAGGGAACGGATGCCGCCGCCGATCGGCGTAGTCAAAGGTCCTTTGATCGCAACGATATATTCACGGATGGCTTCCAGCGTATCGTTCGGCAGCCATTCTCCGTATGTATTAAAAGCTTTTTCGCCGGCGAATACTTCATACCACGCGATTTTTTTGGAGCCGCCGTAAGCCTTGTCCACCGCAGCGTCCAAAACGCGTTTCGATGCTTTCCAGATGTCGCGGCCGGTGCCGTCCCCTTCGATAAAAGGAATGATCGGGTTGTTAGGCACCTGGAGCTTGCCGTTTACGATTTCGATTTTTTCACCCTCGGTAGGAAGTGCGAACTTTTCCAATTTCATTATGAACATCCTCCTTCGTTTCTATAAACATGATTTCTGGATCCATAGACAGCCGCATAGGGGCTCCGAAAACGCGCGGCATGCGGCGCTTCGGTCCCCTGCATCATCTTTTGCCCGTTAAGCGCGTTGTTCCACCGGCACGTATTTCTGATCGGTCAAACCGACGTATTCGGCACGCGGACGGATGATCCGGTTGTTCTCGTATTGCTCGAGAATGTGCGCGGTCCATCCGGACACGCGGCTGATGGCAAAAATCGGAGTAAACAACTCGTGATTGATCCCTAGCTGAGTATACACAGAAGCGGAGTAGAAATCCACATTTGGACGCAAACCTTTTTGGCTCGTGACCAGGTCGTCGATCTTGACGGACATTTCATACAGCCGCGTATCGCCTTTCATTTCGCCGAGCTCGCGGGACATTTTTTGCAAATGCTTCGCGCGCGGATCGCCGTTTTTGTAGACGCGGTGGCCGAAGCCCATGATCTTGTCGCGGTTTTCCAGCTTGTTCATGATGTACGGCTCCACGTTTTCGATCGATCCGATTTCGTTCAGCATTTTCATGACGGCTTCGTTGGCTCCGCCGTGCAGCGGCCCCTTCAAAGCGCCGATCGCCGAAGTCACGCCGGAATAGATGTCTGAAAGCGTAGCCACGGTTACGCGCGCTGCAAACGTAGATGCGTTCAGCTCATGGTCCGCATGCAGCACAAGCGCCTGATCCAATGCTTTCACCGAAACCTCTTCCGGCTTTTCGCCTCTCAGCATGTACAGGAAGTTTTCGGCAATGGACGCCCCGGCCAGCGGCGCCACCGGCTCCTTGCCGTCGCGAATGCGGGCCAGCGCGGCGATGACGGTAGGCAGCTTCGCCTGAAGGCGGATCGCCTTGCGTTCGTTCGCCTCACGGCTCATGTCATCGGCTTCCGCGTCGTACAAGGCAAGTGCCGATACCGCCGAACGGAGAGCAGCCATCGTGTTTGTATCTTTAGGATATGATTTCATTTGCTGGATGACTTGATCCGGAATGGTAGCTTCGTTGCTTAAATCCTGTTGGAGCTGTTTCAGTTCTGCCTCGTTAGGCAGCTTTCCGAACCACAGCAGATAGGCTACTTCTTCAAAACTTGCGTTCTGCGCAAGGTCATCGATATTGTAACCGCGGTATGTGAGCACACCGTCCACGATCGAACTGATGGAAGAAGCTGCGGCGACAATTCCCTCAAGGCCTTTCGTAGCTGTCATCGTACATCTCTCCTTTGTAAAACGGATTTTAAAACAGATCAAACGAGCCGTGAAAACATTTACATTTTATTCGAAAGAAAAAAGACGGCCGTCCGCCATTTTACCTGACAATGAAGGGCGCCAAGTAATGGAATCACTATTATCATAAAGTATTTTGTCGGATATGTGAACATAAGCGCCCCCGATAAGAGCATCAAATTGTTTTATCAGACACATAAAATAATTTTTATCATGCAGCCAAACGCTGCATTTAACGGCGATAAATCGTGATTTTTCCGTCTTTCATTTTCCGCTCGAGCCATCTCAGGATCAGGAAACGGTACAGCGGGCGGGTCAGCGGGAACACCATCGTAAAGCCCACGATGTCGGTAAGGAACCCCGGAACGACCAGCAGCACACCCCCGATAAACACGCATAACCCGTCGACGAGGTTTCTCCCCGGGACCTGCCCGGCGTTCATCCGGGCGCGCGAATCTTCCAGCACCTTGCGCCCTTCGAAACGCATCATGACCATCCCGATGACGGAGGTTACGATGGTTAACAGGAACGTGTTGCCGGCTCCGACCCGGCTGGCCACCAGGTCAAAGCCGTAAATTTCGGCAGCCACGACGATCAATACGGCAAGCGGCCATTTCCACATTACGAAACGCCTCCCCCGGCGAGCGCCCTCTCCAGTGCGGCATAAAGCTCCGGAGCGCTTTTGTCCAGCCTGACGGGCTGCCATTCGCGGCTTACCCATACGTGGCTCGTCGAACCCGACACCAGTAGCTCTCCGGGCAGCTCCAGCCCCTCTGCGCAGGCCATGGCGTCCCATCCGCCGCGTTCCTCGGCCGAAAGCCTTCTTACCTCGTATGCATATTTGATCCTTAATTTCGAAAAGGAGGTCATCCGCGTAAAAATCGTAATTTCATCGTCATAGCGGGCAGGCTGGCTGAATTTCATGTCGAGGTCCGTGACGGGCAGCAACACCCCCTGCTCCTCCATGCTTCGGTATGTAATGCCAAGCTCGCGGATCATTTCGGTTCGTCCGATCTCAAACCAGTTCAAATAATTGGCGTGGTAGACGACGCCCATCTGGTCGCTTTCCTGATAGCGAACCCGGATGGTTGTGCGGTACCAACGGCTGAGCTTGTCTCCCATGTCTTTTCCCATGTCTGCCAAAGTCCCTTCTTTGAAAATTCATGCATTGTTTCCAGTATAACATAGGGCTTCGCAACTCTCGAATTTGCGGCAAAAGACGCCCTATAACAGTGCCCGTTAGGTATTTTGTTCCATTTCATCTCCATATTATTCAATAAAACTCAGGCCTTCCGGAACCACAAAAAAGCTGCGCAGGAATCGTCCTGCACAGCTTTTCATACGGTCATACGGTATTTTCTAAAACCCCGGCAGCTTACTCGTTCGGGATTTGGCTTACTTTTACCAGGTTCGTCGAACCGGATTGTCCAAGCGGAACGCCTGCGGTAATGACAACCAGATCTCCCGGTTTTACCAGGCCGGATTCCAATCCGCCCTTCAGGGAGTATTCGAACATTTCGTCCGTGGAGCTTGCCGTTTTGCCTTGGATCGGCGTTACGCCCCAAGTTAAAGCCAGTTGGCGAAGCGTACGCTCTTTGGTCGTTACGGCGATGATCGGAGCCTGCGGACGGTATTTGGACACGACGCGGGCCGTCAAGCCGGATTCCGTGGAAGAAATGATCGCTTTTGCGTTCAAATCGAGCGCGGAGATCGCCACCGATTGGCTGATCGCTTCCGTCACGGTCGTTTCCTGCGCGATTCTTTGCTTCAAGAAAATTTCGCGGTAATTCAGCGCGGACTCCGCTTTTTCCGCGATGCGGGACATCGTCAGCACGGATTCTACCGGATATTTCCCTGCAGCCGTTTCGCCGGAAAGCATGATGGCGTCGGTGCCGTCAAAAATGGCGTTGGCCACGTCGCTCGCTTCGGCGCGGGTCGGACGCGGGTTGCGCTGCATCGAATCCAGCATTTGCGTCGCGGTAATGACCGGCTTGCCTGCAAGGTTACATTTCTCGATCATGCGTTTTTGCACCAAAGGCACTTCTTCCGCAGGAATTTCGACGCCGAGGTCGCCGCGGGCAACCATCAAGCCGTCGGAAGCTTCGAGAATTTCGTCGAGGTTGTCCACGCCTTGCTGGTTCTCGATCTTGGAAATGATTTTGATATGGCTTGCGTTATGCTTGGCCAGCAAATCGCGAATTTCTTGAACGTCGCTTGCTTTGCGGACGAAGGAGGCTGCGATAAAATCGATGTCCTGCTCGATCCCAAACACGATATCGTTGGCGTCTTTTTCCGTGATTCCCGGCAAAGAAATCGCCACGCCCGGCACGTTAACGCCCTTCTTGGATTTGATTGTGCCTCCGTTGACGATGCGGCATTTGATCTCGGTGCCTTCGACGCCGACAACCGTCAGCCCGATCAGACCGTCGTCGATCAAAATGGTGGAACCGACCTCCACGTCGTTAGGCAGGTCTTTGTAAGTAATGGAGATGCGGTCCTTGTCTCCCAGAATTTCTTCCGTCGTCAGCGTGATGTATTCGTCTTGAACAAGCTCGATCGGCTCTACGGCCAGTTTGCCCGTGCGAATTTCCGGACCTTTCGTGTCCAGCAGGATCGCTACGGTTTTGTTAAGCTCCTTGGCAGCCTGGCGGATGTTTTTGATCCGGTTGCCGTGCTCCTCGAAATCGCCGTGCGAGAAGTTCAGACGAGCGACGTTCATGCCTGCGAGAATCAGTTTCTTCGTGTTTTCCAACGATTCGCTCGAAGGTCCGATGGTACATACGATTTTAGTTTTGCGCATTTGGGTCTCCTCCGTTTTTCATAAAAAATCTCTCTATCCTAAACATCTATAACCAAAAACTTAATTTACTACAAATTTAAGGCTTTGTATAGGAACTTTGTCATATCTATCTTTGACAAGAAGTGCCTATTCTATTGCTGTGGCAGCCGAAGATTGCTCAAATGCGAATTTTCCGATTTTGCGGAATTTCCGGTATCTGTCTTCTTTCAGAGCTTCGCCGTCCATGCCGGACAGTTCCTCCAAATGCCGGATCAGCGCCTCTTTGATCGCCGAAGCCGTCCATTCGTAGTTTTTGTGGGCGCCTCCGACCGGCTCGGGAACGATCTCTTCGATCACTTCGAATCCAAGCAGATCCTTGGCCGTAATTTTCATCGCCTCGGCGGCCTGATCGGCCTTCGAAGCATCCTTCCACAAAATCGACGCGGCTCCGTTCGGCGAAATCGCCGAATAAATGGCATGCTCAAGCATCAGCACACGGTTGCCTACGGCCAAAGCAAGAGCACCGCCGCTTCCACCTTCGCCGATGATCACACAAATGACGGGAACGCCGAGCGCGGCCATATCCCGCAAATTGCGGGCGATCGCTTCGGATTGTCCCCTCTCTTCTGCTGTATTGCCCGGATACGCGCCTTTGGTATCGACGAACGTAATGATCGGGCGTTTGAATTTGTCTGCCTGCTGCATCAGCCGCAGCGCTTTGCGGAAGCCTTCCGGATGCGCGCTGCCGAAGAAACGGGCAATGTTATCCTTGGTATCCTTGCCCCGCTGCTGGCCGATGACCGTCACCGGTTTTCCGTCCAGCTTGGCAAGACCGCCAACGACGGCAAGATCGTCGCCGAACAGCCGGTCGCCGTGGAGCTCAATGAAATCGGTAAAAATAAGCTGAATCAGGTCAAGCGAGGTCGGACGCTGCTGATGTCTGGCCACATGCATTTTCTGACTCGGAGAAATGTTGGAATAAATTTCGTGTTCCAGCTCCGCATAGCGTTCTTCCAGCCTTGAAATTTCGTCGGAAAAGTCGATCCCCTTGTCCTGTCCGAACTGCTTCAGCTCGTTGATTTTTTGCCGCATCTCGACAAGGGGTTTTTCAAAAGGCAATTCTCCCGCCATTTAGTACCCCCCTTTCACGCTGTGCATCTCAAGGAGCTTGTACAGCATGGAACGAAGCTCTTTGCGATGGACCACCAGATCGAGCTGGCCGTGGGCCATGTTGAATTCCGCGGTCTGAAAATCATCCGGCAGCTTCTGGCGGATGGTCTGTTCGATAACGATCCGTCCCGCAAAACCAAATAGTGCTCCCGGTTCTGCAATGATGATGTCGCCAAGCATCGCAAAACTGGCGGAAACACCACCAAACGTTGGATCCGTGATCACGGAAATGTATAGACCGCCCTTTTCGTTAAAACGCGCCAGGGCAGCGCTTGTTTTCGCCATCTGCATCAGGCTGAGGATGCTCTCCTGCATGCGGGCCCCGCCTGAGGTCGAAAAGATGATGAGCGGCAGTTCTTTCTCCGTCGCGACTTCCACGGCCCTCGTAATTTTTTCGCCGACGACGGAGCCCATGCTGCCGGAAAAGAAATCGAAGCTCATGACGGCCACGACAACCGGCAGTTCATCGATCGTTCCTTGTCCGGTAACGACCGCCTCGCGCAGGTCGGACTTCATTCGCTGCTGCTCCAGCTTCGTCGCATACCCCGGGAATTCCAGCTCGTCCACCGATACCATGCCGCCGTCAAATTCCTGAAAGCTTCCTTCGTCCAGAAGCATATGGATCCGTTCCATGGCGTTCAGGCGCATATGGTACCCGCAGCTCGGGCAAACCTTCAAATTTTTCTCCAGCTCTTTGCTGTATTGAATCGTACCGCACTTCGGACATTTATTCATGAGCCCTTCGGGAACTTCCCGCCGGGGTCTCTCGCTTTCGCCAGGCTCGCCGCCTCTTCCTACACGATCTGAAGGAATGGTCGCGTACTTCCTTTTTTTCTGAAACAAGTCTTTAAACACAACTACACCTCTCCAGCCGTTTATTTACTCAGCCGCATCAATCGTTCAACCAATCTGAAACGCCGTTTACATTTATCCCGGGAGATTAAGGATGCAATATAGAATTCAGCACTTCCTGGACTTCCTCCAGCTCCCCGGAGGGAACCAGAATTTCAAATTGCTGCTTGGATAAGTTGACCGGACGGCTTTTCACCAAAAATCCTTCTTCGGTTAGCTTGGCCTGCATCATTTCCGCAACCTTCGCGGTTGGCGCGATATAGATGACCGTCCACATGCCTTTCGTCAGCCCCCTAATCTCATGTTTCTTTAGCCCGCATAATGAAACAATGATAACATAACTCTGTTTTTTCCCGCAAGAAAGAACGGTTCGGCGGATCAAGGGGCGTCGAAAGGCCCGGGATTGTTCAGGAGCCGGAAAGGCCGGAGCCGGGATATGTTTTGGCGCCTTCATGCCTGTGGGCGATGCGGGCCGACGCCGCCGCGGCAAGCCCTGCCACCAGATCGTCCAAAAAAACGTGGATTTCGCCCTTTTTATCGTTCAGCTCCGCGATGATCCCGGTTTTTTCTTTATCCAAATATCCAAAGCTCGTCAATCCGATCATACCATACACGTTGGTGATGCCGACAGCCAAAGTCTCGTCGACGCCATACAGCGGTTCATCCGCCTCCATGATGGCCTGAAGCGGCTGAGGCAGCAGCTTTTGCTCCGCCAGCTCGTCGAGGGCGATCCCCGTAAAAAGCGTATACTGCACCTCCCGCTTCCCAAGCACGGCTTTGACGCTTTCGATGCAATCCTGCACCGTCAAAAGAGGGTGGTAAGCCAGCTGGAGCTGGAGCACGATCTCAGCAATGTCCTCGACCTTGACTCCACGCCGGTTCAGCATGGCTACCGCTGCTTCATACGACATCCGTCATTCCCCCCGCATACGCCGCCGGGGCCTATGGTTTTCGCAAAAAAGCTCCCGGCGCTTCAAAATGTTGTCCCCAAAAGGGTGTTTCTAAGTGTATGCGGAAACGTCCGGAAACGTTCGTAAAATCGGGGTAAACGCCGGCGCAAGCGAGATATCGGCCGACCCGGGCAGTGCTTGATCGGAAGTCGCGCAAGGCCTATGATCCCGTTAACCGAATTTTTAATTATTTGATCCGGACCGTCCCTTCGCCGAGCATCCGCTCGATCTCGACAATGAGCCCGGACGAGGGATCGATCCGGTAAGCGTCGCTTAAAGCTAGCAGCTTCTGGCTTTGCTCATAGAACAGCACGGTCTGTGCCGGGCCCGGATGCTCCTGCAGGAGCACCTTCAAGCGGACAAGCAGGTCGGGATTCTGCTCCGTCTGCGGCGTAATTTTGACGAATACGCGCTGCGAAGCGGTTTTCCCCTGCCCCGGTGCAGCCGGCCGGTTGGCCGGAGCGGCGCCGCCGGCCCGCGGCTCCTCGGGGGCGGGCGCCGGTTTTCGTTCCGGCCGGGAATAGCTCTTTGCCGGGGCGGACTTGGCCCGGGAACGTCTCGCCAGCTGCGCGAGCGCCGCTTCGTCCAGCGGCAGCACGTCCTCGGCCAGCAGCTTGAAGCCCTCGTCCTGCTGCTGGACCTTGGCGCGGAGCGCCAGCAGCTCCCCTTTGCCGACATGCTGCGAGCAGCGCCTCCACACTTCCGGGAACAGCACCACTTCGCAGCGCTCGATCTGGTCCTCCACTTCCATGAAGGCCATCGCTTTTCCCTGCTTGGTCGTAATGGTTTTGACCGAAATGACCATGGCGGCGACGATCGTTTGCGATTCGTCGGCCGCCTCCGCCAGATCCATCAGGCGGTCGACGCCGGGAACGTCCAGCGCCGCATCGTAATCGTCGAGCGGATGGCCGGACAAATACAGGCCGAGCAGCTCCCGTTCGAGCTCCAGCTGCTGTCCGGCCGAAAACGGCGGGATGTCGGGATATTCGATATCCCAGTTCGGCGTCTCGACAAAATCAAACAGCTGGATCTGCAAATCTTCGCGCTCCTTGCGCCATTTCACCGCCGCTTCGACCGTTTCGTCGAGCATGGCAAGCAGCTGGGCGCGATGGCCGGGCAGCGAATCGAAGGCACCGGCCTGGATAAGCGATTCGATCACCCGCTTGTTGCACACCCGCAGGTCGATCCGACGGCAGAAATCCAGCAGGCTTTCGAAAGGTTTTTCTTCCCTGACGAGCATCATGTTTTCGACGGCCTGCGTGCCGACGTTTTTGATGGCCCCCAGCCCGAAACGGATATGGCCCGGGCCGTGCTGCGAACCCGCTTCGTCCGCGACCGGCGTAAAAAGCACGCCGCTTTCGTTGACGTCCGGCGGCAGCACCTCGATGTTCATCCGGCGGCATTCGAGCACGTATTCCGCGACTTTGCGGTGGCTGCCCATGACGGCCGTCAGCATCGATGCCATGAACTGCACCGGGTAATGGGCCTTCAGGTATGCCGTCTGGAACGCGAGCACCGCGTAGGCCGCGGCGTGGGCGCGCGGAAAGCCGTAATCCGCGAAGCGCACGATCATGTCGTAGACGCGGTTTGCGTCCTCTTCGCTGTATCCCTGCTTCAAGCTGCCGGCGACGAAATGGCTTCGCTCCTGATCCAGCACCTCGCGTTTTTTCTTCGATACGGCCCGGCGGAGCAAATCCGCCTCCCCAAGCGAAAAGCCCGCCATCAGCGAGGCGATTTTCATGATTTGTTCCTGATACACGATGATGCCGTAGGTATCGCTCAAAATCGGCTTCAGGTCCTCATGGGGATAATCGACGTCCACCAAGCCATGCTTGGACTGGATGAACTTCGGAATGAACTCCATCGGACCCGGGCGGTACAGCGCCACGACCGAAATGATATCCTCGAAAACGGAAGGCTTCAGCTCCTTCAACACCCTGCGGATGCCGGCCGATTCCAGCTGGAAGATCCCCGTCGTTTCCCCGCTTCCGAGCATGTCGTACGTTTTTTCGTCGTCGTCGGGAATGCTTTGGAAATCCGGGACTTCCCCCGTCATTTCCCCAATCCATTTCATACAGCGTTCGATGATGGACAACGTCCGGAGCCCGAGAAAATCCATTTTGAGCAGCCCGATGCTCTCCAGGTTTTCCATCGAATACTGCGTCAGCGCCGCTTGTTCGCTGCCTTCCTGCAACGGCACCGCATCGGTGAGCGGATCGCGCGATATGACGACGCCCGCGGCATGTGTCGAAGCGTGGCGGGGCATCCCTTCCACCTTCATGGCCATGTCGAGCAATTCGCGGATTTTCGCGTTTTGCTGCGCGTAAGCCTGCAGTTCCCCGCTCATCTCGAGCGCCCGCTTGATGCTGATGCCGTGCGCGGACGGGATGAGCTTGGCCGCCTTGTCCACTTCCCCGTAAGGCACGTTGAGCGCCCTGCCGACGTCGCGCACCGCTGCCCGCGCCGCCATCGTGCCGAACGTAATGATTTGGGCCACATGCTCGTGGCCGTATTTGTCTGCGACGTAGCGGATGACCTCGTCGCGCCGCTCGTCGCTGAAATCGATATCGATATCCGGCATCGTCACGCGTTCCGGATTCAGGAATCGTTCAAAGAGAAGATGATATTTGATCGGATCGACATTCGTGATTTCAAGCACGTACGCAACGAGGCTGCCTGCCGAGGATCCCCTGCCGGGCCCCGTCACGATGCCTTGGCTGTGGGCGTAAGCGATAAAATCCCATACGATCAGGAAATAATCGCTGAAGCCCATGCTTTCGATGACGCCGAGCTCATAGTCCAGGCGTTTGTCCAGCTCCTCCCGGCCTTCCGGCGAGGTCCACAGCTCCGTTTTTTCATAGCGTTTGGCCAGGCCCTCGCGGCATAGACTGCGCAAATACGCGGCCGAATCCATGCCTTCGGGCAGCGGCCGGTATTCCGGGAGAATGGACCGCCCGAATTCCAGCTCGAGGCTGCATTTGTCCGCGATCGCGGCCGTATTGGCGACGGCCTGCGGCACATGCGGGAACAAGCGGGCCATTTCCTCCCCGCTTTTTAAGTACAATTGGTCCGTCTGGATTTGCAGCCGGCCATCATCCTCGATCGTTTTGCCCGTCCCGATGCAGATCAGCACGTCCTGCATGGCGGCGTCCTCGCGTTTCAAATAATGAACGTCGTTGGTTACGGCCAGCTCGATGCCAAGCTCTTCCGCAAGCTCGATCAACTGCGGGTTGACGCGCTTTTGTTCGGGCAGCCCGTGATCCTGAAGCTCCAGGTAGAAATCTTCCCCGAAAATATCGCGGTAACGGATCGCCGCCTTGCGCGCTTCTTCCGTCCTTCCATGCAGAAGATGCTGCGGCACTTCGCCGCCGAGGCAGGCGCTAAGGCAGACGATCCCCTCGTGATGGGCCTTCAAGGCATCCATGTCGATCCGCGGTTTATAATGGTATCCTTCCAAATGGCCGATCGAGCACAATTTCATCAAGTTCCGGTAACCGGTCTCGTTTTTCGCCAGAAGGATCAGATGGTAAATCGGCTGGTCTTTGCGGCTGCCCCGCTCCTTGCGCGAGCCGGCCGTAAGATAAGCCTCGCAGCCGATGATCGGCTTGATGCCGGCCGCAACGCAAGCTTTATAAAAAGGCACGGCGCCGTACATGACCCCGTGGTCGGTCAGCGCCAGCGCCTTCATCCCGTATTCGGCGGCCCCGCGGACAAGGTCCGAGATCCGTGCCGCTCCATCCAGGAGGCTGTATTCGCTATGCACATGAAGATGCACAAATGAACTCATAACACTTCTCCTTTTGGTCCGCTTGGGATGCGGAAAGCGCCATCCCTTTATATTATTTTATCATAAACGCCGAGGCACCGCCCATAGAATGGAATAGAGACCATCGGACAGGCGGATGCCCGTACCCCTCTGAAAGGAATGGATATAATGAGTACCTTTTTATCCAGAGCGATTCTCGATTTTTTCATCGCCTTCGGCATTGTCATCGGGGGGGCGATGGTGGGAGGCGTCGGAGCGGTCATTTCCCTTCAGCCCCCCACCCAGACAATGCTCGACGTGGCGGACCGGATCAAGATTTGGGCTCTCGCCGCAGCCATTGGAGGCACGATCGATCCGATGCGGGTCATCGAAAGCAACGTTTTGGGAGGAAATCTGTCCCCGGCGATCAAGCAGATTTTGTTTCTGTTGTCGGCCTTTCTGGGGGCCCACATGGGTAGCGAGCTCGTAAAATGGGTCTGCGGCGGTAAAGAGTAGCCATGAGGATCCCCCCATTCAACCGCTACCGCCATATTTCGCAGATCGCCGCCGTTTTCGTTTTGGGCGCCGTCGTCGGCGCGGTCGTATACAACGCCATTTTTCAGAACAGCTACAATTTGCTCTGGCTGTCGAATCAGGACTTGGAGAGCCAGCTCCAACAATACGATGACGATATTAAAACGTTAAAGAAGTACAGGCATCAGCAAACGGTCATCCGGGAGATCAAAATCCGCAGCGAGCAGCAGGAGCCCCCGCTCGATCCCGTCGTGGAAAAGGCCATCATCGTGAAGCTCGGGGACGATTTGGACGTGCTTCGCGGCCAGAACGTGTTCGAAATCGACACGTACAGCAAATTCGTCCGGAAGCTGCTCGACAAAAAAATATACCTTGTCCGTGAAAAGGAATATACCGTCGAAATCAAAACGCTGCTGCTGATGGAAGGGATGCTGCAAATCTGGGTGGAAATCCATCCGGTCAAAGTGCGAAATCCATAGAATCATGGTACAATGATCCTCATTAGGATTTAAAAGGGGATGTAAGCGACTGATGGTTATTTTCCTCCGCTATTTGCTTTTTGCGCTGCTGGTCGTTTCCTGCATCGGCGCGGCTCTGTACAGCAGCCGCTCACGGCGCGCGAAAGATGCCAGGGAACGCGGAATATACGGAGCCGTCATGAATATTTTCATGGGGATCATGCTGGTCGTGCTGGCACTGATTGCCATGTTCATGTTCAGGGGCTCGACGGTGGCGGTCATCATCGAAGCGGTGTTCCTGGTCCTCGGGGCCTTCAACATTTTTGCCGGCATCCGCAACCGCAGCTACTTTGGGCGCATGAAATCGAACGACGCGGGTTAAACCGGGCCCGTACCGCAAAAAGCCGGACGCTCCGCAAAGGTGCGTCCGGCTTTTTTTGCTGCGCTTTTAAAACCGTCCCTGCAGCCCTAGCCGTGTTCGATGGACTGCAGCGTCAGGACCGCTTTGGCGACCAAGCTGTCCATGTGCGTCATTTCGATTTCCATCTTGCACGTCCGGCGGCTCGCCTCAAGCAGGCGCGGCATGACGGCGACGGGATCTTCGATCTGGACGGGTCGCACGAAATAGGTGGACATGTTGTCGAGCACGAAATCGTTGCCCGTCATGTCCTTCGCGGCGCGCAGCGCGGCCTGCGTCATGACCGTCGTCAGGATGCCTTCGGAAATCGTCCCGAGATCCGTCGCCATCTGCGGCGTAATGAAGCCGTGGAAAAACAGCCGCCCCTCTTCGTCCCGCTCATCGGCAAAACCGTTCCAGATCAAATGATCGAACGTCTCCCCAAGCTGCGGCTGCTTGCGTGCGTCGCGCATCGCCTGCAGCACTTCCTTGCGCGAAACGGTGGCCACCAGCTTGCGGTTTTTGTCGATGATCGGCAGGAAGTCGATGCCTTCCCACATCATCAGCTGCGCCGCCGACGCCAGCGAGGTTTGCAGCGTCGCGGTCACCGGATTGCGGACAAGCACCTTTTCGATGCTTTGCTCCGGCGGCAGGTTCCTCAGATCGCTGCGGTTGACGATGCCGAGCACCCGGTTCCATTCGTCGACGACCGGCAGCCGCGTATCGCCTTTTTGCTCGGACAACGCCAGGCTTTCGCCTGCCGTGCTGGACAGCTTGAGCGCATGGATTTTCGGCTTGCTGCCGACGATATCCTCGACGATCATGATTTTTTTCTTGATCAGCCGGTCGAAGATCGCCCGGTTAATTAGCGACGCCACGGTAAACGTATCATGCCGCGACGAAAAAATCGGCAGATTGAGCTGATCGGCCAGCGCCTTTACCTCTTTGCTCGTGCCGAAACCGCCCGTGATCAGCACCCCCGCTCCCTGCTCCAAAGCCAGCGTGTGCGCGTTCTCGCGGTTCCCGACGATGAGCAGGCTTCCGGCGTCGATGTAACGAGCCATGGCATCCACCTTCATCGCCCCGATCACGTACTTATGCAGGTTTTTATGCAGGCCTTCGGCCCCTCCGAGGACATGTCCTTCCACGATTTCAACGACATCCGCAAAGGTAAGCTGCTCGGATATGTTGCGCGGCTTCTTTTCGACCCGGACGGTGCCGATCCGCTCCTTCGTCACGACGATGCCGAGATTTTCCGCGTCCTTGAGCGCGCGGTAAGCCGTTCCTTCGCTGACGGACATTTCCCTGGCCAATTTGCGGACGGAAATTTTCGTGCCGACCTTCAACCCTTCGATATGCAGCAGCAACTGCTCGTGTTTCGTAATCGCGTCATCACGGCCTTCCAAGCTGTTACACCCCCATCACTTCAACTGTACTATTCTGTATCTATATCATAGCATTCCAAGGCGCGCAAAAAAAGCCGCAGCGCAAAGCGCCGCAGCTTTTTTCGTACTTTCATCCGGATTTTTGCAACATCCTCACATATGTTCCTGGCTGCGCTGTTTTTCCTCCGGCCATTTCAATTGCCATTGACGCAGCTTCTCCGCCTTGATCCGGTCAAGCGTCTTCTGCTTCTCTTCGTCCACGCCGAGCAAATAATGCAGATGCGCCCCGATGACCAGAAAAGCGAACAGCGCCCAGGCGACCCCGAACGCCGACGTCCAGGACCAGCCTCCGCTAAAGGAAATCAGGGGCAGGGCATACACCAGCATGGCCAAAGCCACGATCAGATACAGGGAATGTTTGATTTTCTTTGCTTTTTTCATTTTGCGGCAGCTCCTTCACTCGTAAATCTATATTTCTACTCTATGAAGGCCGGCCGGAAAATATGAGACAAGTTTTGAAAAACATCCCTGCCAAAAAAACGTCAGCGCGTCACCCGGGGGATATTACAAACTTTGCCCGCCGTAAAGGTCCTGAAGGCTGTCCGAAATCGTTTTGTTGATATCCTCGATGATCGTGCTGAGGCGGCGTTCCGCATCAAACAAGCGGCGGATGTTCAGGTTGAGGCTGAGCACGTCGAAGAGCTTTTCCATCTGTTCCATTTCATCCTGGGACGGCATATCGCCGGACATCATCCGCTGCTGGATTTCCATCTGGCGTTTTCTGAAGTCCTCCAGCATGCGCTTGCTTTCGAGGTCTTGCTCGATCAGGCTCATCGCCGATTTGATGTCCTTTACTTCCTGGCATTCCTTCAGCGCTTTGGCCAGTTCATTCGTTTTGTCATAAATATTCATGTGTGTAGTTCCTCCTTACGAAATATGAAAGCTGCAGATCCCCGATTTTATAAAAATGGGTCAATCACCAAGGGATATATGTCCTCATATGATACATTACATGCAAAACGCAGATGCACCTTATCTGCCCTGTAGACATCAAGTTGCTGTTGGAAGGAGATCCACGATGTCCAAAAAAACGCTACCGGTCCAAATGTTCACTCCGGGCAATCTGAAGGAAAACGCCATTGTGCTCGGAGAGAAGCTGGTCAAACAGTGGAAGATTCCTACCGACCGTCCTCTGCAGTTGGCATTTGGTTCCTTCAGACAAGAGATCACCGTCGTTCCCGCAGCCAAATCCAGCGGACTGCGAATCAGTGAGCCTCTGGCCCGCCGAATGGGTCTTTTTTCTCGTCCGGTACTGAGGGCGGCCTATCATTCTACGAGTCGCACGCTCAGACTGGGACCGCTCATCAGCGTGCTGATCAGTCGGGACAATCCGGAACAACCCGATAAACCGTTTGGCTCCATATCCATGTTCTGCCGGGAACTGGTTAACGCCTGCCGGAAGCAGGGAGCCTATGTATACTTCTTTACCCCTGACCACATTCGGGAAGGAGCGGGCAGTATACAGGGTTGGGTATATGACGACGGGTGGCGCCAGACGTCCATGCCGATCGCGGATGTCATCAACAACCGTCTCACCACCCGCAAAATGGAGAATAAACCTAGCGTACAGCATTTTATGAAAGAAGTAAAATCGCTCTACGGCGCGCATGTTTTTAATGAAAGGTTTCTGGACAAAAACGAGGTCTTCGACACGCTCAAATCCGACTCCTCCCTTGCCAGGTATATGCCCGAATCTTACTTGCTTACCGGTTTTTCCATGCTCAAAAAAATGTGCCAGCATTATCCGGTCGTGTTCCTGAAGCCGGTGCGCGGCAGTCTCGGCAAAGGCATCATCCGCATCGCAAGGCAACCGGACGGTACCTACCAGACGCTGGCCACTTCGACCGCCGGTGCCCGCAGGCAGACTTACTCCAGCATCACGAAGCTGTTTTCGGGTTTGTCCGGCAAAATGAAAACGACGCGCTACCAAATCCAGCAAGGGCTCAACCTGATCGACCATGCCAAAAGACCGATCGACTTTCGGGCTCTGGTACAAAAAAACGGGTCGGGGAATTGGCACGTGACATCCATCGTAGCCCGGATCGCCGGCGGCAACCATTTCGTTTCCAATCTGGCCCGCGGCGGCACCCTCAGCTCAGTCAAAGATGCAGTGAGCAAGTGCCTGCTGCCTTCGGAGGTCAAAAATACGGCTTACGTCAAGCTGCACCGGGCGTCCCTAGACATCGCCAGGGGAATCGACAACCTGATTCCGGTGCATTTCGGGGAGCTCGGCATCGACCTCGCGATGGACAATTCCGGGAAAATTTGGCTGCTGGAGGTCAACTCCAAGCCTTCCAAAAACGACAATACCCCGCTTAACGAGCAAAAAATCAGGCCCTCGGTCAAAAGGCTGCTCGAATACTGCTGCTATTTGTCCGGTTTTTAAAGGAGGCGCATCATGAAAAGCACCACGCTCGGGACGCTCGGCATCATGTGCTGCCGCCGCGCGGGCAGTCCCCCGTTTTCCGATGAAGGCTACTGCCGGAAACTTTCGGTTCTCGGCAAAAAATACGGCATCCGGGTCATCGTCTTTCGCCCGTCGGACGCTTCCAGGGACCGCACCTTCGTTCACGGTTTCATCTACGGGGAAGGCGGCTGGAGGCAAAGCCGGTTTCCTTTTCCGGATATCGTATACGACCGCTGTCTGTTCCACACCGGAAGGGAATTCAAACTGGCGGCAAGCCTGTTGTCGGATTCCCGGGCCGCCAAGGATTGGACCTTATGGTCGCGCGCGCTTCCGGGGAAGTGGCAGGTCTACCGGATTTTGAAAAAAGACCCCAGCCTTCTGCCTTACCTTCCTCCCACCGAGATCTACCGGGGAAAAAAAAGCCTCCTGGAAGCACTCGAATCCTACGGCGGAGAAGCGTTCCTGAAACCGAAGGGCGGGTCCCAAGGCAAAAACGCGCTCTATGTCCGGGTCGACCGGGAAAGCGGGACCTGGACGGCCAAAGGCAGGGACTCCCAAAACCGGCCCGTGGAAAAAATCTTCCGGTCCGAAGCTGCGGCGGTGCGGTGGGTGACGGAATTTACGGAAAACCGAACGTATATCATCCAGCCGTTTCTGCATTTGCAGGGCAGGAATGGCCGGTCTTTTGATACCAGGGTGTTAATGCAGAAAAATGAAAAAGGGTTGTGGATGCGAACCGGTACCGCGGTTCGGGAGGGCGCCTCGGGTAGCATCACATCCAATCTTCACGGCGGCGGAAAAGCCCTTCCCGTCCTGCCGTACCTCAGCGGACAATTCGGAGCCGATCAGGCGAAGCGGTTGACGTCCGTCATCTCGCAGCTGTCGGAGAAGATTCCGCCGATTCTGGAAAGTCATTTTGGCCGGCTCGGAGAACTGGGCATCGATTTCGGAATCGATACGAAAGGGAACGTTTGGCTGCTCGAAGTAAACTCCAAGCCGGGACGCACCTCCATCCGGCAGGCAGGTGATCCGGACAGCGCCGTTCTCGCGTCGGAAAATCCGCTCCGTTACGCCCGCTATCTACTGCTTCGACAACTTAGGAGGGTAAATTGATGAGTTTGACTTTTTGTAATGTTCATTTTTCGCAGAAGCCCGAGAAAGTCGTCTACGTTTCCAACAACTTACTGAAAAGCTTAAAGCTGTCCGGCAAAAAAAACATCCAGCTTCGTCTCGGGAGAGACGTGATCCATGCTGCCGTAAAGTCCATCAACAAACCGGGGAAACATCTGTACCTCGGCTCGGGCGTCCGCAACGGCATCCGCGTGCCTTCGGCCGGCGGCGTTTATATACGCAACCAGGATAACGAGTTTCAGCTCGGCCCGCTGATCGGCGTGCTTTCGGATGGGCCCACGAACACCTCCCAGCCTTTCGGGTCGCGCACGCAATTCATCAAGCAGCTGCTCCGGGAAGGCAGGAAAAAATGCTATATTTTCGCTTTTACGCCCCGGGACATCAATTGGCAGCAGGAAACGGTCAACGGTTACTTTCTCAGCGAAAACGGCAGCTTTTACAGGAGAACCGTCCCGCTGCCCGACGTCGTGTACAACCGGCTCCCGAGCCGGAAGGCCGAAACCTCTTCCCCGATCATCCAGCTGCGCGAACGCCTGGGCCGCAGGAAAATCCCTTACTTCAACTGGAGCTTTTTTAACAAATCGGATATCTACCGCCTGCTCGAAAACGATAATACCGTCAACAAATACGTTCCCGAGTCCCATATGAATCCGACCCCCGAAAAAATCAAGGAAATGCTGGAAAGGCATCAGTTCCTGTACTACAAGCCCTCGGGCGGCAGCTTGGGAAAAGGCATCTACCGCCTGACGTACCTGCCGAAAAAAGGCTATTTCGCCCGCTACCGCAAAGGAAGCGGCAACGTGCTGCTCCGCTTCAGTTCCTTTAACAGCATGATGCGGATGCTTCAGGCGAGGCACGGCCGGTCGTTAAGCTCCTATGTCATCCAGCAGGGGATCCGTCTCGTCGAAATCGACAACTGCCCCATCGATTTTCGCTTCCACATGCATAAGAACGGAAAAAACAACTGGGTGGTCGTCGGCATAGGCGCCAAAAAAGCCGGACGGGGCAGCGTGACGACGCATTTGAAAAACGGCGGTTCCCTGCTGACCCCGGAACAAGCGCTGAGCCGGGCCTTCGGGCCAAGATCCGAAGAAGTGCTGCAAAACGCCAAAAAAGTCGCCATTACGCTTGCCGAAGCCATCGAGTTCCACCACCAGCACCTGCTTGGCGAAATCGGATTCGATCTCGGGATCGATCAGGATGAGAAGGTATGGATGTTCGAAGCCAACGCAAAACCGGGCCGCTCCATCTTCAGCCATCCTTCCCTCAGGTCGGAAGGGAAAGCTTCTGTGGAGCATATTCTCGAACATTGCCTTTACCTTAGCAAATTCCGCAGGAGGGATTCCGAGTGACAACGACCATCAGCGAAGAAAACGGCAAACCCGTCGTCGCGATCCTGACGGTGTCGGGCGGACCGAAGTATTTCCGGGGAAACCTGGCCAACTTTGAAGATATCGTCAAGACCGGACAGGAAATGGGATATCTGGTCTATGTCGTGACGATCAAGGATCTCAAGCTGCAGGAAGAGCGGTTAAGAGGCTACACCCTCAATCCGGACGGCGAATGGGAGAAGCAGCTTTTCCCCCTCCCGAACGTCATTTACAACCGGATTCCTCAGCGGGAGGATGAACTGAAGCCCCAGGTTCGGAAAAAAATCAAGGAGTGCCTGGTCCATCCGACCATCAAGTTTTATAATCCGTATTTTTTCAATAAATGGCATCTGTTCGAATGGCTCAAAAAATCGAAAGCCACCGGGCATCTCGTGCCCAAAACCCGAAGGCTGCGGGGAGAGTCCGGCTTGCAAAAGATGCTTGAACGTTATCCTTCCCTCTATCTGAAGCCCGAAAGCGGCAAAGCCGGCAAAGGCATCATGATGCTGAAATACCAGCAGGACAAACCGCTTCCGTACCGGCTGAAGGTTCAGCATCATCGAAGCAGCACGACGTACAAGGGGGCCAGCATTCACCGGCTGTGGAAACGGATTAAAGCGGAAACCGGCACCAGCCGTTATATCGTCCAGCAAGCCATCGAGCTTGCGTCCATTGAGCAGCGCCCGTTCGATTTGCGGGTGCTGCTGCAAAAGACGGGAAAAGGGCAATGGGGCGTCACGGGCGTGGGAGCGCGCATGGCCGGCTCCAAAAGCATTACGACCCACGTCCCCCGGGGCGGCAGCATCGAAGATCCGGGCAAATTGCTGACGGCCGTGTTCGGCGAAGGCAGCGCGCCCGGCATGATCAACCGCGTCAAAACGACCGCGATCGTCATCGCCAGGCAAATCGAAAAGGCTTCCGGCCATCCGCACGGCGAAATGTCCATGGATCTGGGCGTTGACACCTCGGGCGGCATCTGGTTTTTCGAGGCCAACGCCAAACCGATGAAATTCGACGAGCCGCATATCCGCCAAAAATCGCTTGAGCGGATTTTCCAATACAGCCATTACCTTGCGAACGCCCAGAAGCCGTAACGTTAAAAGGAAGTGAGCAGATGCAAATTTCATCCCTCTCCCCGCAGGACGACTGGAACCGCCAGCACGCGCGCGTGCTGCGGTTTCTGTTCGACCACGGCGGGATCCGTTCGATGCGCGAAGATTATTTGCGGCTTGCCAGGGCAACCGAACATGAGCTGCAGGCTCCCGGCACCTCCCTGCTGCTGGCTACGCTGCGGGGGGAAGCCGGACCCGTTCTGGCTGGAGCGAGCTTTGTGGCCGGCTACGGTAAAGACGCTTTTCTTATTGCGGTCCATCCGCTGTACCGCCGCAAAGGCGTCGGCTGCGCCCTCCTGAAAGCACAGCTTGACCGGCTCGGCAGATTGGAATGCCGGGCAGGTCTGAACCAGGTCCCCTTCCTGGGGCTTTGCTTTAAAGCCGGACTCACTGCCTCCTCCCTGGCCATGGCATCGACGGGCAGAACGCTCCTCCGTCTCGAAGGAAACGCGCCAAAAACAGACCGCCGCATAGCGGCCCCAACCAAAGAAGGTGAAAGATTGTGCCGGTTCCCGTCTTAGGCATTTTGACGCTATATCTGAACGACCATAAAGCTCTTGAGGAAAAACCCGTATACCAGAAAATGATCATCGAAGGCCGCAAAATCGGCCTGGACGTATTCGTATTTACGCCCATGGATGTCAGCGATTCGAAGCAAAAAATTCACGCCCTGGAATATGACGCAAAAAAAGGCGCATGGAGGCGCAGATGGCGTTCGTTCCCCGACATGATCTATGATCGCTGCCGAATCCAAAAAAGCTCCCGTTTCGAGCAGCTGCTTCAATTTCGCCGCCGATACGGGCATATGCAATTCCTGAACCGCCCGCTCCGCAATAAATGGACGATTTACGAGGTGCTTTCGCGGAGACCCGAATTCAAGAATCACCTCCCCGAAACCCATTTGTTCCATGGTTTTTCCGATGTGCACCATATGCTGAAAAAAACGCCGATCGTTTACCTGAAACCGATCAACGGCACCGGCGGACGCGGAATTTTGCGGGTCGAACGGATCAGAGGAACGCCATATTACTATATACAGGGCCGCAATCAACAGCGGAAAATCATCACGCCGCAGAAAATCCACGCTTCCCGCCTGGGAGCCGTCCTAAGCAGCTGGAGCATGAAAAACCGCTATTTGGTGCAGGAGGGAATCGCGGTCGATCTCCCCGACGGCAGGGTTCACGATTACCGGATGCTGGTGCAGAAAAACAGGGAAGGCGCATGGGAGCTTACCGGCATCGCCGGAAGAGTCGGAGCGCGGCGCAGCGTCACGTCCAACCTCCATGGCGGCGGGCATGCCATCTCCTTCAACGAAATGATGGAACGATGGATCGACGATGAGGAGAAACGGCGCAAGGTGCAGCGGAGAGCCGAAAGGCTCGGCGTCGAGGTGGCTTCATTCCTGGAAAAGCAATACGGGGCTTTATGCGAGCTGGCGCTCGACCTGGCGATCAACAAAAAAGGGGAGATTTACCTGCTTGAAGTCAACCCCAAACCCGCCAGGGAGGTGTTCTCGCAAATCGGGGACGCCGAGCTGTACCGGAAGGCGATCGTGAAACCTTTGGAATACGCCGTGGGGTTATACGAAAAAATGCATGAGCCCTCGCACGAATAAAAACGGACGGACCGCGGAATGTCTCCGCGGCCCTGTCCGTTTTTTTTGCTGCAAGGTTATGCGTCCGGCTGCTCTGAATCAGATTCCTCATACAGCTTTATAAGCTCGGCGAACGAAGAAATGAGCACGTCCGCTCCCTTGAGTTCTTCGTCGTTGCCGAAACCGGCATATGCACAGCCGACGGCGCACAACCCGTTTTTCTTGCCCGCTTCGACGTCGGAAGACCGGTCTCCGACCATCCATGCGGACTTTACGCCGTTTTCGTCCAGCAGCAGCTTCACCAAATCCACTTTGGAAAGCGTGCCGTGTTTGCCTGCGCTGTACAATCCGTCAAAAAGCGCGGCCAGGCCATGCGTCTCCACGATCCCGCTTATGTAATGCTCAAGCCCGTTGCTGGCAACAAACAGCTTTACGCCCCGCCGGTGCAGCTCCTCGAGCGTTTCCTTCACTTCCGGGTACAGCAGCGTTTCCCCGCCTGCCAGCCCTTCCAGCTCCAGCTGCAGCAGCAGCTCGTTCGCGCGGGCGTGGGCCTGCGGGCTCCCGTCGGGCATAACCACCTTCCAAATATCTTCAAGCAGCATGCCCAGGCTTCCCAGCAGCCGCTCCTGCGGCGGCGTCGGAGACGTATAAAGCCCTTCGCTGCGAAGCGTATCGAACAGCTTATGGTATGCCGGCAGAAGCACCGTTTCCGTTTGGAACAGCGTACCGTCCATGTCGAAAATCATGGCCTCGGGACGGGTCCGTTTGCTTTGGTTCATTGGTTTTACCTCTTCCCTTCTGTCACTTCGATGTCTTTCGCTTGCTTATAGCTTATGATAAGGGAAGCCCTTCGGGATGTAAACCAAGGAGGACGCTTTTGCTTGATCCCGCTCCAGCTGCATGGACTCTTGAAGGCCAGGAACGCATCAAAGTCGATTTGTCCTGGCCCCGTTTCGCAAGCAATCCCTCTCAACGGAAAGGCTTACTTGCCGGTTTTTTTATCGGATTTTTTGCCGTTGCCCGCATTTTCGGCTTTTTGCGGTTGATCGTTGGCCGCAGGTTTCTCGCTTCCTTTGGAGGCCAGCAGTCTGGCGTCGACCACCTTTTGATCCAGAACGGTCAGAACCACCTTATCGTTAACGGCCAATTGATCAGCCTTGATCGCTTTGTTGTGATCGCCCACGAGCAATCCGCTTTCGATTTTGAAAGTGCCGATCTCCCGGTTTGCCGTTTCGACTTTGATCTCCCCGTAGGTATCCGCCGTTACCGACGCCGCGGGAAAGGAAATTTCCTTCACGGTTCCATTCACTTTCACCGCACCGGCTTTTTCCATCAGGTCTTCGTTCGTTCTGTCGAGCAATGCCGCCATTTCGGCGCGGGTCACGCCCTTATTCGGCAGGAACGTTCCGTTTGGATAACCGCTGATGAGCCCTTTCTCCATCGCGACTTTGACATAACCGACGGAAGCGGCGGGAATAGCGCTGGAATCTTTGAAGCTCAGCTTGGCTGCCGTTTGGGCCGACGCCTCATTTTCGAAACCGAGAGATTTGACGAGCAGGCTGGATACCCAAACGCGGCTCGCCGGCTTTTCCGGCTGGATCTTTTCGTTCGCATCAAGCAATCCGTGGTCCAGAGCGGCAGCCACGTAACCTGCAGCCCAAGGATATTTCTTGCTCAAATGATCCGCATCCTGGAAAGGAAGGCTCGAGCTGGCAGATTTGGATTTCGCCTCCTCATCAAGCCCCATCAGGCGAACGGCCATGACGATCGCTTCAACGCGGGTCACAGGCTTGTTCGGACGGAACGTGCCGTCTTCAAATCCTTGGAAAACGTGTTTCGATTGCATTTTGAGAATGTTTCCTTCCGCCCAAGGCGCGTCATTGATATCCTTAAACTTCAGCGCGGCCTGAGCGCGGACCTCCGGCTTGGCGGAAGATGCGGCTTCGTTAGCCGATGCGGCTTGAACGGACAGGCTCAAGGCCAGCGATACGGCAAAGGTGGACAGCAGAATGTGTTTAACTTTTTTCATTTCTTCATCCCTCGCAAACGATAAAATTTAGGTTGCTTTTGTAGTAAGCACATATTTCATTACGCCGCGTCCCATCGTTTTGAGGGGGTCTTTCAAAAAAATGAATCATTTATTTTTCGGACCGTTTTTCCCGCTGTGTTCTTCTGCCGCGTCCTCCGGAGCGTTCGCCGATTTGCCGCTGTCGGGCCGTACGCCGCGGTCGGCCGGCAGCTCCTCCTTGGGTTTGCCGTTTTTGGCTTGAGCGCCGCCTTTCGCCTGTTCGCCGCTTTTCCCTTGGACGTTTTTCTTGGCCGAATTGCCATCCGCTTTTTTCTCATCATGCCGCATCGTTTTGCTTTCGCCGGATTGCGGAGTTTCTTTAGGGTTCGAACCGCCGCTGCTTTTAACCGGATCCTTCGGCCTGCTTTTGGCAGAATGTCCCGCATCCGCCTTTCGAGCCGCGCCGTCTTTTTGCTCCGAGCTGTCGGCAGGATGCTCTTTGCTTTGCAGGGAATGCTTTTGGGTCTGCTGCGGCTGTTTGACTTCCTTTCCCTTTCCCTTTCCCGTCTCGGCTTGCGCCCCCTTGCTTCCCTCAGGTGCCGCTTTCGCGGGATCGGACGGCGGCACGGTTTCGGCATGGCTTCCCGCTCCGTCAAAAAAGCGCTGCGGGTCCACCCCTGCCCCGGCAAGGGCTGCGGCGACGGAACGGGAGCGCAGGTCATCGATGTTCAGCCGGATGCCCTTTTCCCCCGCTTTTTCGTAAACGATATACTTATTGAGCGACAACTTCGCTTTTTGGGCTTTCTTCATCAGCTCCCGGTCCGCCTCGAACCATTCGAGGTCATATCCGTTTTCCGACGTCTCGACCTTTTGCTTGTCCGGCACAAACGGAGCGGAGCGGAGTTCCACCGTCGACAGCAGGATCCACTTTTTTCCCTCGCCGGCGTTCAAAAACCCCTGTTTCGCCGCCTCATCGACGATGGCATGAACCGCATCGTAAAAATTTTGCCCTTTGAGCTCCCGTTCGGATAATAGCTTTTTGGCATCATCGTTCAGCGGCTTGACCCGGTCGATTCTTCCATCCTGCCGGACATACAATTCCATGCTCGGATTGATGTCGATCGCGACCATCATGGATGCGTTGCCCGTAGAGGGCTTCCATAAAAAAACGGCGCCGATCAACAGCACGATGGAAGCCGCGAGCCACCAGGCCTGCCTCAGCCAGCGGCCGGCATGACGCTTTCGTGCGGGTACGGATCTGGCCGCTTCCACCGGAATCCGATCCCCCAGCTGAGGCATATCGGGCAAATGCGGCAGGTTTCGGAAGGTTCCATCCTCGCAGAGAACGACGATACACTTCTCGGTTATTTTCATTACGACTCCATGCATCATCATCACTCCTCCATGTTTGCAAAAGAAACGGTGCTGCGTATCCGTTCGAATTCCGGACATGCGTAGATCAAAACAAGCGCTATGATATATTTACGATTCCGCTCCAGCGTTTTGTGACCCACTTTAAACATTTTCAGCATGTTTTTGATCGGCAGCCTTTTGGTTTGCTTCAGGACATCGAGCCATTCCGGCTGTTCGCTGAACCGCTTGGCGATTTGGATCATCTGCTTCCGCGTATCTCTATGCTTCGGGGAGCAATCCTCCAGCTCCTCCAGCGACACGCCGTATTCCTGCAGGGCCTCGTCGTATGCAAGCAGCTCCATCGCCAGCTCGCTGGCCGATTGCTCCCTGTCGTAACGTTCGAGAGAACTGGCGATTTCGCTCGGGGTCTGGTCGAACAGGTCCCCCGGATCGTTCAGAATGACGCTTTCCGATTTTAAAATTCTCCCTTGTCTCCGGAACTCGTCCACAAGGCGGTTATGGATCATCATATAAGCAAAATTGTCGAAGGATTTTTTCATGCCGCTGTCGTACCGGTCGATGGCCTCGTTTAACGCGATCATCCCGATGCTTGCTTCGTCGCGCTCCCACCCGATCGGGCTTTTGCATACTTGGGAGACGGTCCGCAAAATGAAGGGACGATATTGTTCGATGATCCAATCGCGTTCCGACCGGTTTCCTTCTTGGGCGCTTTTGATCACAGATTCGATCGATCTGCCGTCCAGCACAAACCATCACTTCCTAAACGTAAGTCCCAGTCTAGCTGCTAGATTGAGTATATTGTATTTTAATAGGGTTGGTCTCATTTTGCACTCCTTCTCCTAAAAAATTTGCGATTGGGAATTCATGGATGGGCCATTATGGCAAAAAACAACGCATACGCGCGGCAAATTCAAACCCGGCCTCAAAACGATCCTTCTGTAGCAGACGGCAGCATTGAACCTCTCATCCGACAGACAGTCCGGCCCGGTAAGAAAATAAAAAATCGGCCCCGGTTCCGTATTCCATCAGACCAAGGCCGTGTATCCCCCTATTTTGTTATGCATGGCGTCGTGTCGTTTTTTTCCCTACCGATGTTGATTTTCTATGGCCCGGACGATTTTCTCCGTCCGCTGATCCGCTTTGTATGCGTTCACCACCAAAATGGCATGAATGACGCCCGGGACATATCCGATGCAGGTGAGTATGATGCTCAGAATAAATTGTCCGAGCTTACCGCAGCTAAGAACTGCCAGCGGCGGGAGAAAACATAATAAATATCGCATGGCGTGACCTCGTTTCGTTGAAAGTACTTATAATACGATCCCCCCATCGCGATGGTTCCATCTCTTCGTTATATAGCCGCTGCCGGCCCCCCTATGTATCGATCACGCCCAAAAAACGAATGCCCCATAGGAGGACGCTGCTGCAGGCATCCTTCTTACGGGGCAACAACATTCGGAAATTAAAAGTATTTCTTTTTCCCGCGGTCGTCCTTAATGATCTCCACCGCCTCGCGGAAGCGCAGCGAATGCACGATTTCCCGTTCGCGCAAAAACTTCAGGCTGTCCTGCAAATCGACGTCATCGGTCATGTCGATCAGCCACTGGTATGTAGCCCGGGCCTTTTCCTCGGCCGCGATGTCCTCGTACAGGTCCGCAATCGGATCGCCCTTGGCCTGAATATAGGTCGCCGTCCACGGCACCCCTGCCGCGTTTTGGTAGAACAGGGCCTTATCGTGATTGGCATAGTGGTCGCCCAGGCCGGCTGCTTTCAGCTGTTCGACGGTAGCATCCTTCGTCAGTTTGTATACCATGGTGGCGATCATTTCCAGATGTGCAAATTCTTCCGTGCCGATATCGTTCAACAAGCCGATGACCTTATCGGGAATCGTATACCGCTGATTCAAATAACGCAGGGCGGCCGCCAATTCGCCGTCCGCGCCTCCGTACTGCTCCAGCAGGAATTTGGCCATCATCGGATCGCATTTGCTCACCCGAACCGGATACTGCAGCTTCTTCTCGTATACCCACATGGGTGTGGATCGCCTCCTTTACATCTTCCGCAGATTTCTGGCTTTTTCTCCGGTGTTTTTTCAGGTTGCCAAAGCTTAAGTCCTCCCTTTACACCTGCCAAGGCCACGGCGCTTCCGGCCATTCGAAAGGGAATCTGGAATAGGCGTGGCCGAAATGCATCAGCGGGCCGTACAGCTCCTGAAACTTTCTCACCAGCGGGATGCGTTCCTGCGCCAGCCGGTTGTACTGCTCGATGCGTTTCAAATCGTCCGGATGGGTATCCAGATACAGATTCAGCTCGACCAGGGCGAAATCGATCACCTGAAGCTGTTCCAAAAGCTCGTAATACTGGCGATCCACCGTCCCTTTGGTTTCCGGCTTCATCCCGGCCGGACCGACGTTTTCATGCATGTGATGATGGGCGGGACCGGCATTTTCATGCACGTGGTGGGCGGGACCGACGTTTTCATGGGCGTGATGGGCAGGACCGGCGTTTTCGTGGTGCGCATGAGCCGGGCCGACATGGCCGGGCCCGTTCGCCGGACCCGAATTCCGCGGGATTCCTTGTTCAGACATCAAGCTCCTCCTTCCTGCGAATTCCGCTTGGGATTGTACGGACTGAACAGATTGGGCCAAAGCGTTCCCCGCGTCAGGGCTTCCTCCAGACTGTATTGCGGCCAGTCCCTCGGTTGAAAGACGATATATTGGTTCGGCGGTACGACGTATGTCCTGTAGGGCAAAGGCGGGCAAGGATCAAACGGTCCGATAAAGGGCTTGTAGACTCGGATCTGGTTGTTCATTGGATCGTTCACGAACGGAGCCTCCTTCTGGTTCGTATTTAAGCCGGACGAGTCTAGGACTCCTCGTTGGGCTCTTCGTAACATACATATGAGGGTTTCGCGAAAACTGAACAAAATTTATCGAAAACAACCAAAAAACTCCCTCGAAACAAGCCGAAACTTGTCCGGGGAGTCCTTGGAAGGCCCGCTTTAAAATTTGATTTTGATCTGAAACAAACCCGCTTTGCGCACGGCCGAATAGATGATGACCACCAGCGGTCCGATAAACACGCCGATGACGCCGACCAGTTTAAAGCCGACATACATGCTGACCAGCGCCGATAAAGCGCCGATGCCGACAGAGTCGCCGATGATCTTCGGCTCGATGACCCGCCTGGCCACCGTAATGACGATAAACAGCAGCAACAGCCCGAAGCCCGTATAGTTATCGCCGACGATAAACAAATAGGCGGCCCACGGAATCAAAACGGAACCAACGCCGAGAATCGGCAAAATGTCGACCAGCATGACAAGCAGCGCAATCGCAAGCGGATAACGGATGTCGAGGATAAGCAGTCCCGTCAACGTCACCACGTACGTAAAAGCGCTCAGAATCATCTGAGCCTGCAAAAAACCGAAAATCGACTTTTTCAGGCTGTGAAGCACCTGCTGAATCTGCCCCTGCATCTCATCCTCAAACAAGGAAAGAATGCCGGAGCGGATCGCCGGCAGACCAAAGCTGAATAAATACACCGCGACAAAAAAGACGACAAAAAACACGAACGTGCCGGGAATCCCCCTGGCGAAATTGAGAAAGGCAGACGACAGCGTATTCGCAAAGGATTCCGCATACTGCGTGAGATTGGAAAGCAGCGCCCTCAAGCTCTCGGCCAAGTCGGGCCGGATATTGTCGAGCCACCCCCGGGCCTGGATCATCGTATGCTGCGCAAAGTCGTTCGCTGCCGCAAAATACGATGGCGCATTTTCCCAATACTCTACCAGTTGACCAAATACCTGCAGCCCCAGCATGTACACCAGGAGCAGAACTAGAAGCAAAAACAGAGTACATGTGAGGGAAGCGGCCGCCACTCGGTTCCATTTCAGTTTGCCCATCATCATGACGTGAACGGGCTCAAGCGAAATGGCGACCAGTGCAGCCAGCAGAAACGGGGCCCCTGCCGTAAACATGACGTACAGCAGGGCCAGTCCGATTCCGATGAGAAGCAGCTGTTTCCCTGACACAAGCTCCCCCCTTAATCCCCGTTTTCCGCCTCCGTTTCTTCTTTGTTCGGTTCGGCGGCGGCAACGCGGTGGATATTGACCCTTGTGATCCGGAGCCTCGTCGATTCTTCGACTTCGAAAACGTAGTTGGCCAGCTGAACCTTTCTGCCTTTCACCGGATTTCCTTCCAGCTCCTTGAACAGCCAGCCGCCGATGGAATCGACTTCGTCATCTTCGATAATGACGCCTGTCAGATCATTCACGTCTTCGATCAGCATACGCCCGTCCACCGATATGAAATCCTCCTGAATTTCCACGTCTGGACGCTCGTCCTCGAACTCGTCGTAAAGTTCGCCCACGATTTCTTCCAAAATCTCTTCCGCCGTAAGCATGCCCGCCGTGCCGCCATACTCGTCCACGACCAGCGTCAGCTGAGCGTGTTTTTTCTGCATCAGCCGGAGGACATGGCTGATTTCCATCGATTCCGGCACGTTCAGAATCGGCCGCACCAGCTTCGCCAGCTCCTTCTGGTGCTCTTCATCCGCCAGCAGGAAATCGGTGATATGGACAAAGCCGATGATCTGGTCCTTGTCCTCCACGGCGACGGGATAACGCGAATGTTTGGTTTCGCTGATGATTCGCAGGTTTTCTTCCAGCGTATTGTTCGTGTACAGGCAGTCCATGTCCGTACGGGGCAGCATGATCTCGCGCGCCAGCAGATCGGAAAATTCAAAGATGTTGTCCATCAGCTTCATCTCGTCTTTGTCGATCACACCGCTTTTGGCGCTCTGATTCATTAATATGCGGATTTCCTCTTCGGAATGCGCAGCTTCCGATTCCGTCGCCGGCTGTACCCCGAACATACGCAAAATGATGTTTGCCGAAGCGTTCAGCAGCCAGATAAACGGAAAAAAGATTTTATAAAACAACATCAGCGGACCGGACAGCAGCAGCGCCGCCCCTTCCGTTTTTTGAATCGCCAGGGACTTTGGAGCAAGCTCCCCTAGTACGATATGTAAAAAGGTTATGACGCAGAATCCTAGGATCACCGACACGGAAGAAATGACCGTTTTGTCCGTGATTCCGATCTTGTACATGAGCGGCTGCACCAAGAGGTGCGAGACGGCGGGTTCGCCGATCCAGCCGAGTCCCAGCGATGCCAGCGTAATGCCGAACTGCGTAGCCGACAAATAGGCATCCAGCTTATTGTTTACTTTCAAAGCATAATTCGCCATGCGGTTGCCTTCGCTAACCAGCTGCGTAAGCCGGGACTGGCGCATTTTGACCAGCGAAAACTCCGCGGCGACGAACACCCCGTTAAAGAATACAAGCAGCAAAACCAGGAAAAGGTTGAATAATAGCTTGCCTATTTCAAACTCCCCGTCCAAATCCAACGCCTCATTTCTTAGATGATGTTAGCTTGCCTTATGCTAAAATCGGTTTCCTTGTAATACATATCCTTCACCAGCAGATTCGGTCCGCAGCAGCCTGCCGCGTCGCAGTGGCAGTTTACGGTTTTGTTCAGCGGGTGATCGTTTTGCCATTTGGCAAAAACATCGTCGAGCCGGCTGTCCATGATGTTGCCGAAAGGCGGGACGTCCGAAAAGTCGGTGACATAGACGTCGCCCGAAAACAGGTTGACGTTGACGCGGTTGCGTCCGTCCGGGTCGTTGCGGACCGTCACGTTCGGTTCGGATGCCAAGCGGCGGATCAACGCAAGCTCCTCGGGATCGTCGCTGCAAGCAAAAAACGGAAGCGTTCCGAACAGCATCCAGATGTCCGGATTGCGGGCATCAAGCAAGGAATGGATGGCCTTCCGCGTTTCCTCGAGCGATAACACCGGCAGCGAGCTCGCGAAGTTGGACGCATACATCGGATGGACCTCATGGCGTTTGCAGCCCATTTCCTCGATTAGTTTGTGAATTCCAGCCAGTTTTGTATGCGTGCGATAATTAATCATCGATTCGGCCGAGATAAACATCCCCGCTTCGCTTAATTTGACGGCGTTTTCGATCATTTTGTCGTACATGCGGTAGGCCGTTTCCTTCGGAACGGGATGGCTGCTGTTCGCGAAGCCGACCTCGTGAAAATCGTCGCCGTTCAAATAGTTGAACGAAATATGCATGACATCCAAGTACGGAAGCATTTTTTCGTACCGGCTGATATCGAGCGTCAAATTCGAGTTGATCTGCGTCCGGATGCCGCGTTCTTTGGCGTAGCGGAGCAGGGGAACGATCACTTCGTTCACCGTTTTTTCGCGGAAGGACGGCTCGCCGCCGGTCAAGCTGATCGTTTGCAGATGCTCGACTTCATCGAGCCTTTTCAGCATCAGATCAAGCGGCAGAAATTCGGCCTCCTTCATGACGAGCATATCCCCTACGGCGCAATGCTCGCAGCGCATGTTGCACAAATGCGTGACTGTCATTTCCACGCTCGTCAGCACGTGACGTCCGTATGCCCGCAGGGAGCCGATCGGATCCCACGGATCATAGCTTGGCGACAGTTGTATCGTATTCATTTTTTCCTCACCTTATTTCTTTATTTAACCGAGGATTTTGCAAATCCTAAAGCCTAGTCCCTTATATCATACCATGAAGCGACAAAAAACTCTCCCGCCTCGCCCCGCGTTACGGCCGCGCGTTTTCGCCGGGCGCTTCCCCCTCGCCCTTTTTGGCCAGAAACGATAGCCATCCCGGAAGCCACCAGTTGGCTTTGCCGAGAAGCTTCATCAAAGACGGCACGAGCAGGATGCGCACGACCGTGACGTCGATCAGCACGGAAGCCGTCAGGCCCAGCCCGAGCGCTTTCATCAGCTCGTTATCGGTAAACATGAACGCGCCGGCCACGACGGCCAGAATGAGTGCCGCTCCGGTGATCATCCCCCCGGTTCTTTGCAATCCTATGGCGGTGCTGCGCTCGTTATTCCGCTCCATTTTGTAGGCTTCGACGATCCGTGACAGCATCATGACCTCGTAATCCATGGAAATGCCGAAAACCACGCAAAAAATGAGAATCGGCAAAACGGCGAACACGCTTCCCGTATACGTGACGTTCAGCCATTCTGCGCCGTACCCGAGCTGGAACACGAGGGTGACCAGGCCGAAGCTGGCGCCGAGGCTGAGCAAGTTCATCGCCACCGCCTTAAGCGGGAGCAGGACCGAGCGGAAGGCCGCAAACAAAATGATATAAGTGAGCAGCAGGACAGCGGCAAGCACGTAAGGTATCCCGCTTTGGATCCGATCCATGATATCAAGCTTGTAGGCCGGGGAACCCGTCACGTAAATATGCATGCCTTCCGGCGGATGCTGCCGGATTTCCCTCACCAGCCTGACGGTATTCGGGGAGCTTTCCCCCTCCTCCGGCACGACGACGATGACGGCCGCACGTCCTTTGGCGGCATGGCGTTTTTCGATCTCGGATTTCAGTTCCGGGCTGACGCCGCTTGCCTCCCCCTTGATATAACCCGCGTAGCTTTCGACGCGGTGAACGCCCGGAAGTTCTTCAAGCATGGTCATATATGATTTCACCAGACGGACGGATCGTGAATCTTCGTAATGCCGGTCCAGCTCCGCTGCAATCATGATGCTGTTGGCTTCTTTCATGTCGTAAGCCTTTTTCATCAGTTCGGCTCCATATCTGGATTCATAGGACGGCGGCAGCACCTCGGCCGACGGGATGCCCAGCTTCATTTGCAAGGAAGGCAGCATGGCGATGAGCAGTGCTGCGGTAACGACGGCCGCAATGACGCCCGGGCGCGACATGATCCATTCCGAAAGCCGCACCCACGCCTTGCTGCCGTAACCGGCACCATCGGCATGCCCTCGGCCAAGCTTGATCGGCAGCGAAAAAATCCGCCGTCCCAATATGCCGAGCAGCGCAGGCAGCAAGGTGCTTGCGGCAAGCACCGACACCAGCACGACCAGCATCCCGCCGAGCGCCAGCGAACGGAAAATGGGGAGATCGACCAGACACAGCGCAAGGAGCCCGGCCATGACGGCCGCACCCGAATAAAGCACCGATCTTCCTGACGTGCGGCATGCAGCCGCAAGCGCGTCGGGGACGTCCTTTTCCGCAAGCTCCTCGCGAAAGCGGCTCACCATGAACAAAGCGTAGTCGATCCCCACGGCAAGGCCCAGCATCGTCACCATATTCGGCAGAAAATTGCTCAGCGCGGCGCCGTTTGCTGCCACAAAATACAAGCCGCCCATCGTCGCCGCAACGCTCCCGACGCCGATCACGACCGGCAGCAGCGCGGCGGGAAGGGTACGGAACAGGAGCAGCAAAATAACAAGCGCCGCCGGAATCCCGAACGACTCCGCCCGGACGATATCGTGCCTTACGGCCGCGCTCATATCGTGATAAACCGCCAGATTGCCGGTGATATACGTTTCGGTTCCGGCGATCTCCGGCACCGCCGCTTTGATCTCGTCAAAATGCTTGAGCGCTTCGCTTGCCGTTTCGTTCAGCAATACCGTATAAGAGATGATGCCGTCTTCCCCGGCTTTCCGCGTCACCATGCTGGCGTACATATCCTGGACGAACGGTTTGTCTCTAAGCGGAGCGAGTTCCTCCCAAATTCGGTCCTGCGCCTCCGAGGCGGTCAAATTTTTGCCCTCCGTGCTTTGCAGCACGATGTCGAGCGAAGCGGCGGACATATCCAGGTTCTCTTCAAGAAAAGCGATTCCGCGTTCGGATTGGCTGCCCGTCGGCGTAAATCCGCTGTCCTGCAGCAGCGACGGGGTTCTGACGGCGAATGCGCCGAGAACAACGATAAAAAAGACCCACGCGATCGCGACCGCCCAACGGCAGCGGTAGATGATGCTCCCCCACTGCCGTTTTGGCGCTTTATACTGTCGCTCCTTCATGGATCTTCCTCCTTAATGCTGAAAAGAAATCGGCTGTACGTCGGCGTCGTCCACCTCCGTGATGATGACGGAAAGCTTTCGCGCAAGGTCTATTTCATAAGGCGCCTTCAGGTTATGCCCCTCCGCATCCGAGAGTATGCGGATCACCGGGCGATGAGGGGTGCTTGAATGGATGCGGGAGACGACGCCGGTTTCGCCCGTGTTTAATTTGACCGTTAATCCCGGCGGGTAAATCGCCACCTTGTCCCGGAACAGCTCCAGCTTTTTTTGATCGTATAACGTCCCCGATCCTGCGTACAGAACCTCTACGGCCTGATGAGGCAGCATAGCGGGTCTGTACACACGATGCGAAGTCATGGCGTCGTAGGAATCGGCAAGCGCCACCCACTGGGCGTACTCATGGATTTCTTTCCCCTGGACTCCGCGCGGGTAGCCGCTTCCGTTCAGCCGTTCATGATGCTGAAAGGCGCAATGGGCCGCCAAAAGCGGGATGTTAGGCTCGTCTTTTAAAATTTTGTATCCGATCTCGGCATGGGCCTTCATCACCCGGAATTCGTCATCCGTCAACTTTTGGGGCTTGGACAGCACCCGCTGCGGAATTTGCGTTTTGCCGATGTCGTGGAGCAGCGCCCCGAGGCCGAGCTGCATCAGCCGGTCCTCCGGATAGCCGCTTGCGATCCCGAGCACGAGCGAATAGACGCAGACGTTTAATGAGTGCTTATACAAATAATGATCCGCGGTATTCATGTCCATGAGCAAAATCATGGAATCCTCCTGCCGGCTGACATCCTTCAAAATCGCTTCCATCACCCTGGTGAAATCTTTGCCGAGATGAAAATAACCTTTGGCGATTTTCGAAGTTCCGGACAAACGTTGAAAGTTTTTCCGGATATTTTGCAGCGCCTCGCGGCGCGTATCCTCATGAAGCAATTCCGGTATTACGATTCCCTCTGTCTGTTCGTCTTCTATGTAAACATAACCGATATCCAATTCCACGAGCCGGCGGATCAGCGGAACCGTCAGTTCCACGCCGTCCGCCAAAAGGACGACGCCTTCGTCGTTATATATCTTTTTGCCGATCCTCATACCTTCCTGAAGCTTACGAACGGGTACCAAACGCAAAGCATATCCTCTCCTGCCCTAAATCACGGATTCCGCGGTTCCGTCATGCCGTTATCCGTAAAAAGTCTCAAACCATGAACACTGATCCCGTTTTTCAGGAAAGCCCATCTTTTGGCCGGGGCAAACTTACGAATCAGCGCATAATGAATAGCCAAAAAACAACCGCCAAAACAAACCGGTACACCGCAAAATGGGTCAGCCGGATTTTCTGGATCAATTTCATGAATGCAAGCACCACGACATAGGCAACGACAAAAGCAAGAATGAAGCCGATCGCAAACAAGCCAAGCGTATCTTTGGTCAAATTTTGATAGGAGTCCAGCATTTCGTACCCCGACGCCGCAACCATGATCGGGATCGCGATCAGAAACGAAAAATCGGCGGACGCTTTATAACTGGCACCGGACAGCATGCCGCCGGCGATCGTCGAACCCGAACGCGAAAAGCCCGGCCAAAGCACGGATAAAATTTGATAAATGCCGATCAAAAACACCTGCTTGTAACTGAGATCATCGATCGTTTCCGCCGTGATTTTCGCCTTGGACTTATTGAACCATTCCGCAAAAATCATGAACACGCCGCCCGCCACGAGCGCCCAAATGACCGTGCTTGCGCTGAAGAGGCTTTTGATGAAATCCCTCGCAAAAAACGCGACGATCAGCGCGGGAGCGATGCCGATGATGACATGCAGCAGGTTCAGCTTTTTCCCTGGAGCCATGCGATGGCCGCCGGAATCGATTTTCTTAATCCCCAGCAGGTCGAGGATCCGGCGCCAGTATACGAGCGCGATGGCCAGAATCGCCCCCAGCTGGATCACGACCTCGAACGTTTTCATCGTAGGATCCTGATCGTTGTAGCCGAGCAGCTTCGAAGCGAGAATCATATGACCGGTCGAAGAAACGGGAATGAATTCCGTAATGCCCTCCACAATTCCCAATACGATTGCCGTTATTGTATCCATGATTTCCTCCCCAAGGAAATTTTAATGGCTCTGTGCCCATCTGCGTCTTTCGCTTTCCGCAAGACTTCCCGGACGGACCAGCTCGAAGCGCAGCAGATCCCGAAGAAATTCGGGCAGCAAAAATTGCGGGTCGCGCCCTAATGCAAGCGATTCGTAGCCGATGCCGAACGTGAACATGTCAAGCGTTCCGACCTCGTATTCCTGCTCGTCCAGCAGTTTCTCCCCCATATGCGTAATTTCGACAATCCTATCATAAGGGATTCGGACCGGATCATACAAGACTTCCAGACCATCTACCGCCACATTTCCCAAAATCTCCCCCCGGAAGCCGAAGCCCTTGATCTCCCTGCCCCAAAAATCGGGCAGCAGGCTTTCTTCCAGCGCATTCCGAATGTCCTTCCCTTTCAGCTTGACGATGCACGCATTGACCGGGGACGGACACAGCGTATGAAGCATTCCGGCGGATATTTCTCCCTCCGGCAGCGGACCGAGCAGCTGGCCCGTGTTGACAATGGAAATGCCGGTACCGGCAAATCTGCGCACGGCCTGCGCCAGCAAATTCCCGAACGGGGACTCCGACGTATAGTCAAGCGGCAGCTCCCGATCGGTAACGGCGACGGTTTCCTGCAGGTATTCCTCGGCCCGCAGCCGATGCCGGTTCAGCGCGCTGCTGACGGTTTCGTCTAATTTATCGGTATCGACAGGAATGACGCATCCTTCCGCCATTCGGAAAGCACCGTCAGGCTGCTGCTCCAAGCGGATTTTGCCGATATAGTCCCCGAACTTCCCTGCCGCGCATATGGCGGTGTTGCCAATCACCAGCGGTTTCTCCAGCAGATGGTGCGTGTGCCCGCCAAGGATCGCGTCGATCCCTTGAATCCGCTCCGCCAGCCGCTGGTCCGTTGCCAGCCCAAGATGGGACAACACAACGACGATGTCCGATTGGGGCCGGAGCAGCTCGACTTCCCGCCTGATCGCCGCTTCCGGCTCAAGCGCTTTGAAGCCAAGCAGTTCGTAAAAGGCCGAAAACGGCGCCGTCGCTCCCGTAAGGCCGATTTTAACGCCCCCTTTTTCGAGGACGACGTGCTTTTTCATCCATGACGGCGGCTCGCCTGTCGTTTCTTCCAGCAAATTGCAGCAGACCACTTCGGCCTGCAGTCCCGAATATACCCGTGCCAAGTCTTCCGGCGTCAGCGTCAAACCTTCGTTGTTTCCGATCGTAATGGCGTCGTACCCGGTCAAATTGAGCAAATCGACGTTCACCCCGCCCATCGTTCCTTCGGTTTCCATCGCCGAGCGGTCCATATGGTCCCCGATGTCCACCAGCAGCAAGGGGCTTCCTTGGGCCTCTTCGCGCTCCCGGGCAATATGCGCCGCGATGGAGCTGACCTTCTCGAAATGACTGTGGATATCGTTCGTGTGCAGAATCGTTATCGTTTTAGGTTCGTTGCGCTTCATAAGTTAAAGTCCTTCCTTTCTCGCGCAGGTGCAAAAATCGCCGACATCAGCGGGTCTCTAATGGATAAGCATAACATTTTCAATATGGATATGGTATATTGGATAGACATGAACATCAATGGTTGAGGTGAAAATCATGCAACTTCGCATTCAATTATTCGCAGGCCTGGCGGAACGATTGCAGACCCGGGTGCTGGATTACGCCGTCGAACAGCCGGAAATTACCGCGGATCAGCTGAAAATAGAGTTGTCCAAGTCCTTTCCGGAGGCTGCCTCGCAGATCTCCGTTTCTTTTGTGGCCGTAAATCAGGAATATGCTCCAGGGGACTTCCTTATTACGGAAGGTTCCGAAATTGCCCTCATTCCGCCGGTATCCGGAGGCGACGGCCAATCTCCCGTTCGCGCCGCATCCAAGGATGGGCGCTTTTGCATCACGGACCAGCCGCTGTCGGTCGAGGAAGTGACGAGCAAAGTGCTTCATCCGAACCATGGCGCCACCCTCTCTTTCGTCGGAACGACGCGCGAAATGACGGGAGACCAGCGGACGGTTCATCTCGAATACGAAGCTTACGTCCCCATGGCGCTGGCCCAGCTCGAAGCCATCGGCAAAGATATTGATACCCGGTGGCCCGGAACCTTATGCGCCATTTCCCACCGGATCGGCAAAGTCGACATTAAAGAAACGAGCGTAATCATCGCGATTTCGACAAGCCACCGGGAGGATTGCTACGAAGCGAGCCGGTATGCCATCGAAAAGTTGAAGCAATCGGTCCCGATCTGGAAAAAGGAAATCTGGGACGATGGTTCGGAATGGAAGGGACATCAGAAGGGTCCGTGGGACCCGACAGCAAGGCTTTAGATCTAGTATATTGGCATTGTCAATCCATTTTTTTCTTGATATGATAGCAGGTAACAGATGTCGAATTTTGAAGAAATGGAGTGACGTATTGCTTGAAAGTGCATGTCACAGACTTAAAACCGGGCGACCGGCTGGCAGCGGATGCGTTTAGCGCATCGGGACTTCACGTAATGCAAAAAGGAACGCTGTTGACGGACGAAGACATCCGCAAGCTGATGAAGCATGCCGTGGACTACGTCGATATCGAGCCCGCAGCGCATCAGCCCGCGGTCACCCTGATTCACTCCCAACAGATGGAGCTCTTGCAAAAGACAAAGCCCTTCATCGAGCAAGCCGTGGACGGATTCGAGTCGATGTATTTGGAAGCGTTAACTACCGGAAGATTCAACGAAACGATGGTAGACGATATCATGGAGCCCCTCGTCGATCAATTGAAGGAACATACGGACATCGTCTCCCTTATGCTGTGCATTGATCAAAACGACGATTATACATATCACCATTCGATGCAGGTCGGCATTTTATCTTATTATATTGCATCCTGGCTCGGATTTTCCAAAGAAGAGGCCTATGAAGCGGGACGTGCGGGTTATCTTCACGACATCGGCAAATGCCAAATTCCCGGAAGCCTGCTGAACAAGCCGGGCAAACTGACGCCGGAAGAATTCGAGATCATGAAAAAACATACGGTTTACGGGCATGACATCATCCGTAATTCTTCTCCGGACTCCATTCCGGCGCTTGTTGCCCTTCAGCATCACGAACGGGACGATGGCAGCGGTTACCCCCACGCCATCGAAAAAAACGAAATCCATCCGTTTTCGCGAATTACGGCGGTGGCGGACGTATTCAGCGCGATGAGCATGAACCGCGTGTACCAGTCCAAGCAGGAGCTGCTTACCGTCATGCGCGAGCTGCACACCATGAGCTTCGGCAAATTGAGCGCCAACGCCACTCAAGTCTTTATTCGTCATATGCTTCCCAACTTCATCGGCAAAAACGTCCTGCTCTCAACCGGAGAACAAGGCACGATCGTGATGACCAATCCTGCCGATTTTTTCCGGCCGCTGGTGAAGACCGATAACCGCTTCGTGGATTTGTCCCTGCAGCGGGAAATCGGCATCGTTAAGATCTTTCTATAATCATGGCTTAGTCCAAACAAACGCCCGCCCCGGCAGACTTCCGGGACGGGCGTTTTATATTGGCCGGCGCCACGCGGACGCTTATGGACATGCGGCTATTCGCTTGCAAAAAAAATACGTATCTGCTTTCGCCAAACCAAGCCTGGCGAAGCAGATACGTATTGGCCGACCGGTTCATGAATTAGCCGATCGAACCTTCCATCTCGAATTTGATCAAACGGTTCATTTCGACCGCATATTCCATCGGCAGTTCTTTCGTAAACGGTTCGATGAAGCCCATGACGATCATTTGCGTCGCTTCGGCTTCGGTCAAACCGCGGCTCATTAGGTAGAAGAGCTGATCTTCGGATACCTTCGAAACCGTCGCTTCGTGTTCAAGCACGATGTTGTCGTTTTTGATTTCGTTGTACGGAATCGTATCCGACGTGGATTCGTTGTCCAGAATCAGCGTGTCGCATTTGATGTTGGCTTTGGCGCCGTCCGCGTTGCGTCCGAAGGAAGCCAAGCCGCGGTAAGTGACCTTGCCGCCGTGTTTGCTGATCGATTTCGATACGATCGTCGAAGTCGTGTCCGGAGCCAGGTGAATCATTTTGGCGCCGGCGTCCTGGTGTTGTCCTTTGCCTGCCACCGCGATCGACAATACCATGCCTTTCGCGCCGCGTCCTTTCAGGAGAACTGCAGGGTATTTCATCGTCAGCTTGGAGCCGATGTTGCCGTCAACCCATTCCATCGTTGCGTTTTCTTCGGCAACGGCACGCTTCGTGACGAGGTTGTAAATGTTTGGCGCCCAGTTTTGGATCGTGGTGTAGCGAACGCGCGCATCTTTTTTACAGATGATTTCCACGACCGCGCTGTGCAGCGAGTTGGTGCTGTAGATCGGAGCGGTACAGCCTTCGACGTAGTGCACGAAGCTGCCTTCGTCCGCGATGATCAGCGTCCGTTCGAATTGTCCCATGTTTTCGGAGTTGATCCGGAAGTAGGCCTGCAGCGGAATTTCGCATTTGACGCCTTTTGGAACGTAGATGAAGCTGCCGCCGGACCATACCGCGCTGTTCAAAGCCGCAAATTTGTTGTCGGATGGAGGAACGACGGTGGCAAAATGCTCTCTGAAAATTTCAGGATGCTCTTTCAGCGCCGTGTCGGTGTCCATGAAGATGACGCCCTGATCTTCCAGATCCTTTTGCATGTTGTGGTATACCACTTCGGACTCGTATTGGGCGGATACGCCGGCGAGGAATTTTTGCTCCGCTTCCGGAATGCCCAGCTTGTCGAACGTTTCTTTGATTTCCGCAGGAACCTCTTCCCACGTTTTTCCTTGTTTCTCGGAAGGTCTCACATAATACTGGATATCATTGAAGTCCAGCTCGTCAAGGTTGCCGCCCCATTTCGGCATCGGCATTTTTTCGAACTGTTCAAGCGACTTCAGACGGAATTCAAGCATCCATTCCGGTTCGTTTTTAATTTTGGAGATCTCGGTGACGATTTCGCGGGTCAACCCTTTACCGGTTTGGAAAACCGCTTTGTGCTCGTCGCGGAACCCGTATTTGTATTCTTCTATTTCAGGGGCCTTTTTAGCCATGGGTATGAACCTCCCTATCAATTAATGGTCGTGCTGCTTCTCGTCGATCCCTTTGCGCAACGCATTCCACGCGAGCGTGGCGCATTTGATGCGGGCCGGGAACTTGTTTACACCGGACAGGGCTTCAATATCCTCGTAGTCGTCGAAATGGACGTCTTCCCCTTGCATCAGCGCGGAGAACCGGGATGCCAGCTCCCTTGCTTCCTCGACCGTTTTGCCTTTGACGGCTTCGGTCATCATGGAAGCGGAAGACATGCTGATCGAGCAGCCTTCCCCCGTATATCTCGCATCCTGTACGATTCCATCATCCACCTTGAGCTGCAGCGAAATTTTGTCGCCGCAAGTCGGGTTATTCAAATCGACTGTAACGGTTCCGTCTTCGAATTTTCCCCGGTTCCGCGGATTTTTATAGTGGTCCATAATCACGCGCCGGTACAAGTCATCAAGTTGCATTAGCCAAAATACTCCTTTGTCTGGATTAATGCGCTGATCAGACGGTCCACATCTTCCTTCGTATTATACAGATAAAAGCTTGCGCGTGCAGTTGAACTTGCTTCCAGCCAGCGCATCAGCGGCTGGCAGCAGTGATGGCCGGCCCTGATGGCGATGCCGCTGGCATCCAGAACCGTCGCCACGTCATGCGGGTGAACATCGCCCAGGTTAAACGTGACCAGCCCGACTTTCCGCGCGCGGGGACCGTAAAGCTTCAGTCCTTCAATCTCGGACAGGCGGCCCACCGCGTATTCGGCCAGTTCATGTTCATGGGCCGCAATGGCGTCAAGCCCGATGCTTTCGAGAAAATCGATGGCTGCTCCAAGCCCGACGGCTCCGGCAATGATCGGCGTGCCCCCTTCAAACTTCCAGGGGAGCTCCTTCCACGACGAGTCGTAAAGCCCGACATCGTCGATCATCTCGCCGCCGAATTCGACCGGTTCCATCTTCTCGAGCAGCGCCTGCTTCCCGTACAAAACGCCGATCCCTGTCGGACCGCACATTTTATGGCCGGAAAAAGCATAAAAATCGCAATCCAGGTCCTGCACGTCTACCTTCATATGCGGCGTGCTTTGGGCGCCGTCAACGACCATGACGGCTCCGTGGCGGTGCGCCAGAGCGGCGATTTCCTTGACCGGATTAATGACGCCCATGACGTTGGAGACGTAAGCCATCGTTACGATTTTCGTTTTGTCCGAAACCACCTTCTCGACTTCGGACAAGGTCACTGTACCGTCTTCTTGCAGTTTAACATATTTGAGCACGGCGCCGGTGGCTTTCGCCACCTGCTGCCATGGAATCAGATTGCTGTGATGCTCCATCGGGGTCAGGACGATTTCGTCGCCCTCGGACAAAATGGAGCGTGCGTAAGACGAAGCCACCATGTTCAGGGCTGTCGTCGTCCCGCGCGTAAACACGATTTCCTTCGTGCTCTTGGCATGAATGAATTTAGCCACTTTCTCGCGTGCGCCTTCATAAGCATCGGTAGCACGGCTTCCGAGCGTATGCACGCCCCGGTGAACGTTCGCATTATCGTATTCGTAATAATGCCGCAGCGCTTCGATGACGGCCAGCGGCTTCTGGGAAGTCGCCGCGCTGTCCAGGTAAACCAATGGATGGCCGTTGATCTCCTGCTTCAGAATCGGGAACTGCTCGCGAATGGCGTTATTCATTGTCCCAACTTCCTTTCGATGACCGTTTGCAGCTGTTTCTGCAAGCTTTCCATCGGAATTTGGGATACGACAGGCGCCAGGAATCCGTAGATAATCAGGGATTCGGCAACCTCGCGGGAAATGCCGCGGGACATCAGGTAATAAATTTGCTCCTGGTTGACTTGGCCAACCGAAGCCGCGTGGCCTGCTTTAACGTCATCTTCGTCGATCAGCAGGATCGGGTTCGCGTCCCCGCGGGCTTTCGGGCTCAGCATGAGCACTTTTTCCGTTTGCTGTCCGTCGGATTTCGTTGCGCCTTTTTCGATCTTCGTAATCCCGTTGATGATTGCCGTTGCTTCCTCGCGCATTACCGCGCGGGTAATCATTTGGCTTTCGGAAGATTTGCCGAAGTGGTTGGCGCGGGTCGTGTAGTTCAGCTTCTGGGAACCGGAACCGACCGCGATGACTTTCGAGTCGGACGTCGATCCGTTACCTTTCAGCACCGAATACGTATCGCTCACCGTGTCGCCGCTGTTCATTTCGCCGACGATCCATTCCATCGATGCGTCATTGTCGATGATGGCGCGGCGGTAGCTCAGATCCGTGACGTTGGTTCCCATTTGGTGAATGGTTGCATACCGGACCTTCGCTCCCTGCTTGGCGAACACTTCGACGGCGCCGTTATGGGTAACCGCCTGGTTGCCTTCGCCGGAAACGTAATTGTCCACGTAGGTTACCGAGCTGTTGACGTCGGCAATGATCAACACATGCGGAGCAAACGTCGCTTCGCCGTCGTCCGTAAGCAATACGGCCTGCAGCGGCACCGTGACTTCCACGTTTTTAGGAACGTAAACGAACACGCCCCCGTTCCAAATCGCGGCATGAAGCGCCGCTACGGAGTTTTCGTCCGCTTTGACCGCCGTATGCAGGTGGGCTTTGACCAGATCCCCATGCTCTTTCGCGGCGGTTTGCAAATCCGTAAAAATAACGCCTTTTTCAGCCAGCTCCGGTGCAAGCTTCGAGTATACGACGCTGGAATTGCGCTGGATCAGCAAGCTTCCGGACTCCTGATCCTGGATCAGCTCTTGAATGGATGCCGGAACCTCCGCCAGCGATGCGATGCCCGCATCCGCTTTATAGCTTCCGTAATTTTGAATGTCCCAACGCTCGATTCTCATTTTCTCGAGTTTAGGCAATTCAAGGCTCGCGGCAAGCTCCAAAGCCTTCAGACGGTTTTCCGTTAGCCAAGCCGGTTCTTGTCTTTGTTTGGACAGTTGACCAAGGCTCTCAGCGTTTACCGGAAGAATCGTTTGTGTTGTCATTTCGGTTTCCTCCTTCCGTTGTTTACGCTTCTTGTCCTACGGTCTCGTCTTCGATGCCCAGTTCTTCCTTCACCCAATCGTAACCTTCCGCTTCCAGGCGCTCGGCCAGCTCAGGACCGCCGGATTTCACGATGCGGCCTTGCATCATGACATGGACGAAGTCCGGTTTGATGTAGTTAAGCAGGCGCTGATAGTGGGTAATGATCAAGAAGCCGCGGTCTTCGCTGCGCATCGCGTTGACGCCGTTGGCAACGATTTTGAGGGCGTCGATATCCAGGCCCGAGTCGATTTCGTCCAAAATGACGATGCTTGGTTCGATCATCATCATTTGCAAAATTTCGTTCCGTTTCTTTTCGCCGCCGGAGAAACCTTCATTGAGGTAGCGGTGCGCGAATTCCGGATTCATGTCGAGTTCTTTCATTTTCGCTTCCAATTGGCGGATAAAACGGATCAGGGAAATTTCCTGACCTTCTTCACGGCGGGCGTTAATGGCACTGCGCAAAAAGTCGGAGTTTGTCACGCCCGTAATTTCGCTCGGGTACTGCATTGCAAGGAACAGACCTGCGCGTGCGCGCTCGTCGACTCCCATTTCGAGCAGGTCTTCGCCGTTCAGCGTAGCGCTGCCCTCGGTAACTTCGTATTTAGGATGCCCCATCAGAGCGGAAGCCAGGGTACTTTTACCGGTACCGTTCGGACCCATGATGGCGTGGATTTCTCCGCCTTTCATTTCCAGGTTGATGCCTTTCAGGATTTCCTTGCCTTCAATTTCCGCTTTAAGGCCTTGAATTGAAAAGTGAGTAGCCATGTACGTTATTCCCTCCGTTATTGTGTTTTACCGAAATCAGACAGTCTATTTAAAACAGGGATGACCTACCCTGATTTCAAGCAATCATAATTATCAATTTAAAATGAATCTAAACTGATTCTCACTGATTATCAATAATTTTATAATAAATACAGTTCCATATCAACCTTCATAGGCCGATGTTTCCGAAATAATCGCAAAAGCAGGCCCGGCCTACACAGCCAAGCCTGCTTTCGTATACGCAAAACTTAAGGCAAAACGCCCTCCCCAGCCGGGACCGCGGCTCTTGCCGCGGCAGGATGAAGCCGCTTGAAATATGCCGGACACGCACCGCCGTAACGCTCCTTAATTAAATAAGGAAGTTTTTCGTCGTGCCCGAAAACGTTCCGTTTGCGGCCTTCTTTCAACCTTATCCCAGGTAAGAACGCAGCATCCACATATGCTTCTCCAGATCGTTTTTGATTTTGATGAACAAGTCTCCGGTCGGCTCGTCTCCCGTTTCGTCCGCGATCCGAATGCCCTCCTGCAGTTCTTCGGACACCGTGGCGAAATCCTCGATCAGTGTCTGCACCATTTTGCGGGCGTCCTCTTTGCCCGATGCCTCCTGGATCGTCGCCAGCTCCAAATATTCCTTCATCGTGGCGGCCGGGCTTCCTTTAATGGTTAAAAGCCGCTCGGCCACCTCGTCCATTTTGAGCGTAATGTCGTCGTACAGCTCTTCGAACTTCGCGTGCAGCGTAAAGAAATGCTCGCCTTTGACGTACCAGTGGTAATTATGGATTTTGACGTACAGGACGTTCAGGTTCGCGACCTCCTGGTTCAATATTTGCTCCAGCGTCGTCGTTTTCGTTTTTGCGGTTGTTTTAGCCATGTCGAATCCCTGCCTTTTCATGAATATAATCGGCCTGCGCCGGGCGCGCAAAAGCCGTTTGCACTCTGCATGTCATCGGCTTCGGGCAGCACTCTGCCGCTTGTCCGCCTTTGTTCATATATTACCCTGCTGCTCCCTACATGAAACAAAAACGCCCCATCTTTCGCATGGAAATCTGTGCAAGCAAAAAAATGGTTCAAAAACCTGCCGTTATCCGATATACTGAATAATAATTTACAATACCAAGCGATTAAGTTGGAATTAAATTTGGTTTATGCGGTTCTTTACTTAGCGGAGGTGACTTTTAGTGTCCACTTATCATCCACTCACGATCGAAGAAGCGATCTCATTTGCCCGCGGCATTCCGGGTCATTTTCCTGCAGATGCCGCGCTTGACTGCGAGGAAATCGGCGACGGCAATTTGAATCTGGTGTTCCATATCACCGACCAAAACGGCGGCAAAAGCCTCATTATCAAACAAGCGCTGCCTTATGCGAAAGTCGTCGGCGAATCTTGGCCCCTGTCCCTGGACCGCGCAAGAATCGAACGGGAAGCCCTTCAGCTTCAGTACCGGCTATGCCCCGGCCTCGCCCCGGAAGTGTATGCTTACGACGATCACCTCGCCATCACCGTCATGGAGGATTTAAGCGATCATACCATTATGCGCAAAGGCCTCATCGATGGCGTCGCTTATCCGCTTTTTGCGGAGCATATCGGGGAGTTCCTGGCGAGAACGCTGTTTTTCACGTCGGACTTGGCCATGAACCCGCAGGAGAAAAAGGAACAGGTCAAAAAATTCATCAATCCCGATTTGTGCAAAATTACCGAGGATTTGATTTTCGAAGATCCGTACAAGCTGTCGGCCAACAACAACTATCCGGAATACCTTGAGGACGAAGCCCGGAGCCTTCGCGAAGACGCGGCCCTCCACCTTGAGGTGGCGCTGCTGCGCGAAGCCTTCCTGACCCGCGCGGAAGCGCTGCTGCACGGCGACCTGCACACCGGAAGCATTTTCGCGACGCCCGAGTCGACGAAAGTCATCGATCCCGAATTTGCATATTACGGGCCGATGGGCTTCGACGTCGGAGCTATCATCGCCAACCTGTTGTTGAATTACGCTTCCCGCCCGGGATGGACGAAAGACCCGGCCGCCCGCCGGGAAACGGAGCAGCGGCTGCTTTCGATGGTGTCGGATATCTGGCAGGAGTTCGAAACCCGCTTCCGCAAACTATGGGATGAAGAAGCCAAAGATCCGATGGCGGGATCCCCCGGTTACCAGGACGTTTACGTCGCCAAGGTTTTGCGGGATACGGCCGGTTTCGCCGGCTGCAAAATGATCCGCCGGATCGTCGGCCTCTCGCATGTCGCGGACATCGACGCCATCGAAGACGAGCGGCTTCGGGAAGAAGCCCAGCGCAAAGCCCTTGCCATCGGCAAGCATCTCGTGAAACAACACCGCACCGTGACGAACGGAGAAGACATTCTGCGGCTCGTGAAACAAGCGGCACAACCATTCGAAGGAGCAGTACGATGAGCATCCAGGAATCTACGCCAAAAGATAGATATCAACCGCTGATCTCGATAGTATGGGAAGAGGATTCGCTGAAGCTTTTGGATCAGCGCCTCCTGCCCGAAAACATCATCATGCGAAAACTCGTCACGCCCGAGGAGGTATGGGAAGCCATCCACTCCATGGTCGTGCGCGGGGCGCCCGCGATCGGCATCGCGGCCGCCTACGGCGTCGTCCTCGGCGCCAAGCGGTACGCAGGCGCAGACAAGCTGGAATGGCTGCAGCATATTCAGCAGGTATGCGCCTATCTGGCAACCTCCCGTCCGACGGCCGTGAACCTGTTCTGGGCGCTGGACCGGATGAAGGAAAAGGCCTCCCGCCTTGCCGCTTCCGAGGAGGGCATCGCCGGCTTCCCGGATGCCCTTCTCGCCGAAGCGGCGTCGATCCAAGCCGAAGACGAGGACGTCTGCCGCCGGATCGGCGAGCACGCGCTGCCGCTGTTTTCGGACGGTATGGGCGTCCTGACGCATTGCAATGCGGGCGGCCTCGCGACGGCCAAATACGGAACCGCGACCGCCCCCATGTATCTCGCCCATGAAAAAGGCATGAAGCTGAAGGTGTTCGCGGACGAAACCCGCCCCGTTCTCCAAGGCGCGCGCCTCACCGCCTTCGAGCTGCAGCAGGCGGGCATCGACGTCACGCTGCTTTGCGACAACATGGCCGGCATGGTCATGTCCAAAGGCTGGGTGCAGGCGGTGATCGTCGGCACGGACCGCGTCGCGGCCAACGGCGACGTGGCGAACAAAATCGGCACCTACAGCCTCGCCGTTCTGGCCAAAGCGCACGGCATTCCTTTTTACGTGGCTTGTCCGCTGTCAACGATCGATCTGAATACCGAATCGGGCGACCTGATTCCGATCGAGGAACGGCCGGAGCATGAAATTACGGAAGGTTTCGGCAAAAGAACGGCTCCAAGCGGCATCAAAGTCTATAATCCGGCATTCGACGTGACGCCAAACGAATACGTTACCGCCATCATAACGGAAAAAGGCATCGTCCGCGCACCCTACCGGGAACATCTGGCGGCGCTCTTCCGCTAGAAGCGGTACGCAAACGATTTTTATCAAATCCCATCATGCCAAAAACGAAACCAGCCCCTGAAGGGCTGGTTTTTTTGCCGCACTTTTAATCAGCCAGCTTCATGAAAATCTATGACCATTGAACCAGTTGTCTATAGCATTTTAAGAAGCGCTTCATGTCCGGGCATGCCCGGAACGATACCCAGGGCGGCTGCTTCCGACGTGACGGATTCGAGCGGCGATTCCAGCAGCTCCTTCAACGTCCTGACACCCACCGCTCTTCCCGCAATGATCTTGCGGTCGCCCAGGCGATCATTTAAAAGTCCGATGTCGAGCGCCCCGCACATGATGTTTATTTAAATATTCCCTTATAAATCAATGTTTTTTTGCTCTAAGTCCCTTAAAAGTCACAGAGCGGTCACACAAGTATAATTTCCTCAAGTGTGTTTGTGACTTCTTCCTGCATACTTGGCAAAACGTGACTATAGGTGTCCAATGTAACGCCAATTTTGGTGTGTCCCAGTCTCTCTGATATGACTTTTACGTTAATCCCTTTTGAAAGTAGCATTGTTGCATGGGTATGTCTTAAATCATGGAATCTGATGTGCGGCAATCCTGAATCCTTAATGTCTTTTGCGTATCTCTTTGTTAAGTTTCCTGGGAACACAGTCTTTCCATTACTAAGATTGAAAATTACAATATCCATATCAATAAAATTAGTACCAAGTTTATCCTTCAAAGCTTCGTATTGTTTTTGTTGCTCTTTTAGAATATCGACTAACTGATTGGGAATTGAGATTTTCCTAACACCTGCATAAGTTTTAGCACCTTGTTTAATTTCCTTTCCATAATATGTTAATGTTTGATTTACATAAATAAGTTTTTTATCGAAATCAATGTCTTTCCATCTTAAACCAAGTATTTCTCCTTGTCTCATTCCAGCCAACAATGCAAGAGCATAAACACAATGGTATCTTCTATCTTTAGTGAACATCAGAAATTGGTTTGCTTGTTCAAGTGTCCATATCTGTAAGTTTATTTTTTCTTTTTTGGGTAAAGTCACTTTTCGCATGTAATTAACCTTCAGTAACCCATACTCAATTGCTTTATCAATTGATCGTTTAAGCAAAGTACAAACCCTATCAATCGTATTTCTTGCGAATCCTTTATTGTGCATGTCTGTTACGAAACGCTGACAAATACCGAGATCAAGCTTTTGTAATTTGTGCTTTCCTATGGAGTTTTTGATATGATTTTTAAAATAAAGCTTGTCGTTATAAAATGTGGTTTCGCCACATTCCATTTTACGGATGTTATCAAGCCAATATGAAATAAAATCTCCAAGTGTTGTATGATCCGTTCCAATATACTCTTTATTTTGTACCTCTAATTGGAGCTGTGCCATTCTATCATCGGCTTCGCGTTTTGAATCAAATCCTCTCCTTCTTACTTGCTTCCTTATCCCTGATTCATCGTAATAATCGAAAACAAATTCCCATTTCTTGGTAGTTTTATTTTTCTTTACTGAAGCCATTCGTTTTCACTCCCTATTCTTACTGACCAGATAAGAATGGAGCCAAGTATGTGATTAATTTAATTTTATCACAAATACTGACTCCACTTATGCCATGCACGTCACATTAATTTTGAAGTTTTAATCCAATATTCCAGTACTTCTCTTGATACATATTTTCTTTTACCAATCTGAACCGGATTTAATTTGTTCATTATTTCCGTTGCTGCATTACGTCCCATATTCAATCTTTTCATAATGTCCTTTGTACACAACAATTCTTTTTCTTTTGTCGAAGTTGTCATTTCATCACCTCATATAACACCTATGTATTTGAAATTTGTCTCATTCGATATTTTTGATTCACAAACAATATGTATTATTTCCTTCCGTTTAGGTATTTTTTATTTAATTGTTTTCTAACCTTCCGACTCAGAAGGTCTGAGGGATGTAAGTTCAACTTACCCCTTGACCTACGGAAATTTCCCACTGGTTGGACGCTGCGTCCCCCCCCTTCCCAGCTTGTTCGGAAATCTTTCACAACTTGGCGAAAATCCAATCACTATACAAGGTACACGTCAAATTGACGTTTAGCCATCGTTTACAAGGTGGGTTTTATTCCACGTTATACCCACAAATGGGCATGATGTGATTCCAAAAGTGGCAACGAGCCAGTTAAGGTGGCTGCCGAATTTAACTAAGATGACCGTGGTATGTACCACGCTTTAAGACTTAGAGCGCTATACGACGTCGTACCAATTACCAAGTAGAAGCCAATCTGACCACCGCTAATTTTATTTGCTCCGCGAAATCGCGATTCAAACTATTTCCTTTGACGAGGTGATTTGAAATCACCCCTTTAATCCTCTAACTCATCATCCATGATCTCTTCTATGTATTCAAAGTAATCCTTCTCTTGTGCCCATTCCTTATTCGTGTACACGCTCATTGTACACCCGTCTAAGCCTGTTAGATATACTTGCTTCATTCTCACCCTCCCTTACTGTATAACTCGCTCAGAAGGGCTTCTGTTGCTTCTGATTCATAGAAATTATTTAGGAACGCTCTAACTATATGTATTGGATACTCTTCTTCCATTAGTAGAGCTTTGATAAACTTATTTGGTTCTAGGTGGATTCCTTCTATACTTAATTGTCCCGCTACACTTTCCGTAGAAATAGACGACCTGTCGAAAATTTAGACTGGTTAACCGTCGTGAATTTCATGAAGGTATAGTAAGACATTCTCCACGTTATGGGGAAAGAAGATTCCATCATGACGTCTAACACCATAGACCTATTTACTGTTCAATGGTAGGATTTAGGATATATTGTTTAGGGGGAATATCCAAAATGAAGAAATTGATAATAGGCTTTGCTTGTGGAGCATTATTCTTTTCTGGTGTTTCTTATGCTGCTTCCAGCAAATTGACTGCAAGTATTGCAAATTATAAATTGGTCATCAACGGGAAAGAGAAGGCCCTAAAAAACAAACCGGTTATTATTAATGGAACTACATATTTACCGTTACGAGAAACGTCTGAAGCAGTTGGATATAATGTTGCTCTAAAGAATGGTCAAATTCTGCTTGATAATGGATCAGCGGCGAGTAATCAACCCGCTTCGACTATCAAGAATACTGAAAAATCAAGCAACTTTATTATTGTTGATGCACTCAATATTAAAACTGACGTTGATGGAAAACTTTACGGTTTAACCATGGGGCTCCCATCATATGTAAAAGGGCAGGAAATTTTTGCAGGTTTTGATGCTAATTATATTGATCTCCTAGTCTCGATTGCTTCAAATGACTACTATATACGTGAAAGTAATAATGATAATCCCGACTCTATTACTACAGAACATTTTGCAAGTAATCTTAAATATCTCACGATAATCGAGAAACAAAAATCATATGAAATAAAAAATCCGCAAAATGATAAAGTATATAAAATAATTCTTAACAAAGAATCAAGTACTGGGGCAATTTATATAAAAGAAAAGAATGCATATGCGGTTCCACTTAACGATATGTTTAAGCAATTGGGGTTAAATATAGAAGCAAAATATGAGGCAGATCAAAATAGAGTGGTTTTAAAATTCAAGTAAGAGAAAATGTAAAAAAGGGGCTGTCCAAAGTTGGACAACCCCTTCATTTTTATACAATCAGCTCAGCTATTAATAACATGTCGAATACGCAATTAACATCTTTTTTCATATATTCTCTCAAAGGCCTTTTAGATGCATATTATGAAGTTTATCAAAACTATCCTCACCGTTATACTTTTACACCAGTCCCAACACACTAATTGCAATAACAATAATCGAAAACATAGTCCTCATTACTTTTATTGAATTCCATTTCATAAAGAAACTGAACCCCATCTTCATGTCTGCTTACATTTTTTATTACTACTTCATACTCTCCATTAGCATATTTATCGATAAATGCTTTTGCTTTTGCTTTTCCATTTTCTATAGCTTCTTCTTCGCTCTTTTCACCATTTGGAACAGTTGCATAAAACTCTTTAGCAACAATAAAAGCCTCCATTTGCTCCTTAGTGGCTCTCTTTTCCTTTATTGTTTCCCTTTTTATCATATTATTGGTATCCCCGATAAGAGGCATAATTAGCATTTTAAAAGCTACGTCTTGAAGAATCTCAGGTCTATTATTTTGGTAATCATAAATTGAAATATACTTGTCAATGCTTATCACTTGTTTTACATAATTATCGAACTCATTGCCATAGCTTCTTAATGGATACTTTCCTTTAGGCGCAATAGCAAGAAATGCAAAGCTTTTACCTTGAACATCTAATAAACGCAAATAGTCATTAATTGACATGATTTAACCTCCCCTAATTCTGTAATCCTTGCAGGAAATTTATGATCGATAAAAAAGCATTAGTTATATTAATTAGTGTTACAGTGATTAGATTTCCAAACGAAGTTGGATTCTTAATTGTCCACGCTACAAATAGAACAGCTATTGCTAAAAACAAAATTAATGGTATACCTTTAAGTTTGATAGAAATATCAACAACCTCCTAAATTATTTATCCATAGGATAATTATACCATGCAAATCTTGCATATGAAATAAACGAGAATGCGTTAAAAACCCGTTTGGAAATTTACCCCAATGTGCTAAAATAATCATAAATATTTGATAGGGGAGTAGCTAATTTATGAGTTTGCGTGATCGTTTGTCAATAATGTTAAGTGATACTGCATATTTTATTGATCAAGTTATCTATGATACAAAGGAATTTAAAAAAGAATTTAAAAGAGACCTTAAGGATATACGCAATTTAATAAAAGACAATATACATGACCGTTCACCACTTGCCGGTAAGACTATTGATAAAATAGATAGAGTCAATCAAACAATTAATAATTTTACTAAACGGAATAACATTAAGAAGTCAGATCTTTTATTTATCAGCAATCCTGTTATGTTTGCATCGCGAGTTATAAATCGAAATACAACACGACTAACAGTAAAAGCAATCAAGCGAAAAAAGCAATTTGTCCCCGAGCCTGCAGACCATCTTGTAGTAAATAGGATCGGTTATACGCATCACGGGCTTTATATTGGTAATAACGAGGTAATTCATTATTCCGAAGGAGTTATACATAAATGCTCACTCAAAGAATTTCAAGGTAAATCCTTTGAAATAATGAATGGAAACTCTCCACAGAGATATTCAGTTGAGGAGATCATTCAAAGAGCGAATTCCAGGTTAGGTGAGAGGGAATACAATGTAATTTTCCAAAATTGTGAACACTTTGTCATTTGGTGCAGGAATGGGAGTACTAAAAATCAATTTATTTAACTACATATGTCACTTCGTCTAGTTTTAAAAACTTCGAAGGATTCAGAAAAATCAGGTATATATTTTCTTCGTAGTAAGATTTAATTTATTGAATATTTCTATATTGATATTAATAGATATCCCTTGATATATAGTATCGCCGGAAATTTAACCTTGATGTCGAGATGGAAGTGCTGCAGGAATTTTTGGTAATCTTGCATTTTTTGTAACTTTTAATATCCCCCCCATACCCATTTTAGATGTCTTAACCCCTCGTACAATCGTCCATAGGGTTTGTAACGACGTCGTTACTTTCTAAAGTCACGATTCGTTACTTTAGAATACTTGGAACTCTATTTTCAGATGGTGTTAGTTTCCATTCATTGTAATCAATAATGAATTGTTAGTAAGACGGAATTCCGTAGCCTCAAAAGGATATTGTGGACATAATAAAAAGCCCTTGATAGGGCTTAGTGTACTGCCGGTTATGTGAACGCCTTTTCAATTGCCGCTATCTTCTCTAACTCATCAGGCTTGGAATAACGGCGTGTACCATTAACATCCTTATGTCCTGCAAGTTCTGCAACCGTTGAAATATCGTTACCTGACTTGACTAGCTGTCTAACAAAGGTATGTTTCAATACGTGTGGATGTGTACCGTATTTGCTTAACATGTGCTGAACGGTGCGGACTGATATACGTTTGCGTTCGTTACTAATGAATAGTGAATCGTCGTTATCAGTTCGTGTTTCAAGATAACGGGAAAGGTGGTACCTTACATCAACAGCTAATGGAACAGTCCTAGACTCTCCACCTTTACTTTCCCTAACGGTCAGGCTTCCGCTTCTCTCGTTAATAATGATGTCTGTCCTATTCAATGACACCAATTCAGAAACCCTCAGACCATAATGCATTAGTGTATAAATGATTAATCGTATGATTTCACCACGGATGCTAAAACAGATGCTATATTTTGAACTAATTCGGTATGATTCATTTTTCACCTCGAAACCTGAATATCGATGAAATAAACCTTTTGTGCACATTAATTTCTTGGGTAGTTCATTTCCATAACAGGCACTTTAGGAATAATTTAATCTTTCTATGTAATACTTTTTCAGTGCCTCTTCCCTTTTATCTCGATTTCACCGTACTCTATTCATAATCTGATAACCTATTGTTCATAGTATCCAACTTTTGTCACAGGTCCTATTATCCAACATATCCCAACATTGAGCAACAAAAAACCACCACTGTCTAGTGATGGGTTACGGTTCGCTGTTGTTATTCTCTTTTCTGTAGCTTCTTAGCTCAATATCCACAAAGAGGAAATTCGATACTTACAGTTCTCGGTCCTATGCTCCCAATATTGTAATACCGGTTATCTAAACAATGTCATAATGGAAAAAGTTAGTTGGTGTATCAACTTCATTGTACAATATCAGCGGGGTCTGTCAAGATTTCTGTGTAAACTCATTCCAAGCAATCCCCACGAGGGGGATTAAACGTAAATAGTTACTGACCCGATCCGGATAGAAGACCGAAAGCTGAAGCAGCATCTGTCCCCAGTTTTGGACACGACCTGTCCATTTTCGTGTCACATCCATCGTGGCCAGGTAGAGCATTTTCAGCAGGGCTTCATCGGTAGGGAAGATACTTTTCCCCTTAGTGACCTTGCGAAGCTGCCGGTGGTAACTCTCAATCATATTTGTGGTATAGATAAGTTTGCGAATCTCAGGCGAGTACTTGAAGAAGGTTGAGAGTTCCCCCAATTGTTGCGCCAAGAGCGGACAATGAGCGGATACTTGACGCCCCAGACTTCCTCGAAGCGGTCCAGTTCAAGCAGTGCCCCTTCCTCAGTTGCATCTTTGTAAATCGGCTTCAGGTCAGCGGTGACTTTCTTGAGATCCTTGTACGACACGTAGCGGGTGGAATTACGGATTTGGTGGATGATACACTTTGGGATCTCGGTCTTTGGATAGCAGGCCGCAATCGCTTCGGAGAACCCACTAAGATTATCCACACAGATGATGAGAATGTCTTGGACACCACGATTTCGCTCGCAGATCATTTAGCACGCTGAGCCAAAACTTACTGGATTCATTCTCTCCGATCCACATGCCGAGCATATCTTTGTTTCCGTCCAGGTCGATACCAATAACCATGTAGGCTTTTTTTGTTTACAATGGCTCCGTCCTGCTTCACTTTGAAGTGAATCGCATCCATGTAGACGACTGCGTACACGCCTTGAAGCGGTCGATTCTGCCATTCCTTAATGAGAGGCACGATTTTGTTGGTGACATTGGAGATGAGCGTAGGCGAGACTTCGATACCGTAAAGGTTATGCAGATGGTCTTGAATCTTCCGGGTGCTGACACCTTTGGCGTACAGGGCGATGATCTGATCTTCAATGCCGGTAACATTCTTCTGGTGCTTCTGCACAACAACCGGCTCGAATTCCCCCATCCGATCCCGTGGAATCGCAATTTCCTGCCTCCGTATTCGCTGCCCACCGTCTTCTTGCTGTTGCCATTTCGGCTGTTTGGCGTCATCTTGGCTTTAACCTCGTGCTTCTCGTAGCCTAAATGCGTGTCGATCTCCGCCTCCAACATCTCTTGAAGGGTCTCGGCAAACAGTTCCTTTAAGGCATTCTGCGCGTCTTGTGCCGTCACCAACTTCTCCTTAATGAAGGCTCGCAATTGCTCTTTCGTCCAAAGTCCCATGTATCCCCCCAAACCTTTCTATGTCTTCCATTTTACTGGGTTTAGGAGTTTACACAAACTATTTTACAGACTCTATCAGCGGCTGTCTGAAGTACATTATCTATTGTAAATTCTTGATCTGATGCAATCGAATATGTACGTGTTATATCATCTTCCTCATCATCTTCTTTTACATGTATTCCAACAATAACATCGTAATAGTATCTTGTTTTCATGTTATTCTTTTCTGCCTTTTTATATTTCATGTAATTGGGCCCCCATTGTCCGGTTATCATAAAATATTTGTTTTATGTATCTTTTTTTCTCTTCTCGAATGCGATCCATGAATAAACAATATCCAGAAAATTAATGGATTATTGCTAATGCAAGTTTCCGTTCTTCATAAGGAAGTGTGAGCATGGCGATTATTGTGATTGGAAATACAACGGCTAGTAAGATTAAATACTTTTTCTTATGTTTGTTTTTTATCTCAGTCACCTCCTTAATCAAATTTAGATCTAAGCCATATTTTATGTTGACCTCTGACTTTTAAAACCCTCATACTTTGGAAGGTACAAGCAGTGTAGTATCGACTCAATTAGATTTAGTGTAAATATCCCTAGCCCTTCATCAATCTCTATGTCAACTCGCTCAATGTTGTTTTTTATCCAGTTTCCCACGGTTAATTTTGAAAGCGAATAAACATTCATTGTAGGGTCTAATAAGATAGACTTCGCAAGATTGCTTTTTGAGCTTTCCGGGTTATAATGCTGACTATAAAATCTGGCCTTGCTGTTTCTTCCCGCTTTTCCTATCTTTAGATATTCATCTTGGTGCTTATAAGTATAAATATACATCTTACCATCTACAAATTTACAGGAGTGTGGTTTGCCTCGGTCTATAACTCTGATCTGATTGTCGGTTGGATTAATGCCAACCTCACTCAGCATTTTATATAAGAATGGTTTAATTTCACTAATGATATCCATTAATTCACTTCCTATAAAAGATTCGTTTTATTAAAAATCCGCTTTAATTCGATCACTTCCATAACTCCAGATCGAGAATACGACTATGTAAGTCACTAACTTCCCTTTTAAGATCTTCTAGATCACTTTTTATGTTTTCCTCTGTCTGTTCTATATCAGAGAATGTTAAGTCTGTATTATTCGATTCAATTGTATTTGATGTGGATTCTAAGTCATCGACTTTAGATTTCAGTTCTTCTAAAGTAGATGACAGGTCGTTGTTTGAGTTCTTCAGCATTTTTAAATCGGTAGTTTGCTGGTAGTTAGTAAATATTAAAAAGCCAAATAAACCAAATACAATTAATCCAAGTAAACCAGCAATAACTCTTTTAACCATGACTAGTTCCTCCCTCATCATTTTCTGTAAAATCACATGCGAAAGGCTAATTTTACTAAAACCAATTAATTATTTTATGATTAATCTCGATCTTAATTATCGAGTCATCAGTCCGATATTCATTCATTTTTTTCTTCGACATGCTCCATGAAAGCCCCGAAGTGCTACTTTTTTGTGATTCATATACTTTTTCGGCCTTAACGATATAAATAAGAATCTTTTGATTGCTATTTTCATTGATGAAGTCCATAACAAATGCATAATAGGGGACACAACCGAAAATTTCAGATGCATATTCCATATTGTGCTTTTCTTTTTCTATATCTTTTGAGATTAGGATGCCTTCCACTTCTTGTTTTAACCGAAATTCCAATAAGCTCGTCGGTAACATTATTTCTACCTACAATGTCAAGTCCAATTTGATCTACATGGGCAACTGAAAATCCCTCTCTAGATAAATAGTAAAGAACAATATATTCTCCAAAATATCCGGTAACTTTTGAATGCCTTATACTTTTTTGTTCAGCGTAATCGTTCATTTTCCATCTCCTAATAAAGGACTCATTTCATATTACTTTGTTTGAAATTCTATGGGGAGTTTTGTAATAGAATTAACACCCCATAGAATTGTTCCTTCTATTACTCTTCACCTTTGTTACGTAATATATAGCTGCCTTGTTCCAACTTCAAACTTTCAATGGAACCATAGGGCGAAAAATATGATTCTACGGTTGTTCCATCTTCAAAGTCAATCTCCCCTTGGAAACTTCCATATAACGAAGCTACTCTGTTTAAATTAATTATAGCTTCAATACCCTTGTCCTTAGTATCCAGTCCAGGGGCATGTATTGAGGTTCCATTCAATTCGGTTCGGTTAAATTGAAAAGGATGCAACAGATCACATATATCTTTATAATTATTCGTAATTACTGTGAATTTTTTAGACGTTTTAACTACTGCCTTTCCCTCATAGTTAAATACATAATTAATAGATCCAACACCAATTAAACTTGTGACTTTAGTTTCTCCAATTAGCTCTTCAATCTCCAAAAATCTTGCCATGTAAAACCTCTCCTTGTTTTGTTTTACTTTATTGTATCTAGTAGCCTTTTCAATTCCTTGTATCTTTCATTTTTCTTGTTTTCTATCACCAGTTCTTCGCTCCTAGCAAGTACTTGTTCAAGATCGTTCAATCCCTCAATGAGCGCAGATAACAAACTTTTGAATATCTTCTTTATTTGTATTCATTCTTTTCATCTCCTAAGGAATGTACTATTTTATTTGATGTCCAAAAAACATATTTATTCCACGCTTAGCTACAACTTCATCGAGAGTGGAATTGATAGAACATTCGTTTCTGAAATTCTGGATTGATCTGTTATATGAATCAATAAAGCACCCAATTTCTAGTACGATTATTTCCCCCTTCTGAGCCTTCTCCTTCATTCCTTCAAGCTCATTTATTGTTTCTATTCCCCAAATGTATGAGATTGGAATAGCCCTACCTCTTCTTGACATACTGGATTCACTTGTAAGGGAATGTAGAATTGAGCAACGAGCACCGTACAAGGATTCTCCGTTTAAATTAGAATTGTTAGTCTCAGGTATTAGATACGTGTTTACCCAATTAATATAATCCTCCCTTCTTACATCTCTATCTCCATCAACACATAGAGAGGAAGCAATCTCAATACTGCTATATATCATTATTAAAATCGAAGGAGTTAGTCTCTGTTGCCTAGATAGTTCAATGCTTTTATTAATTTGGTGAAAATTATTAAATACATGGGCTGAATTGTAAACCATTTCTTCTCACTCCTTATATTTTATGAAATCATCGTTTTATTTTCTTTTGGTTTACTACAGATCAAAATACTCTCTGCCCTTATGAGTTAAAAAAACGAACCCTATTCCCATTGCCTTTTGATCAAAAATTAAATATCCCATCTTGATCTAAAGTCATAAAAGATACGCTCCTCTTTTGTGTGTATGACTTCACGCCTACCCAACCTTCGTTCTAGGTTCTATTATCCAACATATCCCAATACAAGACAATAAAAAACCATCACTATCATAGTGATGGCTTACTTCATTCTCCCATTATTTTAATAAGCATTTTTATAGTGATCCAGTTGCCTCTATTGGCTTTTAGGTACAGTTTCCCTTTTATCAGCTTTCCTGTTCTGTACTTACCGCTATCTCCCCTTATGCTATAACCAACCGCCCATGTTGAGCAGTAGGTGTTAACATTTTTGATTCAACATAGTTCACTGTTGTATAAGTTAGACTAACTGACTCAATATCTCCGTCAAAAAACTCTAGCCACCTCTCTAAATCATCATGGGTTTTGACAACACTCTTTATAAAATGAAGATTACATTCCTCCTCAACTCCCACCCATTCAAGCCAGTATGGGAATACTTCAATGTCAGATAGACCGTTATCCATGATTTCTTGTTCAGTATTGTTTGCATATCGATATCTCCTTTTTTATGTATCATTTATTGTGCTTTCGTACTCACAGATATATAATTCTTTAATGCAATATACGCTTATGGTCATATCCTGTCAATTGATTGGAGGAATTTTATTGCTTAAAATTAGAATTAAGTTAAAGGAAGCTTTAAAAAGCAGAGGAATTACACAAAAACAACTTGAGGAGATGTCAGGTGTTCCGCAAGCAAGAATATCTAAATTGTGTAGTGATGATCGAAAAGAAGTTAATCTGATTATGCTAGAAAAAATAGCCGATGCATTAGACATAGAGGATATTGCAGTATTGATGCAATTTGAAAGTGTGGATTAGTGCCAAGTACTGCGTTTAAACCTTGAACGAGTGTATTTCCTTCCCCGATTCCTAAAACGTCTTACAATCCAGAATTGAAGTCCTGAGGGGTGTCCTACATGGACGCCTTTTATTTCATTAAAATATTTTGTTACTTAAGAACTAAATCCTCTGGTCATGTTTTCCACATAAGAAAACATTAATCACAAACTTACTCCATTCTTAAAAGTCACAAATTTGGTCACAACTATTGTTTTTTATCGTTTATTTTTGATGCATTTTAAATCCTTTCAAATTCTTTTGAAAACTAATGAAAGCTTGTCCTGTAAGGGATTATGCCGAATAAACAATAGATATTTTTCAACGAGAAATTTCCTATACACTAGTTGCCCCGCACATGATGTAACCCCGCGAGGTGCTGATCGTCAGCAGGGTCGTTTTGGGGAGCTTGACTTCCACTCCGACAAGGGTGTGACCACCGACCGTAATAGGCTCCATCGTCACCATAGGCTCACACCTCCCTAATAGGATAAATGCTCAAATTATGTGTATTCCCGCAAGGCGCTTCCTGTGTAGGCGACCTTCCCGCCGGCTAGGAATAAAGTTACGCACGCATCCGACATTAGGACTATTCACGTTTACGTGTTCATGATATGATTTATTCAGTTTCATACATATTTTTCACATGGTATAGGCTGGGGGAATTATGGAGAATAAACAAAATGTTGAAGAGTCAGGGTATTTGTTTAATGTCGATATCCTGGTCAAAGGCCGCTCGAATGCGCTTGCATTGCAGGCGATGATCGAAATGTTTAACAAATGCGAAAGCATCGCGGACTTCCGGATCAAATCCGGAATGGAGCTTGGCCAGCTGATCGATTCGATGCTTCGGGACAAACGGAAATCCCTTGTTCACAAGTCAGGCGCTTCCGCAGATTTGCCTGTGCCTGACAACAACCGCACTCAAAAAGCAAAGACTGGACAACCGGCGACCAGCCCCAGCTCCCCCGCTGAGAAAAAAACGATTTCCGCGGATTACGGCTCCCAGCTGTATGAATGGATCACGGAATGCATCCGCGACAACCGGCTGACCCGGCTGACGATCAGCCGCGGCGGCACACGGAACAGTATGCCGTGCCGCATATTGAATTTCGACGAAACCAATCAGCTGCTTAACGTCTACCACGTTGACGAAAAGCAGGTCTATTCGTTTAAGCTTAGCGAAATCATTGAGGTCGTCTAATACGAGCAAAGCCCTTGTCCTCCTGTGAACAGGAAGCGCAAGGGCTTTCTTAGTCTTATCGTTTCTTTCGCGACGCCGCATCGGCGATCAGGCATATCCATCCGGCGATGAACGCCACGCCGCCGATCGGCGTAATCGCTCCAAGCAGCTTGATCCCGGTAACGGTCAGCACGTACAAGCTGCCGGAAAAAAGAATGATGCCCGCAAACAAAAGCCAGCCGGCCCAGGCCAATTTTCGCGAATCCCCCCAGATGCCGGCCGCTATCGCGATCAAAATGATGCCAAGCGCATGCGCCATATGGTATTGAACCCCGGTTTCATAAACTTTCATCGCATCTTCGCCAACGATCGGTTCCAGCATATGGGCACCGAAAGCGCCGATCGCCACGGAGAGCATGGCCATGATCGCGCCGATGATCATAAACTTGCGCTGCATGTGTCGTCTCCACTCCTTCGCTTAGGTTTTGCAGTCTGTCATCATATTACCCGATCCGGTATGCCTTTTCCACCGCTTCCCCGGGCCGAAAGCCTTCGCCCGTCTTGATTTTTGCTTGATAATATGGAAGAGTAAGAAGCATACATATCTATTCACTTAAGGAGAGAAAGAACATGGAACCACACCAGCAGCCGCTCCGGCATAAACGGCACTCCGGTCCCGGAATCGCCTCGTTTATCATCAGCCTCGTGTCCATGCTGGCCTATATCATTAGCGTTGGCGCGATGGGGGCCGTTTTCGCCCAAGGCCTCGAGACCGACAGTTCCTGGACCCAGAGCTCGACCACGGGCGTCACGGTCATCACCATGATCCTGATCGGCCTGTTCGCCGCGAATGTCATCGGCGTGATTTTGGGCATCGTCGGGACGATTCTCAGGAACCGCAAAAAAATCTTTGCCGTATTGGGGCTCTCCCTGAACGCCATTATCATTTTCAGTTTTGGCCTGATGTTTGTCGTACTTATGTTAAGAGCAGGAAGGTGACCGAAATGACGAAAGTTAAAATTTTTGCCGACAGCACTTGCGACCTGCCCCGGGAGTGGATCCGGGACTACGGGATCGGCCTGATTCCGCTTTATGTCACGTTCGGGGACAAGACCTACAGGGACGGCGTGGACATTAGCGTAGCCGAGCTTTACGCGGAAGTGGACAAGACCGGCAGCTTGCCGAAAACGGCCGCTCCGTCGCCGTCGGACTTCATCCAGGCGTTTACGCCGGACATCGAGGAAGGCCGGGACATCGTGTACATCAGCCTTTCGTCGGAACTGTCCTCCACGTATCAAAACGCGGTGATCGCCGCGGGCGAATTTCCCGACGGAAGGGTGACGGTGGTTGACTCATTAAACCTGTCCACGGGGATCGGGCTTCAGGTGATGAAGGCGGTCAAAGCGGCCGAAGCGGGAAAAGGCGCGCGGGACATCGCCGAATTGGTGCAAAGCGTCAGACCGCTTGTCGAAACCGAATTCGTAATCGATTCGCTGGATTATTTGTATAAGGGCGGAAGATGCTCCGGCATGCAAAATCTCGTCGGCAGCCTGCTGAAAATCCGTCCGGTCATCAAGGTCATCGACGGAAAAATGACCCCGGCCTACAAAGTCCGCGGCAAACGGGAAAAAGCGCTGGAGCAGCTGCTGACTAACGCCCTGGCCAACCGGGACCAGATGGATCAAGATCTCATTTTCGTTACCCACTCGATGGCGGAGGAAGACGCCCGGGAGCTCAAACGGATGCTTGAGGAACGAACCGGCGCCCGCGAAGTCGCCATCTCCGATGCGGGCTGCGTCATTTCCTCCCACTGCGGGGCCAAAACGATCGGGATTTTATACGTAAAGAAAAACTAAGGGAGATGTTCATGTCTAACATCAAAATATTTACCGACAGCACGAGCGACCTGCCGAAAGCGTGGGTCCAGCAATACGACATCGGAATCATTCCGCTCTATGTCGTTTTTGGAAACGAGCAGCTCCGGGACGGGGTGGACATTACGCCGGCCGAGCTGTATGAGCGGGTGTCCCGAGGCGGAAGCCTGCCGAAGACGGCCGCCCCTTCTCCTGCGGATTTCATGGCTGCATTCGAGCCGCATGTCAAACAAGGGGAATCGATTTTGTACATCAGCTTGTCCTCCGCATTATCGGCGACCTATCAGAACGCTTTGATCGCGGCGGGCGAATTTCCGGAAGCTTCGATCCGCGTCGTGGACTCATTGAACCTTTCCAGCGCGATCGGCCTCCTGGTCATGAAAGCGGTGTTTGCCGCCCGGGAGGGAAAAAGCCTCGACGAGATCGTAAAGCTGCTCGAAGCCGTACGGCCCCAGGTGGAATCCGAGTTTGTCATCGACACGCTCGAATATTTGTATAAAGGCGGCCGCTGCTCCGGCGTGCAAAATTTGCTGGGAAGCCTGCTGAACATCCGCCCTGTCATCAAGGTGGTTGACGGAAAAATGACCCCCGCCTACAAGGTAAGGGGCAAAAAGGAAAAAGCGACGAATCAAATGCTGCAAAACGCCTTGGAAAAAAGCGGCCTCATGGATAACGACCTGATCGTGGTCGTCCATTCCTTTGCCGAAGACGAAGCGCTCCGGCTGCAAAAGGTGCTCCAGGAAAACACGAACGCCCGCCAAGTGGCGCTTTCCACGGCGGGCTGCGTCATCTCCAGCCACTGCGGCCCGAAAACGATCGGCATCATGTACGCTAAAAAAGCTTAATGCCATCATCTTCCTTTCCTATATTCACGCCAGAATCCACGTCGGCATCGCACGGACCTATACGCATACGATAAAAGGACAGCCCTCAGGCTGTCCTTTATTTTGCCGCTCAACAAAACCAGGCTGGGGCCGCATGCAGCAACGGCTTACTTTTTCCCAGGATCGATGTCCTTCGGATTCAAACCGGCCCAAATGTTCGGGATGTTCGCTTCTTCCGGATGCTCGAACACGAGGAAAGCGGTCGGCAAATACCGCTCTCCGTATTCGGATGATGGCCGGTTCACGATTTCGTTGTCCTTCACGAGCACCGTCGATGAACCGCCGTCCAGGTTGGCGGCGATCACGGCTCCGCGCTTCAGCATGATTTGCTGCACGTCGTACAAATTCGCGCCGATGCTGTAGGTCGGCTGGCGGCCGTCGATGACGACGAACAGGATGGCACCGTCGGCCCGCTGTCCCATCGCCGTCCGCGGCGCAATGCCCCAACCCTCTTTCGCATTCCGGATCAGCCCTTTGCCGTTGACGATGATCCGCGGCTGAAAGGTTACCGCCTCCTTGATCCCCATATCGTTCAGCTCTTTCAAGGAATAATGGCCGGCAACCATCTTGCCGTTTTTGTCGATGCCCACGACCTGGGTCGATTTGCTGTTCCCGAGGCCGTTGTAATAAAGCTTGCCCTGGGAAATGACGATCCCGATCGGCTTAAATCCGTTTCCTTTCCAATTCGGATCGGCGAAACCTCCAGCGTTTACGCCGGCAATAGCGCCGGTTCGTTTCACCATGCTCGACACTTTTTCGCCTTTCCCCCGGGCATGCGGCACGCCGAGGCGTATTTTCGTCGGATCGTTGACGGTCATGACGTAGCCGTGGTAGCCTTTGCCGGAAATCTCCTCGATTTCGACTAGCGGCTTTTTCTGCACGGCCGCCTCCGGGCTTTCCGAGGCAGTCGGCTCCGGAGCCGGCAGATGGATCTGGTGCGTATCTTTTTCCTCGCCCATCGATTCGAAGCGTTGGTTGTATTCCGCGACCCTCCGGTCCAGCTCGGCCTGCCCGATGATATATTTGGCCCAATGCCGGTGCTGCGTCGTGATCAGCGTGTCCGCCATCAGGAACCGGTATTCGTTGCCGCTCGGCGTCAAGAAAAACCACCCGGCTCCAAGCGCTCCCGCAATCAGCACGGTCCATACGAAACGGGAAAGGAACCACCCGAACCCTTTTTTGCGTTTTTTGCGCTTTTTATGTTTATAGGATTGTTGTCTCACGGTAGATCTTTTGGGCAATGAAGCTTGGTCCATCGTCTGTGATCCTCCATTTTTCTGCAAGCTTTGAAAATAAGACGTATCCTTTCACTAAAAAGTTACATCTTCCGCCAAGAAAAATCTGCAAGAAAAAACCAACCCTTTTTCAGGATTGGCGTGAAAATGCGATCTTTATAATGCGGCTCCTTGCCTCATTTGCTCCGTCGCTGCCCTTACCGTGAATAGTTGCCGGGGAACGTCCGCCATGAGCCGAAACGTCTGCTCCAAACCAGCTTATCGAACAGCTTGTAAACGACGGCCGACACTACGATGGCAATGATGGCGCCGCTGATGACGTCCGTCGGGTAATGGACGCCGTTCCAGATCCGGGAAAAGCCGATCAAGGCGGCGAAAAGCAGCCAGAAGGCCCCGTCCTTTTTGCGGCAGAGGAAAATCGAAAACGCGATGACAAAAGAACCGATCGAATGATTGCTCGGGAACGACGCATTGGCCGCATGGTCGATCATTTGATGCACGTGATGGGTGACGAACGGACGATCCCGGTAAAACAAATGGCCGAGAACAGATCCGATCCCGAAAGCGACGAAGGCGGAAACAAGCGCCTGTACGACCATCCTCCGGTCCGTTCCCCTCCGGGTAAAGCAATACACGATCACGGCCAAATAAAACAGATATTCCGCATCTTTGGATAAAAAGCGCATGATTGCGTCCAAGGCCGGGAAACTGCCAGCCGCATTGTTGATCCAGCTGAACAGCGAGTAGTCCCATGATTGCAGCAAAAAAATCCTCTCCTTCCTTTTGCGGCAGCTCATACGGTGAAACATTTTGTGCCTACCAAAGTTTTTTGCACGTTGTCCAGTATAATGGATCCCTCCCGTTTAATACAAATCCTGCCCTGAATCCAAGCGGCTTAAGCCAGCCTGAAATACGCCATTCCTTCCGGCCGGACAATGGTTTCAATCAGGCTCCATGCACAAAAAAGCACCCCCTTTCGGGAATGCCTTTTAATCTTTCTGGCGTTGAATCAGTAGGTTTTCACTTTAAGCTCATCCAGGCTTTTGAACTCGTAGCCTTGCTGCCGCGCCCCGTCGATGATTCTTCCCAAAGCCTCCGTGTTGTCCCGGGAGATGGAATGCAGCAAAATGACCGCCCCCGGATGCAGCTGGGCCATCACCTGCCTGTAGGCATGGTCTGCGCCGCGCTGGTCGTTCACGTCCCAATCCTTATAGGCCACCGACCAAAATACGCTGACGTAACCTTCCTGGCGGCTTACCGCCAACGCGCGATCGTTAAAAATGCCCCGCGGCGGGCGGAGGAAGTTCATGGCCTGCTGCCCGGTCGTGGCCGCTACGGCATCCTTTACCCTCTTCAGTTCTTCTTTGAGCTTGGCGTCCGAGATTTGCGTCAGGTCGGGATGGGACCAGGAATGGTTGCCGATCAAATGCCCTTCCGCCGCCATCCGTTTCACCAGCTCGGGTTTATCCTCGACGTAATGGCCTGTCAGAAAGAAAATGGCCGGGACCTTTTTTTCCTTCAGCACATCCAAAATTTTAGGCGTAAACCCGTTTTCGTAGCCGTTGTCGAACGTCAGGTACAGCTCCTTGCGGGAAGTGTCGCCCAAAAATATCGCTTCGTTTTTCTGCAATACTTCCTTGAAGCCTTCTTCGTTAATCGAAGGAAGCTGGCCGTTTTTGCTTTTTTTGAAGCCGAAATGGTAAGGACCGTCCGCCGACGCGGTTTGCTGGTAGCCGCAGCACAGCAGCAAAACCGCAGCCAATGCGATCACAAAACGCTTCACGTGGATATCACCTCTCATCCAAAAATGGACTCAATTTGCAAACTAGAGGTAATATGCCACAATGAAGGCCAAGTTATGTGCATTTTTTGGCGAATTGCGGCTTGCTTTTCCTGTTACTCGTCTTTCCTGCCTTCTTCCCCGCCCTCCGGGCCTTCGTGGTGTTCCGGAGCGGCAGCCTCTCCGTTATTGATCAGCTTGCGCTTTCGGGCCGCCTCTTCCCGTTTCCGCCGCCCCGATTTTCGCGCCAGCCAAAGGATGAGCAGGACGATCGCCGCGATGACCAGGACGGGAAGCGATCCGGACAGGATAACGATGATCCATTGGGCGATCATCGCGATCACGTCGACGCTGCCCTGAAAAGCTTCGGAAACGCGCTGCCCAAGCGGGGCTTGAACGGCGGACGCTTTCGGGTCCTCCTTTTTTGGGGGCGTCTCGTAAAGCCTGATTTCGACCGTGGAATAAGCCACGTTTTGGTCAATGTAACGCATGCGGCCTTTCATTTGCTCGATTTCCGCCTGGATGCGCTCCAGCTCGTTGGCAAAAGCGACAAGGTCGGTCGTTTTGGTCGCTTTTTTCATGAAAGCAACGTATTGCTCCTCCATGATTCGCTTGGCCTTGAGCCTGGATTCCAGATCGACGTATTCCTCCGTCACGTCCTGCCCTTCGATGCTGCGCTGCAGGTTTTCGTGCGCGATGTTCTCCAGCCGGCCTAAAAAGGAGGAGAAACCGTTTGCAGGAACTTTGACGATAAACGTGCCGCCTTTTTCGCTGGCGGACTGGGTTTCGCTGAAATTGACGATATAACCGCCGGAAAGCGTCACCGCGTTCCGGACTTCCGACTGCGCCTTTCCATAATCCTGAATCTCCATCACGATGTTCGCTTTGTACATCAGCTTTTTGTTCAGGCCGCTCGACAGATCCTGCGAGTTAAAGCCTGCGCCCGCAACCTGGGACGGCGAAGGCGCATTCGGCAGCCGGGCATCCGCGGAAGCCGGTTCTTCGGTGCTGTTGTTGACCGCAGCCTCCGCTTCACTTGTGGATTCCGTCGTCGCCTTCCCTTCGCTTGGCGCCTCCGCCATGTCCGCCGAGGAAGCTTGGCTGTTGACCGACGCTGCATCTTCCGCGCTTTTGTCTTGAGCCCCTGACGAACAGGCGCTGACCAACAACGCGATCAACAGCAATGCAGCGATCCATGACCCCCGATATCTCATACCTAATCCCCCTCGAAGATGGATGAATTCCATTTTATCTACTAACGGTCCCATGATCTGGAAGGTTGCAGGCCGGCACAAAAAAAGCCCCCGGGATTTTTCCCGAAGAGCTATGGAATCGTTCCGGCCTCCGATTAACGGAAGTCGCCGGCGCGTCCGGCGCAGCCGCAAAGCTGCATTTTTTCGATGGCCGCTTGTTTCAGCGCCTGTTTGGCCGGAATCATGTATTTGCGCGGGTCGTTTTCTTCCGGATTGGCGGCAAATACCGCTTTGATGGCATCCGAAAACACGATGCGAAGTTCGGTCGCCACGTTCATCTTCGCCATGCCGAGGGACACGGCCCGTTTGACCTGCTCCTCCGGAATGCCGGAGCCGCCGTGCAAAACGAGAGGCACGCTGACGACGTCGGCGATGCGTTTGATGCGGTCGAAGTCGATGTTCGGGTCGCCTTTGTAAATGCCGTGCGCCGTCCCGATAGCCGGGGCGAGCGTATGAACGCCCGTACGCTCCACGAACTCGGCGCATTCGGCCGGATCGGCCAGCAGCGCGTCCCGTTCGTCCACGACGATGTCGTCTTCGACACCGCCCACTTTGCCGAGCTCGGCTTCAACGTTGATGCCGACCGCATTGGCCGCTTCCACCACTTTTTGCGTAATCGCCACATTGTCTTCGAACGGCGAATGGGAAGCATCGATCATGACCGACGTATAGCCGGCACGGATGCAGCTCATGATGACGGCAAAATCGGAGCAGTGGTCGAGATGGAGCGCGATCGGCACGCTGGCGCGGTTGGCGGCGACGGTCGCGGCTGCGGCGATGTAGTCCGCTCCCAGATGTTTGACCGTGCCCACGGTCGATTGCAGAATTAGCGGTGACTGGGCCTCTTCGGCCGCTTCGACGACGGCCTGGAGCATTTCGAGCGTATGGACGTTAAAAGCGCCGATCGCGTATTTGTTTTGTCTGGCGGTTTGCAGTAAGGAAGTTGAAGAAACAAGTGCCATGTTCATATTTCCCCTTCGTTTGTATGAATTTCGATGCATGATGGCTGGTTAGAACCGATGCTTGTTTTCCGGATATCAAACGGTTGCGGCATGTCTTTGTTTCGCGTACATGGCGCTTCCGGTGACGCCTGCATCGTCGTTGTTTAAGGCCGGGGCCACCTGAAGGCCCTCCCTGTAATCCGGCAATATCCGGCTGTACAGCTCCTTCCGCAGCGGCTCAAGCAGGCGTTCGCCCGCAAGCGCGCCCCCGCCGCCGACGATGATCAGCTCGGGACTATACAGCGGGACCGCACAGGACAACGCGCGGCCGAGCAGCGTTCCCGCCTTTTCCATCACGCTGCGGGCGAGCGGATCGCCCTCATCGTAGGCGCGTGAAAGGTCCGCGGCGGACAGTTCCGCAAGCCGCTCCCCCGGATACCATTCCTGCAGGATGGACGCCTCCCCGTCTTGCATCCGCTTTTTCGCCTGGCGCACCATCCCCGAAGCCGATGCATAAGTTTCAAGGCAGCCATGCAACCCGCAAGGACACGGATCGGAAAGTCCGTCCATCACGATGTGTCCAAGCTCGCCGGCCATGTTCCGGTAGCCGTAGTAGAGCTTGCCGTCATTGACCATAGCCGCAGCGATGCCGGTGCCTACCGTCAGCCCCAACACATCCTTGAAGCCTTTGCCCGCTCCATGCATCGCTTCGCCGTATACATAAGTACGAACGTCGTTGTCAATGTACACCGGCAGGTTCAACCGCGCCTGCAGCCGCTGGGCCGCGGGCAGGTTGCGCCAGCCGAGGTTGCCCGCGAACCGGGCGATCCCTTCTTCCGGATCGACGAATCCCGGCAAGCCGATCCCGGCCGCGGCGACCGAGACGGCAGCCCCCGTTTGGCCGGCGAAACCGACGGCCGCTTCTTCGATCATGGATGCGATTTTTTCCAAAATGGCGTCCGGGCCTTTGGAAACCTCCGTGGCCCGTTTGATTCGATGCACGACCTCGCCGGAGGGCGTTACCAAGCCGCATACGATGTTGGTTCCGCCCACATCCACGCCTGCATAAATTTCCATCTTCACACCCGCCCTGCATTATTCGATAGTTTTTGAAATAATGATGTTACCGGGCTTGCGCCACGTAAACCTGAACCTGCTCCGCCTCCAGGCGCGCCCGCGTGTCCTCTCCGGGTTCTTCGTCCGTGATGATCCCGTGAAGGGCGGATAACGGCGCCACCTGGAACAACGAGTTGCGTCCCGATTTGGTATGGTCGAACACCGCGATCGTCCGCTCGGTCCGTTTCATCATGATTTTGGCGGTGTTCGCCTCCAGCTCGGAATAGGTGCTGACGCCCTGATCCACGGAAAATCCGTCGATGCCCATGAACATGATATGGATATTCAGCGCTTCAAGCGTCCGCTCGGCCAGCGGCCCGCACAGCTCGAAGTTTTTGCTGCGCAGCATACCGCCGGTGAGCACCACTTGAATTTCCTCGATCGCGGCCAGCTCCATCGCAATGTTGACGGCATTGGTGACCACGGTAATGTTCCTGCGGCTTTTTAAAGCCCGGGCGATCAGATACGTCGTCGTGCCTCCCGTCAAGCCGATGACGTCCCCCTCTTCGACCAGGGATGCGGCGAGCTGGGCAATGCGTTCTTTTTCCCGATAGAGCTTGTTTTGCTTTTCGTGGAATGGAATCTCCCTCCCGGCAATCAGTCCCGCGGGTTTCGCTCCCCCACCCATCGTCCGGATGACCTTTCCGGCCTTTTCCAACGCCTCCAGGTCCCGTCTGGCCGTCGCCTCCGAGCAGTCGAATTGCTGGACGACTTCCTGAAGGGATATCGAACCGTTCTCCAGGATGAATTCTAAAATATGCTCCTGACGTTCTTCTTTCGATCCATTCCGTTCTCGCAAAACCATTTCGCTCCTTTATATGTCAGATTTTAACCACTTGGGTCAAATTCCGCGGGCTGTCCGGGTTTCTTCCCTCCCGCAGCGCGGTGTAGTAACCGATATATTGAACCAGCGGCATATTCAGCGCCGCTCTCGCCTCATCGCTGAGCTGACGGCCGCCCGTGGCAAAGACCAGGTCCGCAAAAGCAGTATCTTCGCCGGCTTCGGCCGTCACGAGAACGACGTGCGCGCCGTATTCCTTCATTTCCTGCGCAACTTTGATTTCATAGGCTCTGGCCGTTTCGGACAGGAACAGGCATACCATCGTGCCAGGCTCCACCACCGATTTCGGACCATGCCGGAATTCCATTGTACCAAAACTTTCCGTCCATACGCAGGACATTTCCTTCAATTTCAGGCAGGCTTCGTGGGCCAGGCCGTTGTATGCGCCCATGCCGAGATAGATGAACTTGTTCAGCTCCGGATGGCCGTCGATCAGCGCTTTGGCTGCCGCATCGCCTTTCTCCACCGTTTGCTTGCTGAGCGCCATCACTTCCTTCAACTCGGAGAGATGGGCTTCGCTGCCCGCCGCCTTCGCCATCGCCGCCTGGAGCATAAAGGTCATGCTGCTGAACGATTTGGTCATGACGGTGCTTTTTTCGTTGCCGAGCGGGGACAACAGGCACGGCACGTTTTTCGCCATCGTGCTCTCTTCGTGGCAGGTTATGCCGCAGGTCGTCCAGCCAGCCAGCCCTTTGACCGAATCCAGCGCCAAAATCACTTCGGAGGATTCGCCCGAACGGGAGATGCCGACAAGCAGCACTTCCTTTTTCGCGGCGACGGCCTGCTCCCGGAACAGGTAAATTTCCGATGACGGATGGGCGCTGGCGCTTTTGCCCGTCCATTTGCGGAAGGTGCTGGCCGCGGTTAACGCAAGATAATAAGAGGTTCCCGATCCGATAAAAACGACCTCGTCGAATTTGTCGCTTTTAAAATAGTTGTCCACCCAATCCTGCTGCCGTTCAAGCTGCTCCCAGGCGGCGGCAAGCGCCTCGCTTTGCCCTCCGATTTCCGGATACGTCAGTACGCCAAACTGTTCTGCCAATACGAACACCCCAGTCTTCAAAATGTAATGATAAGTCTTTATGCTGACATTATATTTCACCATAATGAAATTTACAATCATATATTTGATTGATTTTTGCAATATTTGCGAAATGAAATGATCTGCCTGACCGAACGCTTCCCCTCTACTGCCGCGATTTTTTCCGGAACTCCCCCGGCAGATAACCCGTCATTTCGCGGAATACCTTGAAAAAATATTTTTCGTTCGGATAACCGGACTGGACGGAAATCCACTGCACCGGTTTGTTCGTCTGCCGCAGCAGCTTTTTGGCATGTTCGATCCGCAGCTCGCGCACGTAGTCGTGAAACGTTGTGCCGACGATGTCTTTGAAGCAGCGGCTGAAATAACTGCGGCTCATGTTGACCCGCTGGGCGACGTCGGGCAGCAGCAGTTCGGTCTGGTAATGCTCGCGGATAAAACCTACGGCATTGCTTATGCATTCTTGCACCTCCGCCGAGTAGGAGAACCCGGCTTCCGCATCCGCGTTAGCGGCCCGGAACGGTTCGGGGTCCGCCGCGTTGTTGCCCTTGACCTCGCGGATCCGACCCGCGATCCGGCTCAGGATGCCGTCCAGCTGCTCCTGCTCCAATTCGATTTTCGTGATGTAATCCACCGCCCCGAGCCGAAGCGCTTCCTGGATCAAAGCAAAATCATGATGAAACGTCAGCACCACCATGAACGTCCCGGGATATTTTTCTTTGACTTCCCTCATCAGTTCTAGCCCCGACATGACGGGCATCGCCAAATCCGTGATCAGGAGGTCCACTTTCGTGTTTTCCAGCAGCTCCAGCGCCTTTTCGCCGTTACCCGCTTCTCCCGCCACCGTAAACCCGTATTTTTGCCAAGGCATAATTCCGATAAAACCTTTTCTCACCAAATGGTCGTCATCCACAACCAGCACGCTTGTCATCGGCAGCATCTCCTTTATCTTCAATCGGTATAGTCAGCATGACCGTCGTCGAAACGCCGGGAGTACTTTCGATGGAAAAAAGGGCCCCGCCGCCGTAATGGCTTTTCAGCATGCGCACCACGTACTGCAACCCGATGCCCATCCCCACCTTCCCCGCTTCCGGGCGGCCTTCGATGAAACTGCGGATCGTCTCTTCATCCATGCCCCTGCCGTTGTCTTTGACGGCAATTTCGAGCAGTCGCCCCGTTTCCGCTTCGCGGATTTCCACTTCGATGACGCCGTCCCCGTCGAGGCCGTGGTACAGGGCATTTTCCACGAGCGGCTGCAAAATAAAACGCGGAATTGGCAAATCCAGAACCTCCGCTTCCACGTCGATATGAACGTCGATGCGCACGTTGTACCGGACTTCCTGCAGGGAAATGTAGCTCCGGATGGCCTCCAGCTCCGCCCGGACGGTCGGTTCGCCGTTTTTGCCCAAATTGTAGTACAGCAGCTTGTTCAGCGTGGACACCAGCCGGTCGATCTCCGCATGCCCTTCGCCTCTGGCGATCCAGCGGATCGTATCGAGCGTATTATGGATGAAATGCGGATTGATCCGGTTCATCAGCTTCTCCAGCTCAAGCGCGGACTTTTCCCGTTCACTCCGTTCGATATCTTCGATCAGACCCGAAATGCGGGCGCGCATATGGTTCAGCTGCTCATGGATCATGTCGAACTCCAAATTGCCGGGGCGGCTCGCCGGTTTGGCCGGCCTTTGATGCTTCACGTCCCGAATTTCGCGGACCAATCCCCGCAGCGGATCGTAAATCATGCGCCAGGTAACCAGGGAAAACAAAACGCTGATAAAAATGGCCGCGACGACGGTGCCCGTAAATTTGCCGATCCATTTGTTCACTTCATGCTCATACGAGGACTTGGAGATGACCGTTACGACCCGCCAGCCTTGATTGCTTGGTTCCGAAAAAGCGTAATATCCGTTAACCGGCGTTTTCTCTTGCCGAATGTCCGGGAAAAGCCCCCCTTCCGGAAACGCATCTTCCGCTTCCGTAAAGGCAATCCGTCCTTTGGCGTCCACGATTAAATGCTCGTACCCCTGGGACTTCTCCTGATTCCGGATCAGCGCCTCCACCCATTTGTAATTCGTTTCGATATAGACGTAAATATCGTCCCGTTCCTTCAAATCCACCTTGCGGACCGCCGAAAACACGAGATGGCCGTCAAGCGGATTAAAGGATTTGTGGGGACCGTAATACGTGATCTGGTTGGCCTGAAGCAAAAGCGGCAGCTTGTTCAGCGAAAACGACGGAGCCGCCATGTAATTTTCGAAAAAACGTTCGTTCGTTTCGGCCGAAAAATAAAAGATCATGCCAAGGTTCGGATTCGTGAAGCCGATGACGCCAAGCTCCCGTTTGATTTCATCCTGCAGCGCCTTTTTGCCGTAAGCGTTCGCCTGCAAATACCTTTCGACGTCCTGGCCTACCTTCCCCTCGAACGCCAGCTGCTGGGAGACGTGGTTCATTTGGGAAAAGGTGTTGTCGAGCGACATTCGCACCTCATGCAAATGGCTGATCACGCTTGCCTGGGTTTTGTTTTCAAGCAAAGACAACATCGAATAATAGGTAATGCTGCCAAGGATGGCGAGCGGGAGCAGGGATGTCAGCGACAAAATGATGAGCAGCCGGTTTTTGAGCGAATAGGGGAGCTTGAACCGATGCTTGAACCGATGATACAAGGGCCGTTTTCGTTTCTCCATGCCATCCTCCCGAACATGTTTTTGAACATATTTTTGTATCCGCTTACAAAAATGATATGAATTTGATTATAGGTACCCTGGCAGCAGGCGGCAAGGCAAAACAGGGACGATTTTCGCTTGAAACCGCGCCGTTTCCTTCATTATATCCCGGCGAAAATCCTGCAAAGTCACAATTTTGCTTCTTGCTTGTTGCATTTTGTGCCGAAACGGCGGCCAAACGGGAGACAAATGTGGACCTTCCGTGGACGAAAGCGGACTTTCCGCTCCGGAAAAAGGGTACCTCCTGACCGGAACCGGCCTTGAGATACCCTTCTGCCCGATATAAAGCTTCATGAAAATCGGCCGATCCCGCCGATTGAGGCGGAAGTGACGCCGATAATCCTTCCATTTACCGCCCCGTCACCTGCACATCCAGCTCGCCGTGATCCGGCAGCTGATACAGCTCCAGCTCATAAAGCGCGTACATGTTCCATGTTCGGTAGTCGGCATCGTTGATTTGAATCCGCAGCTTTTTGACCTCCGAAACGTCCGGAATCGCCGCAAACGTCTTTTCCATCACGTTGTCGTCCTTATCGCTCCTCCATTGGATCGGAACATGCCGGGCGACGGTATCGAAGTTCACGCCGGCCGTGGATACCTGCACATCGATATCGGTGATGCCCTGCAGCAGGCCCGAGGTGGTTGCCATGACGATCGCGTTAAACGATTGCGGCTGATCCCAGGACAAGACGATGTCATGCGGGAACGGATGGGTGTCGTTATACCCTTGGGGGCTCGCAAACATCGTGCCGTAATCGCCGTCGGCCATCTTGGACGGGCCGTAGGTCACGCCTTGATCGCCGGTTCGCGTTGCAGTCGCCGTCACCTGCGCGCTGCTTCTCGCCTTGTTGATGCCGGGTTCGTTTACGGCACCTTTGATCAAATGAAGCGTATATTCCTGTTTGGTTCGGCCGTCCGAAGCCGTGGACACGATCGTTATGCGGCTCATGCCTTCCGGAACGTCGGCGGTCGCCGCTTCGCCGCGGGCAACGGGCCGGCCGTTTACCGACATCGTGCCGTTTTCGTCGGTTTGGGTCGGTCTGACCGTCACGACATCAACCCCATTAGGCAGCGACAGGTGGTATTCGCGGACGCTGCTGTCGAACCGCAGCGATGGCACCTGATCGACCGCGATATTGCTGAGAGAGGCGTCGTACGCTTGCTGTCCCTCCGCCATGTACACGCGGAATGCGTCCAAATACAGGCCCTTGTTTTCCATGTTGACGACCTTGATCTTATGCCTGCCCGGCGTCAGATCGCGTTTGGCATAAATCGTAAAATAATCATGCTGCACCTTTTCGTACGCATCGGCTATGACCGGCTCCGCACCGTCGATCGAAATCGCCATGTTGCCGGAAGTTTCGTTTTTCTCGACGACAACGTCGATCCCTTGGCCTTCAAACTCGTATTCCACCGCATCGTTTGCCGTTTCGGTCACCCGCACGCCGCCTTGGTAGGCGTACTGCCGGCTTTTGTCATACCAGGTGCCCGAATAGTTCAAATCCCCGCTTGCGTTGTCGGCCATGTACGTCAGCGGCACCTCCTGTCCGTCGTACGGGCTCCCCGGGGCCGGTACGTCTCCAACCTGTTCGCCCGCCGCTGCCCGGACCATGTAGTCATGGAGCGCCTTGACGTATTCCGGCGAGAGCGTATACTTCCTTGCATCCGCCGGACTCACCGCGCTGTCGACGATTTGCTGCGCCAGCTTCGGACGGGTTTCCTGGATTTTGCGCAGCAGTTCGTACTCTTCAAGGCCGTCCCTCTGCGCCTCATAACGGATGGAGCTTTTGACCGTCATGTTTTTCTTGTCCGGATAGACGATGGCCGAATCTCCGTACCAGCTGCCGACGTACCACGCGTTCCACGCCCAGTGCAGATGCCCCTGCACGCCATGCTGGAACAGGTTCCAGTACAGCAGTCTGCCCGTCAGCGTCGGCTGCGTCCAGAAGCGGTTCAGCCAAGGCGGCTGGTTGACCTCGCAGGTATACACCCACAAATCGCTGCCGGACGCTTGCTCAGCTTTGTACTGGACCTCTTTTTCCTGGAACGCGGGCGTTAAAGGAACCCATACGTCGACGTAAGGTTTCGTTTTATCATTTAATAGAATCCCGTGCGGATCGGCATCCATCGTTTTAAAGTCAGGGACGATGGCTTTCACTTTTTTAGCGACGTATGTCCAGTAATTGGTTGCATTGTCGTCGATCGGCTCATCCCGGATGTGCTGGTACCAGGTAAAGCCGTTTTCGCTCGTCCAGCCTTTTTCCTGCAAATGGTCATGCAAGGCGGTAAGATAGTTGTTCAGAAAAGCGTCGGTTTGCGGCAGCGCGTCCGGCAGCTTCTCGTTCCAGGAAGGATCGGGCTTTTCGTCCGCCGGCATGTAGTTCAGGATGTGGATCAGATGGGCGTTCGCGAAGTTTCGCATCCCTTTGTCGATGAAAATTTGCATGTACCTGTCAAACAGCGACCAGTCGATATCCTTCGGAATACCGTTTACGAATTCGGAAAGATTCGTTCCCGTTTCTTTCAAAAACAGGTCCGTCCGGACCCAGATCATGTTCTGCCGGTAATCCGTCATCACCTGCGCGAAATTGTCCATCAGCTTAAACCATTTGTCGCTGTACGTTTCCACGCCGTAATAATACTTTCCGACGTCGTACGCGTCCGACGAGGCGTCGCCGAACTGCATGCCGTCCCATGTAAAGCCGTTGGTCATCGCCCAAATGTAATTGATGAAACGGGTATCCGAGGTTTGCGGAATTTCTACGTCGGCGACTTCGACCTCAAGCGGAACCCGATAGTCCCCGCGGTTCGTTTTGACCGTCACGCTGCCTTGATACACCCCGGCTTCCGCAGTTGACGGCACATACGCCGTGATCCAAATCGGCTGCGTCGAGTTGGCGGCTGCCTTCATCGATTTTTCGTTCGACAACGGGTCCGGGATGTCCGACAGGGGATAGATCGGATCGCCTACCCGTTCGGGAAAAAAGATGTTCGGCTGAACCGTGTCCGGCAGCCCGTATTCGGCAAAATGGTACTTCAGGTTGCTGCTTGCGATGGACTTGCGTCCGCCGGAGACGAGGTTTGAAAATTCAACCTTCGTGATTTTAAAATCGGACGTCCCGCGGACGGCGATCTGGGCGCTTTCGTATTCGTTTTTGGCCGATACTAGGCGAATGCCGGTTTCCGGGTTTTGCGGGAGCGTACTCGTACGGTATACGGTTTTGAGGGCATTGACGACCCACACGTCAAGTCCCGATGGGGCCGCCTCCGAAACAGGTGCCGCGGACAGCAGCAGAAGAAGGGCAAGCATCAACGACGGTAATTTTTTTCGCACGGTACATCATCGCCTCCATGATTTTATTGCAAATCATTTCTCGCCTGTAAGACATGACGCCACCATAATATTCGGCAAAGCAGGTCAAAGCTGCTTCGCCCTACTCCTTCACCGACCCGAGCAAAATGCCCTGGATGAAATATTTTTGCAAAAACGGGTACACGACGAGCACCGGAACGACGGCCACGACGATTTTGGCCGCGTTCAGCGTCTGGTCCGACAGCTGCCTCATCAGCTCGTATTTGTTCGGGTCCGAGGCCATCGTGCTGATGCTCATTTGAACGACCAGCTGCTGGATGTAAGTCTGAAGCGGATAATGCTCCACGCTTCGCATAAAGATCATGCCGTCGAAAAACGAATTCCAATGTCCGACGATGCTGAACAAGGTAACGGTCGCAATCGAAGGCAGCGACAAAGGAATGTACACCCGAAACAGCATGTACCACGGACCCGCCCCGTCCATGCTTCCGGCTTCGTTCAGCTCCTTCGGAATGCCGCGGAAAAAATTCATGAGCAAAATCACGTTGAATACCGGCACTGCGGACGGCAGTACCAAAGCCCAAATCGAATCGAAGAGCCCGAGGCTCTTCACCAAAATGTAAAGCGGGATGACGCCTCCGCTGAACAGCATCGTAAAAATCAGGAACCACATGTAGATATTGCGGCCGGCAAACTGCTCGCTGGTCCGGGACAGCGGATAAGCCATGAGCACCGTCATCAAAAAGTTTATCGCCCCGCCCAGCAGCACCCGTTCGACCGACACCATAAAGGAATGGAGAAATTTCGAATCGGCCACGATCTGCTTATACGCGTACAGATTGAAGCCTTTCGGCCAAAACGATACGGCTCCTGCTGCGGCGTAAGCCTTATGGCTGAAGGACACCGCCACCGTATGAACGATGGGCGCAATGGACGTCAAAGCGATCAGCACCATGCCGACGATTAACAGGGCGTACCAAATTTTGGCCGATACCGTTTGGCTGCGTACCACGAGCTTCACCTCCTTCCCGGTTAGAAAATCCGGTAATTCGCATACTTGTACGCGAGCGAGTAGGAAAAAATGATCAGGACGAACGCGATGACCGATTTCATCAGCCCGATGGCCGTCGCGAACCCGTATTGGCCGTCCAGAATGCCCGCCCGGTACACGTAGGTGTCGATCACGTCGGAGGATTCATAGACGATCGGGGAATACATGTTGAAAATCTGGTCGAAGCCGGCGTTCAAAATATTGCCGATGGCCAGCGTCGCCAGCAAAATGATCGTCGCCCGAAGCAGCGGCAGCGTGATCAGGCGGGTTTGCTTCCGCCAATCGGCTCCGTCGATGGAAGCAGCCTCGTACAGATGGGGATCGATGCCTGCCAGCGCGGCCAAATAAATGATCGTGTTGAACCCGAATTCCTTCCACACGTCGCTGCCGATCAGAATGTACGGGAACACGCGGTTGTCCCCCAAAAATTGGATCGGGCCGATTCCGAAAACCTCCAGCATCCGGTTGACGATCCCGTCGGTCAGGAGCAGCTCCGAGAAAATCCCCGCCAAAATGACCCAGGACAAAAAATGCGGCAGGTAAACGATCGTTTGCACCGTCCGTTTGAACGCCCGCTGCCGGACTTCGTTCAGCAAAACGGCAAATACGAGCGGCACGATCAGGTTGGCCACGATTTTGGATATGGCGAGAAACAGCGTGTTGCGGATAATGACTTTGCTGTCGCTCAGTTCGAAAAAATAGGTGAAGTTTTCGAGCCCGACCCAAGGGGATCCGAAAATACCCTTGCTGATTTTGTAATCCTGAAACGCCATCAGCAGGCCGAACATCGGAACGATGGAGAAGACGACGAGCAGGATGACGCCGGGCAGCAGCATCAAGTGGTAATGCGTTTGGAACGGTTTTCTGCGCTTCTTGCCCGGCTTGAATGCGGAAAGCTCCGTTTGCGGCCGGACCGGCAGGCGGGTTTGCTCCGCTTTTCCCGTCATTTCTGAACGGCCTCTTGGACTTCCTTCATGATTTGCTCCCCGCCCTGCGCTTTCCAATCGGCCACGAATTGATCAAATGCATCCAGCGGCAGCTCGCCGAGGACGATTTTGAAATAGGTTTCGTTTTCCAGCTTCTGCAGGTTGCTCCAGCGTTTCTCCATCGTTTTCGTCGTGGCCGTGTACAGCGAATACACCTCATTGAACTTTACGTCCGCCATCGGCTGCCCGCCGACCAAATACGCATACGGAGGCCCCCATTCACCGATGTTCGCTTTCGGGTCGGCTTTATATTTGTTCCAGCGCTCCAGATGGCCCTGCATCTCCGGAGACAGCTGGTCCGGCGTCAGCTTGCCCTCGATCGCGCCTTTGATCATTTCATGTTTTTTCAACACCGCGTCGGGATCGCCGATGTTCAAATCGATCGGACGCAGGCTGACATAGGTTTGGTCCAGCTTTTTATCGTCGGGCGTCGGCGTTTGCAGGAATCGGGTATTGTAGTTGAAATACGTCATGACCGCTTCCGGGTGCTTAAAGCCTTTTTTCACCACGAGGAAGCTGCTGCTCGGAGGCACGACGGTCGCATTGTACTGCCCATGGCCGTCTTCGATCGCGTAGGCTCTCCAATCGGCCTTCGGATCGGACATCATGGCGTTTGTCAAGGTGCCGAACGGCATGTACCACGGCCCGAAAAAGATGCCGCTTTTCCCGCCGACCACCAGCTCGTCGGGATTTTTGCGGAGCGCGAAGTCCTTGTCGATCAGCCCTTTTTTGTACCATTCCGCCAGCTTGCCGAGCGCCTGCTTGGCTTCCGGCGTGGTGGAGCCGTATACGAGGTTGCCCGAGCCGTCCTTCAGCCAAATGCTTGGATAAGCGCCAAAAGCATTAAACAGCGCCTTGAAATCATAGTTCCAGCCGTAATCGGTCGTGACGACCCCGTTGTTGCCGGGCAGCCCGATCGTGTCGTTTTTGCCGTTGCCGTCCGGATCGCGGGTAATAAACGCCTCGGCGATCTTTTCCACGTCGTCCACCGTCTTCGGAGGCTGCAGGCCCAGCTTGTCGAGCCAGTCTTTCCGCACCCATATCTCCTGGAAGGAATCTCCCTTCGGCACGATGTTCGGAATGGCCAGCAGCTTGCCGTCGATCGTCGCTTTGTCGAGGGACAAGCCGTCGTTCAGCTCATAGATTTGCTTGACCTGATCGGACGCATAAGTTTCGAATACGTCGGTCAAATCCTCAAGCTGATCGGCGTCCGCCAATTCCAGAAACGTCCGTTCGTCCACGACCATCGCATCGGGCAGATCGTTGCTGGCCACCGCCAGCTTCAGTTTTTGCGTGTAATCGTCGCCCGAGGCGTACCACATATACTTGAACTTCACGTTCGTTTTTTCGGTGAAATGGCGGGTGTACATATTGTCTTCGATCGTGTCCCCCTGCGGGATTCTTTCGTTCGGCGACACCGCTTTGATCGTGCTCACCTCGACGAGCTCCGGCAGCCGGAACGGATCGATTGCCGTTTCCGTTTTCGCTTCGGGCGGTTTGCCGGGGTCCCTGCTTTCCTCTGCCGTTTCCTTCTTGCCGGACGTGCAGGCCGACAGCAACAGCATCACGGCGGCCAGCAGCACCAGCGCCGACTTCCCCTTTTTATTCATTAGCTTTCCTCGCTTTCCTGTAGGATTGATTCTAATGATACAAGGCGGATGGGCCGGCAGAGTCAGTTTCCCTCTTTAAATGGGTGCCGGTTGATCTTTAAAATAGCGCTTACATCATACGAATGTGCACTTCATTAGGATAAAAAGTGACCCCGGGTTGAGGGGATCTAAGATGGCGGGCGGCAAAAAAAAGGATGCGCAAGCCGCCATGCGGTCTTGCTGCATCCTTTCGTGGAATTCCTTATTATTCGCCATACTCGCTGCGGTGCGGCCGGGTCTGGCCGGCCTTCCCCTCTTTTGCCCCTATTCGAACCCGCGCAGGATATCCTTCGCCGCTTGTACGCGGGACGGCTCCACGGGCCTCAGGTTATCTCCGTCCCTGCGCAGGGCCGATCCGAAATGGACCTCCGGAACGCCCGTTGCCTCGATGAACTCCTGCAGCACCGGCACGGAAAGCCCGTATCCGGCGAGAATCGCGGTTCCCGTTCCGCGGGACGCCTCGACGAGCCGCTTGATTTGCGGCGCGGACTTCGGCGCCGGCAGCGGGCCGCCGGACGTCAAAATGCGATTGATTTGCGGATAACCGGCAATCACCTGAAACGCGGTCAGCTGATCCTCGATCTCGTCAAAGGCGCGATGAAACGTCACGTTTAAGCCTTCCGTGTCCTGAAGGAGATATTCCAGCGCTGCCGTGTCCACCTTTCCGTCCCCGGTCAGGGTGCCGAGCACGATGCCGGCCGCGCCGCTCGCCTTGATGAAAGCAATGTCTTCCTTCATCGTTTGAAGATCATGTTCGTCGTACACGAACGACTGGCTGTGGGGGCGGACCATGACATGGACCGGGATGCTCACCCGGCGCACGACTTCCCGGATCAACCCCGGTCCTGGGGTTAACCCGCCTTCCAAAATGCCGGTAACGAGTTCGATCCGATCAGCCCCGCCTTGTTCCGCTATGAGCGCATCCGTCAAAGTCGTGGCAATGACCTCAAGCTTCATCGGGAAGTCCCTCCTTCGCCCGTTCCCGCCGCGGCCCGCTCGCACACGAAATCGGCGAGCAGCCTTACGCCGTAGCCCGTCGCTCCCGTCACTTTGTATCCGCGCGAGCTGGGAACTTGAACGGTGTTCGCCATGTCGATATGGCACCAACGCGCTTTCCCGTCCACGAAACGGCGCAGGAACAGCGCCGCCATATTCGCGCCGCCGTACGGACTTGACGCCAGATTGGCCATATCGGCATAAGGGCTGCCGAGAAGCTCTTCGTCTTCGTCCACCAGCGGCAGCCGCCAGATCCGATCCCCGTTGCGGTCGCCGATACGCATCAGCTGACCGGTGTATTCATCGTCCCCCCATACGCCGGCAACTTTCAGGCCCAGCGCGTGGCCGACCGCTCCCGTCAGCGTCGCCACGTCGATGATATGCCGGGCGCCGCAGCGGAGGGCATGGAGAATCCCGTCGGCCAGAATCAGCCTGCCTTCGGCATCCGTATTGACGACCTGCACGGACAGGCCATTCGGGTATCGGATGACGTCGGACGGCAGGAACGCGCCTCCGTCCGGCACGTTGTCGGCAATCGGAATGATGGCCGTGATGCGGGCCTTTACCTCAAGGCGCGTCAGCAGATCCATCGCGCCGATCACCGCCGCCGCGCCGCCCATGTCAAAGCGGGCGTCGCTTAAATCGCGGGCATCCTTCAGGTTCATGCCGCCCATGTCGAACGTGATGCCTTTGCCGACGAGGGCCAGATGTTCCGCATGCGGATCCCCTTCGTAGCTGATTTCCACCATCGCGGGCGGATGCTTGCTGCCTGCGCCTACCGCCAGCAGTCCGTTCATCTGACGCTGCTTCAGCTCCTCCCCTTGATAGACGGTAAGCTTGACGTTCCGGCCGGCAAAAACCTGCCGGATCCGGGCCACGAAAGCGGAAGGGTTCAAATCGCTTGCTGCTTCGTTGCACAAATCGCGGGCAAGCGCAGTCGACTCGGCGCGCATGCGTCCAAGCTCCGCTGCCGGTCCGTCCTCCGGTCTGCTTTCCGGGCTTATCCGAACCCGTTGGATCGGCTTCGGTTTGGCACTTCCTTTGTATTTGTTGAACGCATACGTTCCGAGCTGCCAGCCTTCCGTCCAGGCCGTGATCGCTTCCGCCGGCCACGCTTCGGAACCGAACAGGTCCATGAAACCGTCCGGGTTCAGCTCCGCCGTCGTCCTGCCGATGTCCTGCATCGCCCGGCCCGCGTTACCCGCCGCCTCCCGCAATATTTCCATCCTGAAACGCTCCCGGGCCCCGAGGCCAATGACTAAGATATCCTGCTCTCCGGCATGGCGTCCGTAAAACCAGGTCTGCCCGCCGCGCTCCTTCATTTTGGCCGAAAGCGGAAGCGAAGGGGCGTATTCGCCATCGCTGAATACAAGTTCTATCATGACTTCCGCTTGGGCATGTGTCCCCGTATTGATCTCCATTATCCATGCATCCCTTTGCAAAAAGATTTGTGCCTAGCAGCCTGTTTAAATCTCCAAGTTTCCAAGTTCGTTTAAGGCGCGCGCGTATATCGCCGTGCATCGCAGCAGCAGCTCGATATCCATGTATTCGTTCGGCTGATGGGCCGTGGATTCCATCCCCGGAAACAGCGGACCAAACGCGACGCCCATCGGGAAATGGGCCGCATAGGTGCCGCCGCCCGTCGACAGCAGGTTCGCCCGCTCGCCGGTTTCGGCCTCGTAAACCGCCTGCATGGCCTGGATCATCGGATGGTCCCCCGGCACATGGTGCGGCTTTTTCAAGCTTGGGGGCTCCATGGCCAGGCGGTGCTCCTCCAGCTTCACCGATATGCGCTTCAAAATCTCCTCATAGCTGCCGCAAACCGGAAAACGCAAATTCATATAAAAAAACGTTTCTCCCCTCGGGTCAAACTGCAAAATGCCGCTGTTGACGGTCAGTTTCCCGCTGAGTTCATCCTCCATCGCAATGCCCAGGGCACGCCCGTGCACATCGTCGTACAAAAGCGTATCGACGGTATGCAGGTAATGTCCTGCGCTTTTGCCCCATGAATAGTTTTTCAGGAAATGAATCAGCGCTAGCCCCGCATTCATCCCCAATTCGGGCTCCATCCCATGCGCGGCTTTTCCCGCCATATGCAGCTTGATGGCCTGCTCCCCGGTTTCGACTCCGCCTTTGCATCCGTTATCGTTGCAATATGCTCGATACGCCTGCTCCAGGGCTTGGAGGGCTCCCTCTTCACCCGCAACGATCGCCTCGGCCGCTTCCGGAACCATATTGGCGACGATGCCGGACCGGAACGAAAGCAGTTCGTACTCCCCCTTCGCATCCGGCGTTTCCGGCTCCTGCGGGAACAGGATTCGGGTATTGATCTGCCCTTTTTCGGCGCTGACGATCGGAAAATCGGCGTCCGGCGTAAAACCGAATGCGGGCATCGGCTCCAGCTCCTTATATTTCTCCATGCATCGGTGCGTTTTTTCCTCATCCGTGCCGAAAATGAGGCGGATTCGGTGCCTGAGCGGCAAGCCGAGATCCTTGACGATTTTTAATGCATAAAAAGAAGCCATCGCCGGCCCTTTATCGTCGATCGCCCCGCGGGCAAAAATTTTGCCGTCGCGAACGTCGGGCTCGAAAGGAGGCTTCGTCCATTCGCCGGACACGGGCACGACGTCGAGATGGCTCAACACCGCGATGTAATGCTCGGCATCCTCCGGGCCATATTCGGCGTAACCGACATATCCGTCCAAGTTCCGCACGCGGAAGCCCTCGGCAGCGCACAGGTCCAGCATAAACCGGAGCGCCTCCCCGATTCCCCTGCCCATCGGCTGCCCGGGAGCCGCCGTTTCGGCGTCGTAGACGCTCGGAATCGCCAGCAGCCCTTGTAAATCGTGCAGGATCGCCGCTTTCCGGCCGGACGCTTCCTGATACCAATCCATGATTTTCAACCCCTTCTTACCGACCCGTGACGATCGACTTTAGAATACAAAAGAAGCTTTCCGCTCGCCGACGAGGACGTGATTGTCGTTTTTGATTTCCTTCGGCACCACCGCATACAATCTGTCGATCGTCTCCCGATTGCCGTAGCCGATTTGCTCCAAAATGGATGCGACGATGATCGGCCAAGGTGTTTCCGAACCATCGATGACTTTCAGCGCAAAGGCCATGCGTTCCCGGATCAGCGAAAAACAGTAGACGCCCTTGGCTCCGCCTTTGGCGACGATATTCGGATCGCGCAGCAGCTCGGAACAGATGAAATTGTGGCTGGCGATGCTGTCCGGCGCATCATGCATATACGCCGTCATCCGTTTAACGGCCTCGCGGGTGGCTGCATCCGGGATCAGGTCCGGGCAGGCCAGCTTAAGATACGCTTTGGCGATATGCTTCAGCGGCAGCGCAAAAACCGGGAACCCGCAGCCGTCGACGCCGACCTCGATCCGATCGGCCGGGTATTCCGCCATATCCGCGAGGGCCTGCAAAATTTCCTGCTGAATCGGATGGGACGGCTGCCAGTACGTTTCGGTGTCGTATCCCGACTCCCGCGCCGCGGCAATGATGCCGAAATGTTTGCCGGAGCAATTGTGGTAGATCCTTCTCGGCGCCTTTCCCTCGCGCATGCAGGCGAACTTCGGCTCGTCGTTCAGCGGATACGTAGGGCAGGTCAGCAGTTGTTCCTCGGCCAATCCGATTTTGCGCATGATCGACTCCAAAGCTTCGATATGATAAGCTTCGCCCCGGTGGGACGCGGCGAACATCGCCGCCTCGGCGGCGGTCAGGCCGTATTTTTCCGCGATGTTCCGTTTCATGACGGGAATGGCCTGGAACGGCTTCGCCGCGGAGCGCAAGTAGGTGACATGCTCGGCGCTGCCGATCTCGTGAACGACCTCCCCTTTGTCATTGACGCCGCACAAGACGCCCAAATGAACGTTTTCGAGCACGCCTGCGCGGTATTCTTCCACTAATGGTTTGAAGTACATGTTGGTTCCTCCGTTTTTGGATTGGATTGTTCCTAGTTTTGCTCCATCTGCTCGATTTGGCTGGCGATGTCCAGGAAACGGCCTTGCGCAAGCAGGCCCGATCCGATGATGACGCCATCCTGTTCGAAAGCAGAATAGGCGATGCGGAACGTGCCGCGCAGCGGCTCCCATACGTATTCGCTCATGCATTTTTCGGCGATGAACGCCCTGACTTCCGGATAACGCTCGACAAGCTTGCCGGTGAGGATGACCGTATCCGGATTGTACATGCAGGCGACGTTGCCGATCGTGACCGCGATAAAAGCCATCGCCCGGTCCACAATGTCCGCGGCCCACCTCTCTCCGTCCCGCCTTGCCTGAAACAGCTCATCCAAGGATGCGACCGGCTTGACTCGGGACGCCTGTTCGATGAGCGCGGCTTCGGCGATATAAGTCTGCAAACATCCTTTTTTGCCGCAATCGCATCGCAGGCCGCCCGGGTCGACGACGGTATGGCCGACCTCTCCCGCGCTGTTGGACTCGCCCCGGTAAATGTCGCCGTCGATGATCAGCGAGGAACCGACGCCGCTGCCGAAACCGATCAACACTGAACGTTTCGACCCTTTGGCCGCCCCGTACATATGCTCCGCGAGCGACTTGACCTTCAGTTCGTTGTCCACCGCCACCGCAAGTCCGGTACGCGCCTTCAGCAGCCCGGCGATGTCGGCCTGCTTCCAGCCCAGCTGGGCCGACAGCACAGCCTTTCCTCCGGCATGATCGATGATCCCCGGCAGCCCTACGCCGATGCCGACGATTCTCCGGCGGTCCAGGCGCTCATCGTCGATCAAGGCGTTGATCCCTGCCGCGATGCTGCCCAGCGTCGCTTCGGAGCTCTCCTCTGCGTTTCTGGCGATGCTTTTGCCCCCGATCACGCTCCCGTCCAAATCGACGGCGCCCATCCGGATGACCGTTTTGTCGATTTCCACGCCGACCGATAACACCGACTTCGGGTTGACCTTCAGCAAAATCGCTTTGCGGCCGACGCTCGTCGTCTCCTGCTCGATTTCGTGCATGAAATCGAGGTGATCCAGTTCGGCGACGATCCGGCTGACCGTTGTCGGGCTCATGCCCGTCAATCGGGCGATCTCAGCCCGCGACAAGGGCGAATGGTTTTTGATGATTTCGAATACGGTCGTCCTGTTTTTTCTTTTGATAAAATCCTGGTCATGCTTTTGCATGGACGGACTGCTCCTTACCTTAATTAATTTCTCCAGTGGTGTTATTAATTGAACTTTAAAAGGTTTGCCTAGAGCTGTCAATCCTTTTTACACAAACTAGTTCTTGAAAATTTTCATGAAAAATAGAATAATTACAGTTAGTATTTTCATGGATAGAATCCTACAGAAAGGTTGTTTATACAGCATGAATCCATCCAAAACGAAACCCGAAAAACCGAAAGAGCCGTTTCCGGTTTCGATCCTGTCCCTGACGGTAGGCGCCTTCGCGATCGGCATGACCGAGTTCGTCATCATGGGCATCCTGCCGAACGTTGCCGAAGATTTGAACGTCAGCATCTCCACCGCCGGGCAGCTGATCACCAGCTATGCCCTCGGCGTCGCCATCGGAGCGCCGATTATGACGATCCTTACCCACCGGCTGCCGCAAAAGCTGCTGCTGTGCCTGCTGATGCTGGTATTTATCCTTGGCAACGGCATCGCGGTCATCGCCCCGAATTATGATGTGCTTATGGGAGCACGGATGATCAGCGCGCTTTGCCACGGCACGTTTTTCGGGGTCGGCGCCGTCATTGCGGCCAATCTCGTTAAACCGCATAAACGGGCCGGCGCCGTCTCGATCATGATGGCGGGACTCACCATCGCGAACATTATCGGCGTACCTGTCGGTACCTTTATCGGCCAGCATTTGGGATGGCGGGCTTCGTTTGCCGCCATTGCGCTGATGGGCGTGATCGCGCTGATCGGCATCGTCGCTTTTATCCCGCGCATCCGCCAGGATCAGGCAGCCAGCCTGACCAAGCAGTTCAAAGCCCTCGCCCAGCCGAAGCTGCTCGTCATGCTGCTGGCCTGCGCGGTCGGCAACTCCAGCCTGTTTGCGGTGTTCACGTACATCGCCCCATTGCTGGAGCAGGTTACCGGGTATCATGAGCGCAGCGTGACCTGGATTCTCGTCCTGTTCGGCATCGGCGTGACCGTCGGGAACATCGTCGGCGGGAAGCTGGCGGACTGGAAGCTGATGCCGGCGGTATTCGGAATTTTCTTCAGCCTGTGCGTGCTGCTGACCATCTTCACGTTTACGGTCCACAGTCCGGTCGGCGCCGTCATCACCATTTTCCTGTGGGGAGCCGCCGCGTTTGCGGTTATGCCGGGCATTCAGGTCAAAATCATGAACCTGGCGCAGGAGGCCCCGGCGTTAGCCTCCACCTCCAACCACTCGGCAGGCAATCTGGGCAACGCGTTTGGCGCTTTTTGCGGCGGATTGGTCATCAATCATATGGGATTGACTGCCTTACCTTGGGTCGGCGCGGTCATGGTCGGGTTCGCGTTTGTGATCGCCCTGGCCGTTTACCTGTCGGAACGCAAGCAGCACATGCCGCTATCGGTGCATACCTCCGGCAAACACATGTAACGAAAAAAGTTGCCCCTCCGTGAACACAAACGGAAAACGGGCAACTTTTTTTTTCGCCTTACCCTTTGACCGAACCGATCATGACGCCTTTTTCGAAATATTTTTGCAGGAACGGGTATAACACGAGGATCGGCAGCGACGACACGATTATGACGCCGTATTTGATCTGGTCCGCGTAACGCTGCGCATAACCGCCGGCAGCCCCGCCCGTGCCCGCCCCGTTTTGGAACGCCTGGTTGGACAGCAAAATGTCCCTCAGGACGATTTGCAGCGGCTGCAGGTTGTTGTCCCGGATGTAGACGAGCGCGGTAAAAAAATCGTTCCAATGCCCGACCAAATAATACAGCGCAATGACGGAAATCATCGCTTTCGAAAGCGGCAGCGCCACCTTCACGAAATATTTGAAATGCGAGCAGCCGTCCATCATCGCGGCTTCGTACAGCTCCGGCGGCAGCGAGCTTTCAAAAAACGTCCTGGCGATGATCAAATAAAAAACGTTGACGCAAAACGGCACAATGAACACCCAAACCGTATTCGTGATATGCAGATCCTTCATGAGCAGATAGGTCGGGATCAGCCCGCCGTTAAAAAACATCGTCACGACGAACAGAAACATGATCACCCGCCTTGCCTTGAATTCCCTCCGCGACAAGACGTAAGCGGCCGGCATCGTAAACACCATATTGACGAGCGTGCCGAACAGCGTGTAAAAAACGGTATTTCGGTATCCGGTCCAGATGCGGCTGTCCTGAAAAATTTCCTTGTATCCGAACAAGCTCAACCCTTTCGGAAACAGCAGCACTTTGCCGGTCGCCACCAGCGTGGAATCGCTGAACGACGCAATCACGATGAAATAAAGCGGATAAGCGATGACCAGAAAAATAAGCGTGCATACCACGAAGAGGGCCATCCTGAAAAGAAGCTCCTTGCCGTCCATGTTTTTAAGCGCCATCATGGATATTCCTCCCTTTTAGGCGAATCCGTGTCATTAGTACAAGCTCGTATTGGACACTTTTTTCGAAATGGCGTTGACGCCGAACAAAAAGATAAAATTAATGACGGTATTAAACAGGCCGATGGCCGAAGCGTAGCTGAACTGGTTGGAAATGATCCCGATTTTGTACACGTAGGTGGAAATCACTTCGGAAACGGGCAGGTTGAGCGAATTTTGCATCAAAAATGTCTTCTCGAACCCGGTGCCCAAAATGCTGCCCATGCTGAGAATGAACAAGATGACGATCGTCGGGACCAGCGCCGGCAAATCCACGTAGCGGATCATCTGCCACCGGCTGGCGCCGTCCATTTTGGCCGAGTCGTACAGCTGCGGATCGACGGTGGACAAAGCCGCCAAATAGATGATGCTGTTCCAGCCGCAATGCTGCCAGATATCGGACAACACGTACACAGGGATAAACGTATTCGTCGAGGCGATCAGGTTGATATGTCCAAGCCCCATCGCCTTCATCATATGGCCGACGACGCCGGTTTCCGGCGACAGCAGCACGTTCATCATGCCGACCAGAACGATGATCGAAATAAAATGAGGCAGGTAAACGACCGTCTGCATCACGTTTTTCATCCGCTTGCGCCGGATTTGGTTCAAAGTGAGCGCCAGGATAATCGGGGCGGGAAACCCGATCACGATCGTCGCCAGGCTGATCAAAAACGTATTCCGCATCAAATCCACGAACAAATAGCTGTCGATAAACTGCTTGAAGTAGTGCAGCCCCCGCCATTCGCCGCCGGTAAGCCCTTTCGAAAAATCGTAATCGCGAAACGCGAGCTGAATGCCGTACATCGGAATATAGTTGAAAATAAAAATGACGGCGATGGCGGGCAAAATCATGATCCACAGCTGGTAATCGCGTTTGAGCGTCTGCAGTCCTCCCCGGTTGCGCATCGGAGCATCCCCTTTCTTCTTGCGGGGACCTCCGTGCCGCCGCACATAAGGAGTGCGGATGCACGAAGGTTCTCACCGCTCAGACTTTTATTGGTTTTGCTTGTATTCGTCGTAATACTTCTGCATGATTTCAAGGTTTTGCTTCAGTCCGGCTTTTTCGCTTTCCTTGACGTAGGTGTCCCACTCGGCTTCGACGCCGCCTTTCGTGACCCATTTCGCAAAGCTGGTGTTGGCAAGATTCATGACGTTCGTATTGTTTAACGCCATCGTGTTGTTGTCCGCCGTCGAATATTTCATGAACGTACTTGGCAGCACATCGTTGTCGACGTCGATTTGGATCGCTTCAATCGGCTTGGACTGTCCGATAACCTCCTGCATGTCCTTGCCCAGCGTCAGCTTGAGCGAGTCCGGAATATAAAAAGCGCCGTTGTCCGCCATGGTCGACGTCCATTTCCACGTGCCGGGGTCCATGTTCGGATCGGCCGGCGGCAGCACGGCGTAAGAGCCGTCCCCGTTATCCTTGATGTTCGGACCGATCGACCCGAAGAGCACCTGCATGCCGACCTCCGGCGCATACAATTCGTTGATGAACCGCATGGCCGCTTCTTTGTTTTTCGATGTGGCCGACATGACGATATGATTGACGCCGTAGTTCAACGAATTGTAATCATAGCTCCACGAAATCTCGCTGTCCGGCGCAGCTTTCGGCGGCGTTATCGACGTATACTGCGGCGCAAGCTTTTCGCCGAACCGGTCCGACGCCACCCACCCGAGCGTAAAGCCGACCTTCGCGGTATCCCCGTCTCCGCGGGCGACCGATTGATATTTCGTGTAATCATGCGTGAACACTTCCGGATTGATGAGGCCGGCTTTGTAAAGCTTGTTCAGAAACATGACAAGCTCTTTGTAACGATCGTCGGTCAGGAAGTTTTTGACCTTGCCGTCTTCGACGAAGTAACCTTGCGGGCTGCCGTCGGTCAGGGTCATGCCGGTACCGCCGAGCAAATATGCCGCGTTGAAATATCCGCCGATGCCTCCCGGCCAATCCATCGGAATTTCGTCGTTCGGGTCGCCGTTGCCGTTGGCGTCCTTCTCCTTGAATGCGACAAGCACGTCGTACAGCTCATCCCAAGTGGTCGGAACCTTCAGACCGAGATTGTCGAGCCATTTTTGATTAATGTAGAGGCGGGACGCGGAGCTTGGCCAGAACCGCTGGTATTTCGGCAAACCGTAAATTTTGCCGTCCGGTTGCGTTGCAATCCGCTTCGTGTCCGGTTTCTCTTCGAACATTTTTTGAACGTTGGGCGCCTGATCCAGCATGCCGGACAAGTCCTGGAACAATCCCTGGAACTGGGCGAAATCGGCGTCCGTGATGACGTTTGGTCCGACAAACAAATCGGGCACGTCCCCGCTTGCGAGCATCGTTCCTTTCTTTTGCCCCCAATCCGCTGTTATTTCCTGCCATTCGATATCGACGCCGGCTTTTTCCTCGACCTTCTGCAGCCACTCCATCTCCGCCAGCGGCTTCGTTAAAGCATGTTTCGTCATGATCGCCGTCAACTTTACCTTCTTGCCGCTGCCCGCAGGATCGGTCGATGCACCATCCTCGGCATTGCCGCCTCCCCCCGAACCGCTGCAGGCCGTCATGACGACGGACGTTGCCAAGAGAACCGACGTGAAACCGATTACTTTTTTTCGCATGCCAAATCGCATCATTTTGCCCCCTCATAAAAGAATAATTCGAAGATGTTCATCTCATCCGGATGGGATGTCCGCGAAGGACGCGTCCGTCCCTTGCCACCACTTTAATCGCCGGCGCGAACGGCCGTAAACGAACAGTTTTCAAACCATGCGCATTTATTGAAAAGCTTGAAAACCGGCAGCCGTCAAACCTTGCGGGAGCGGCATTTTCCGGCAGATTCAATTTTTGAATATGTTCAAAAAACGGCACCGGCATGGGAAGGACGAACCGCGCTTGAAGGCGCCGCGCCCGCTTGCTCTTCATCCCGGAAAAGACGCAAAAAGGCCGAGTTCAGGGGCTGGCTTATTGCCCCGAATCGACCTTCAATGTTTCCTGTAGCCGCGCCGTATGGATGCCCCTTCACACCGCCTTATGCGTTTCCCGGTATTGTCCCGGCGTCGTACCCACGATTTTTTTGAACGAACGTATAAAACTCGACGTATTGGAGAATCCCGTCTTGCGCGATATTTCATCCAGCGTCTGATCCGTCTCGCGCAGCAGCCGCACCGATTGCTGAATGCGCTGCAAGTCGATATATTCCTTGAAGTTCTGACCGAAAGTCTTTTTGAAATAATGGCTGAAATTCGAGGGCGACATCTGAAAATAGTCGGCGATCAGCTGCAGCGAGAAATCAGGCTCCATCCCCTTTCGCTCGATAAAACAGACGATTTCGTCCCGCGAAACTTTGCGGGAGGACGGCAGCGTGCTTTGGATCATGTCGCACAGCTTGCCGCAGCTCTCCCTGACGATGCCCGCCATTTGTTCGAACGTATAACGGTGCCGAAATGCCGCATCCGTCAGCCGGAGCAGGTTGGCATCATCATGGCTGAACCGGTGCAAGCCGTTCAGGATGACGCTGACCGTGTTCAAATAGACGCTCCGCACGACATGCGGCGGCGCCCCTTCGCTGCCCATGCCGGCCACCAACCGCTCCACGATGGATTGAACCGAAGCGGCGTCGTTTTTTAATATCGACAGCTCCAACGATTGCAGCAGTTCGGCGAAGTAAGATACCGTTCCTGCCTTCGGGGCTTCCATCTCGCCGAAAAAAAGCACCTGGCGTTCGCGGCGGAAGCGCAATTGCTCGGATGCGCGCACCGCCTGCAAATACGATACGTGAACCGCTTCGACCGATTCGAGCTTGCCCGGTATGCCGGCCCCGATAAACACGCGGCCCCCGGTTTCGGCCTCCAGCTCTTTCCGCACGTCATCAAGAAATGCTTTGATCGCAAAATCAGGCGCAAAGGAACCGATAAAGACCATTTCCTGATTGTAAATGCTTTTAAAAAAATAACATTGAAGTCCCTTCTCCGGCCGCTTTTCGATCTGCCGGAGCAGGTTCGCCGCCCCTGCGAACGCCTGCCCGCCGGCATCCGATCCTTCCGCCGTACCGCCTGCTTCAATGGACAAAACCGCAACAGCCATGGCCGGATGCGGAAAGGCGATGCCGTAAGCCTCCGCTTCGAGGCAAAACGTCTCCCAATCGGGCGCCCGGCCGCTGACGAGCTCGAACAGCAGATTTTCCCGGATGATCGGAATCGTCTGCTTCACTTTTGCATCCAGCGTATGATTCGCCGATGCAAGCTCGCCAAGCGCATAGCGGATCGTTTCGATTTCGCCGAGCGGCTTGCGGTCGGCAGGCTCGAAAATATGTACCGCCAAATCGACGAGCCTTTTGATCGGATGGTAATTTTTGCGGATCGAAATATAAATCACCAGCCATTCGAGGAGCAGCATGAGCCCGATCAAAATCACCGTGTTGCGCTGAATCGTCCGAATGCCGTGCAGCGTATCGGTAACCGGCAGCATGCTTACATAATGCCAGCCGTTGGTTCCCGACAACGTATGCGACACGATGTAAGATTTGCCGTTCACCCGGTAAATGCCGCCTCCTTCCGAACCCTCCTTCAGTTCCGGCATGAGGCGGCGAACCCCCTCCGTTGCGGCGTCATCCGTTTTCTCCGAAGCCAGCAGCTGGCGGCCCTGCTCGTCAAAGATAAAAAATCGGCCCGTATATTTCTCGGAAAGGGATTGAATCATGCGTATCACCGTGTCTTCGCGGACCATGATCAGCACCGCGCCCGGCGGATCGTATCCGCCGACCGGCAAAGGGAAAGCAAAAGTCAACATGCGGACGCGGTTGCTGCCCGGGATGATGACGTCCTCGACCGGACGGACCATCGGCGCTTTCAAATGCTGCAGCGTCTCGAACATTTCCCGGCGCGGCCAGGTTTCGTAATAATATCCGATGCCCGGCTTATCGAAATCCTCTTCCTTGTAAGCGCTTCCTGTTTTGGCGAACAAATAACCGCTGCTTTCGATGTACAGCAAGGTATTGTCGATCAGACCGTCCGTGGCGTTATATTTGCGCATTTCATTCGCAATCAGGACCCGGCCGTAGTCGCTGTTGTCGTACATTTTGATTTCGCGGTTTTGCACGAGTTCGGAAGGCAAGCGGTAAACATATCGCATCAAGGTATCCATCGAAGTCATCAATTGTTCCGTAATATGGGTATTCCAATCCGTATCCTGCTGCTTCACGACTTCGGTTGAATGCGGATAATAATAAACGAGGATGATGGAGACAGGGAATAAAAGAACGAGAAGATAAGAGGCAAGAAATTGAGTCAACAGACGATTCCGTTTTTTTCTCAATGGACAACCACCTTTCTTTTACCGGGCGTGTGAAGCGGCAAGGATGGTCATTTTCTCATCGTTAATGGATATTATACCAACTCGCGCGAAAAAATGGTACGTACAACTTATGTTGAAAATTCAGTTGTATTTACAGTCATTTCCTGCCGGGCACGCTCTTGCTTTGGCGAAAGGCGGCATTGCACATTTAATTTTATGGGCTTGGGAACCCGCTTCTTTTTCAGCACCTCTTTTTCCGTACATGACGTACTTATGAGCCCCCCAATGGAACAGGCAAACCGCCGGCTAAAAACCGTATCCCTTCTTTCGGGAGGCCGCATACCATCATTTTCTTAAGCAAAAAACGACCGCATGAGACGGCGTGAATTTAAGCGCTTTAACTTTTGCTACTTGTCGCTTCCCTCCGCCAGTGAAACCGGCTGGTTTTGACGTTCGATTCCACGATTCCCCTGAACTGCGCCCGATCCTGTTCCGTCGCAAAACCATCCTTCGGCACGATTAACGTCCGGCTCGACGACAGCAGAATCAAAAACAAATTCCGGGATTCGCGCACCTCATAAATATCGCTCCAGCGGACCTTGGCCGATTCCGATTCGGATGCGTATCGAAAGCCCGACTCCGAAAACATGAACGTATGGCGCTGCCGCATCAACCGGTCGCTGAAAAACGCTTTTACGGATTTCCGGCGAATGCTCCACCCGTACGCGAACCATAAAATGACGCTGAGCAAAACATCCAGCAGGAACGCGATCATAAACTCCATGCCGGTCCGGCTCTCGTCGACCAAGAGGACAATCCCGATGACCATCAGAAAAAACACGACAGCCAGCATCAACCTGGACGTCCTCGTAAAAAAGAGGTTCACCTCCTGCACGTCCTTCAACTCCAGCGCGGCTTCAACGATGATTTCATGATTCAAGCGGTCCTCCTCCTTTGGATCAAACTTCCCCTTACTCCTAAAACAACGCAAACGTTGCGAGGTTAGGGCCGGTCACGCGGAAGCCCAAAGTTTAGGCCGGGAGGCCGGGGCAAACCCGTAGAGTTTCCATAAAACCTTCGGATTTGCCTCCGTTTCCTTGCCTGTTTAATGCGGAACCTGGGAGCTGAAGTCGTCCCGGCTCGATTTGTCCGCATGGTAAAAGAGAATATCGCCGTCTTTCAGCGCAAAGCGATGGCCGTAAGCATCCTGGATGCTCCGGTTAAAACCTTCAAGCTGCCACTGGTTCATCAGCGGGGCATGAATGTATTGCAGATGGGGATTTTTCAAATTCCCCTGCTGGATCGATTCAATGTTGAAGTTCACGATGATATACCCGTTTTTGAGAAAAATAGGAGACTTGCTGTCCAGCCCGCCGTGCGTGCGCCCGTATTCGGCCACGTTCAATCCCGCTTCCACCACGAAGGGTTCGGCCGGCAGGGAGTATTCCCCGTACCATTTTTGCACGGAAACATGGGCGCGTTCCGGATCGACGGACGCCGGGATGTTTCCTTGCAGCCTGAGAAACGTCCGGAGCTGTTCCGGCAAAATGAGCAGGCTGTAGCTGCCGACAGGCGTTTTTTGCTTCGTAAAGGACTGGATATAGTTTTGGATATATTCGTTTTTGCCCATGCTGCCGGCTTGTCCGTAATGCCCGTATTTGTAGTCGGCGGTATCGCGGAGCTCCGTGGCCGGTACGTTGCGCAGCCGGTCGTTCAGGATGACGTAACGCTTGACCTGGTCCTGCGCCGAGCCGATTTTGACGAAGTTGTTTTTGCTGGTGTTGTAATAAAGGTCTACCGGAATGCGGGTGTCGCCTTTGGCGTTGACGGCTTTGCCGTCCTTCCGGACGAAATAAAAGCTGGGCGTGATCCGGATGCCGTCAAGCGGCCCGAACATGTTGCCTTTGGTTTTGAAATCGAATTTGAAATGGTAGCCGGTTTTGACCGATACGTTTTTGTAACCTTGCAGCGGATGGCTTCCCGGCCTTATCGGCAGCGTATACACCGCTTTATTGCCGCGGGGCTCCCCGTCGATCAGGTTTTGGCCGACCCAGTAGGACACCCCGGTTGGATTCGCGCTGCCGGATTGGGTGCGGAATACCTTTTCCCAGTTATAATCGGCGATATCGGTCACATGGAAATCATACAGCCTGCCGATCACGTCCACCGGGATGACGTCCGTGGCCGCATGATGGGCCAAATTCAGGTTGGCGTGCGATTCGGAGGTATAGTCCGGAGGAGCGTTTTCCGCGATGGTGCGGAACTGGATGTCGTAAAAGCCTTCGTCCACCCACACCGGCAAAAAAAACGTCTCCGCCGTTTGCATGACCGGAATCGAAACCCAGGTGTTTTTCGGAATAAACCGGCTTTTATCGGCGGTATACACATCAAACGGAAACTTGACCTGCTTGTCCCGGATGTATTTGGCGTAGTCCCGGTTGCCGTATCCTGGAATGTTGCGGTGCTGTCCGCCGGTCGGCATGTAAATCGTAAACGGCCGGTCCAATATGGTCGCGTTGCGGCCGGCGGCCGGATTCGTTTTTTGGTTATGCGCCCGATCATCCGTCGTGGAGGCGTAAATGACGACCGGCGTATGCACCGTCACCGGGTTGATGCCCGGGATCGGGAAGGATCGGTTCGAACCCCCGTTGATGCTGCCGTCCATCAGGTTGTAAAAGATTTCGCCAGTGCTGGGCTGGCTGTTTTTGTTCGTTTTCGTTTTGCTGATCACATGTCCCGGACTGTACAAAACGTTGTCGTTAATCATCGTCGGCTCCGGAATCCGGCTTGGCGTCGGGCCGTTTTCCTGGGTGCGCGCGCCGCTGATGATCGTCTGGCCTTTGAACACCAAAGAATCGTTCTGGACCTCTACCTTCTTCACCGCCTGCTCCGCCATGCCCTGAAAAGCGCCTTGCTCGTTCGGCACGCTAGGTTTCGTTTTGCCTCCTGACTTGGTTTCCGAGGGAGCGGTCAGCGTCCCGGGCGGGTCCGGCGGGAAGTAGTTCCCGTCCTGGGTGGCCGCATATTCCGGCGGATGATAGCCGGCCGGCTGAATCGTCACCGTATCCCAGGCGTAGTTGGTCAGCGTGGCCCGATCGATATCATAAACTTCGAGATTGTCGATTTTCCAAAAAGAATACGGGCGCTGAATCGTGTAGGTGTACTCCCTGTCTTCGGTTTCGCGCTGCGGGTCGGGTTCTTCATGGCTGCCTTTGCCGTCGGGGTTCGGCACTGTTTTGCCCGGGTCCCATTCCAGGATGTACGTCTTTTTCACCTTGACCTCAAACGTGCAGACGCCTTTCATCTGAGTGAAGGCATGTTGGTATAAATACTCCTTCGCTTTCACGTTCCCGTACAAGCTCTCGGAGGTCGGAATCCCCTGCAGCACGTCGAACTTCTCGCTCCCCCTGCTGTCGGCTTTAATGACCGCGGACACGTTCGGGTCCATCGTTTTGCCATTCACCGTCTGGGCAGGAGCAGGCTTGGTGCATGTAGGTTCCGCCGGTGGCTTAGGTTCAGGTTCGCAGGATTGGCCGGGAGGGCAGCCGTTGTCGGTGCCGTCCTTCTTTTTGTAATACATAAACAGCGTGTACTTTTCAAAGGTGCCGTCGTAAGTAAAGGAATACGGATTCCCCGGCGTGATATTGCCGCTTGGCGAAGCGTCCGTCGTTGATTTTTTAAATCCAACGTATTCGTAATCCGGATGCGTTGGCGGCGTGAAGGAATAATCCTTCCCTACGACCATCTCTTCATCGATCCGCGGCGTAAAAACGTTTAGCGGCTTCGCGTCGGTCGTGAAGTATTTGACGTTGAGTTGGGAGGCGAGTTCGATTTTGAAGAGCATGGGGACAAAAATCCGGTATGCTCTGACTTCAGGAGCACATGTGGGGCATTGCTCGTTTTTTACATCTCTTGGATTGGCAGCATCAAGAAGCATATTTACTGTGATCGGGATGGTCGTCGTATCCGTTCCAATTCCCTGTTTGCTGAATGGTCTTATGTCTGCATCTGTTGTACCGATGCTTACTGCGTCTCCATAATCCGAGTATGAATCCGATCTAGATTCTTGAAAATAAACTTCCGGATCGGCAGGATATTTATAAATCCGTGCTTCAACATTCTTTATCTTCCGGTTAGGAAACTGAAATTTGTAGGTGAAGGTCGCCTCGCCTCGCATTCCTTTGTTCGGCTGTCGTCCTCCATCCGTCCAAGATCCATCCGTGCTCCTCCACATTTCGTAATACATCATGCCGACGAAATATCGATAATTGCTTTCTTTATGGTATCCGAGCGGAGTAATTTCGGTCGCCGCGTACGCTTCCTGTACTTGAAATGGAGAAAGGGGCATCTGCAAAAAGAGCAGCAGCCCAATTAAAGATATGGCAGTAATTCGCTTCAGTATTCGTCCCACGGCCATTACTTTCCTTTCCATGGGCTAATCATCATAGGAATATAATCTGGAGAGCCAAAGCGAAACCCAATATATTCGATGTCCTTTATCGTAAGTCGTTTATCATCAACGATACCGTCAAGGTCTTCGTCGGCGCTAGACCATATTTTATAAAAGCTGTATTTAGTACCATCACCGTTATTGATTGTTAAAGAGTCAATCGGATTTCGATAACGAATGTCGTTTTTATTGGTTAAATAAAATAAATTACCAGCTCCAGATGTAGTTTTTGCTCTTACTTTGAGATACGGTACCTTTGTTTTAGGATCAGTGTAAGGTTCAATGCTGTAAATATCCCGTACTAACGATGTCGGAAGATCTGTAATTTTAAAAATTAATGTACTTTTATAAGGTTGATCCTCTAAATTCTTCAGCAGGTACTGCTTCTTGGTAAACCACTTCCTATACGGCTCTATACTCACCGGCTTCAACCCTAACTCCTCCAGCGTCGGGGCCTTCTTCTCCCCAATCCACACCCATCTTCCGATCTTGTCCCACTCCACCGGCTGCCCCAGTCCCTCGCTCACCAGGCGCAGCGGAACGAACGTCCGGTTTTGCTTCAGCTCGATTTTGGTGCCGTAGGATTTATCCTGTCCGTCCACTTTGGCCACCTTTTGCCCGACCGTCATCTGGACGTTATGTTTTTCGTTATTCACCGACACGGTCATTTGGCCGTTTACCTTTTCCCAGCCTACCTCGGCTCCCAAAGCTTCGGACACGAAGCGGATCGGGACCATGACGCTCCCCTGCGCATCCTGATAAGGTTTCGCGTCCGGAAACTGAATCTTTTTGGCGTTTAACAACACTTCAATATTGCCCGTCGATGAAGCTGCGGCAGTCGCGGAACCGTTCGCAAACAAACCGCCGGATAACAACAAAGCTCCTGCCAAACATAATGGCGCGATTTTTTTCATCCATTACACTCCCTATCAATCACATTTTTCTTGTCCAACAACCGTCTCCGTTATCAATCTACTTTGATCTTGTCTTATCCTACGGGACTGCTTGCCCACGTGAATGATCTGGAGCACACCCCCTCAAAAGCTATGTAATTGGTCATGCTAGACTTATGAGCGATCCGTCCTAAATCATAGGACAATTGCATTATACTACAAGATTCTTGAAATATTTGTCATAAATAGTCGAAAATCTCGGGAATGAGCCTGAATATGGATTTTTTTGCAATGGCTTGAACTTGCGAATTTGCTTTTGTCCGTATCACATATCATCCCCGCGCGTGAATATACTTGATTAATAATGGCTTATTCGTTAACCGAGTACGCGCATATGGGAGGTGCTGAACAATGCCATCTGACGATCATTCGCTGTTTGTCGTATCCAAGGAGGACTGGTCGCTGCACCGCAAAGGATACCAGGATCAAGTCCGGCATCAGGAAAAAGTGAAGGAAATGATTAAACAGAACCTGCCCGATCTCATTACGGAAGAAAGCATTATCATGTCGGACGGTAAACAGATTATCAAGGTGCCCATCCGGAGTCTGGACGAATACCGTTTTATTTATAACTTCCAAAAGCAGAAGCATGTCGGCCAAGGAGACGGAGACAGCCAGGTAGGGGATGTGCTGGGACGGGATCCGGCGCAAAAGCCCGGACAGGGCGAAAAAGCCGGAGACCAGCCGGGATACGATATCGTGGAAGCCGAGGTCAGCATGGAAGACCTGGAAAATATGCTGTTCGAGGAAATGGAACTCCCGTTCATGAAGCCGAAGGACCAGCAGGATGTGGAGACCGAATCAATCACCTTCAACGACATCCGCAAAAAAGGCATGCAATCCAACATCGACAAAAAGCGGACCATTCTCGAAAATTTGCGCCGCAACGCCACGTCCGGAACGCCGGGCATCCACCATATCAGTCCGGACGATCTGCGGTACAAAACATGGGAGGAAGTCGTGGTGCCCCACTCCAGCGCCGTCATCATCGCCATGATGGACACTTCAGGCTCTATGGGCTCCTTCGAAAAATATTGCGCGCGCAGCTTCTTTTTCTGGATGACCCGTTTTCTGCGGCGGCAGTACGAAAAGGTGGATATCGTGTTTGTGGCGCATCATACGGAAGCGAAGGAAGTTTCCGAGGAGGATTTTTTCACAAGGGGGGAAAGCGGCGGCACCATTTGCTCGTCCGCGTACCAAAAAGCGCTTGAAATCATCGACCGGCGTTACCCGCCGTCCAAGTACAACATTTATCCGTTCCATTTTTCCGACGGCGACAACCTGACCTCCGACAACGAACGCTGCGTGCGCTTGATCGGGGAGCTGCTCAAAGTCAGCAACATGTTCGGTTACGGCGAAGTCAACCAATACAATCGCAGCAGCACGCTGATGTCGGCATACCGCAATATTAAACTGGATCAGTTCATGTATTATGTCATCAAGGAAAAAGGCGAGGTGTACCAGGCGCTGCGGACGTTTTTCCGCAAACAGGAGGCCGCGCTGAACTGAAAGTTAAGACGACGGGTGGATCATAAATAAAGACGCTGCCGGCATGCAGGCATTGCAGCCGGGCAACGTCTTTTTTGGTTACGATAAACTACGACAGAAATGCCCCGTGTCCCTTCCCGTCGGCATCGGCCCGCAACCGGTCCCGGACATCCATCAGAGCAAATCCGAGCAGGTTGTTTCCTTGCCACAACAGCGGATTTTCGATCCGCTCGTCATCGGCTGCAAGCCCGACTCCCCAGATGCGGTCGACGGGACTCGCCTCCACCAGCACCCGCGTTCCGGTACCAAGCAAAAACTGCCCTAATTCCTCGTTTTGGGAAAATTTCGCCAGGTTGCCGCGTACGACGATGCGATAACCTTCCTCATCCCATACTTTCGGATCGAAACCTCTCACCTTCCGGCCCAAGTCTTTTGCCTGCTTCGGGTGTTTGGCCGCCAAAATGCGCTCCAGCATCTCTTCGTCCCCAAAAAGCCTTGCCTTCCCGGCCATCATATAATGTTCGGCGCTGGTGTACGAGACGCCGTCCTCGGTGAACCTGCAGGGCCACCACTGGCTGAAACAGCTTTTGGTAACGCTGCCGTCTGCTGCGGGCTGATGCCCCCAGAAAAAAACGTATTTCAGCTTCCGGCCTTTTTGGAATTGCTGTCTTATTTCTTGAATGGAATACATGTTACCTCCTACATCATTCAGCCGTGGTCGCCGGGTTAAACCCATTTCTCGCAAGCCGATTCAACGTTTGCGGCCGACACGAGCCCTTTTTGCAAGAGGGAATTCGGGACCAGCCGATTGTATTTCCGGATCTTCTGATTAATGGCTTCAAGCTCGGCTTCCATCTCCGCCACCGACGGCTTCCGGTCTGCGACCCGCTTCAAATCCGCGGCGATTTCCTTCCGGAGCTCGATCCAGGGCGGCTGAACATTGGCGTTTTTCAGGATGGACGTCAGCACGTCCCCTGCTTCGATTTTGATCGGTTTTCCTTTGCCGGGCAAATCGTTAAACCCGCCGTTTTTGGCGAATGCGTCGACAGCCGATTCGATCATGCCTTCCCGCGCGGATAGATGTTCATGCCTCTCATCGGTCGTGTGCTGCTGAACTTCCTGCGCCGCTTTCTTTTTACGGTCATTCCAGTCCAAAACGCGCCACCTCATTTCAAGAAAATGGATGAACCTCAAGAATTTAAAAATGATGCATTTTCAATTTTATTGTAGCACGGGGCGTGCGGCAGGCCGCCAAACCATATTTGAAAATTTTTCAAATTCTAAAAAGCCGGAGAACGGGATTCGAAAAAAATCCGATCCAAATCCAGCGTCTTTATAAATTCTTGATAATCGTCTTCTACAATGGGTCCAACACATACATGAAAGGAACGAATTTCCTATGAATAAATCATTTGCTTTCTCCGGTGCGGCCTTTAGCATCCTTGTGTTACTGCTGACGCTGCTTGCCAATCTATCGAAAATTACGGCCTTGGTTGCCATCAGCCAGCTCGCGCCCCTGATTACCGTCATGCTGCTGCTCATCGTCCTGCCCGGACGAAAGGAAGCCCTGAAGCTGCTCGGCATCACCAAAATCGGCGGGTTGAAATGGTACGCGGCTGCACTGCTGTCGATCGTTCCGATTACGGTCGGTTTTCTCGGCGCTTGGGCCTTCGGCATCGTGGACCTGCCTTCCGCCGAATTTCTCGCCAAAGGCGCGGCCCATTTTACCGTTCCCCAATACGTAGGGTATATCACGCGGAACTCCTGGGCGCCGGTCATGCTGATCATGATGTTCATTTTTTCCTTCGGGGAGGAAATCGGCTGGCGCGGGTATTTGCAGCCCAGACTGACCCAAGCGTTCGGCATCAAAAAATCGATCCTGATCACCGCAGCCGTGTGGACCTGCTTCCATTATCCTTTTATCTGAACGGCTATAACGAGGACGGGAACGTCTGGATCAATTTGTTGCTGTTTACTGTCATGATTTTTCCTTTGTCGGTTTTTATGGGTTGGGTTCGCTGGCGGAGCCAAAGCGTATGGCCGGCCGTCGTCATTCACATGATCATCAATTTGTCGCGCAGCTGGCTGGAGCAGTTGTTTTTCGTAAAATCCGCGGGCTGGTCTTACGTCGCCGGAGAAAGCGGGATCGTGACCATCGTAGTTTGGGCCGTCGCTGCCATATGGATTTGGAAGAAGCTGCTTGTGGAAACCAAGCCGAACCCAGGCTCGCATAATTAAATCGCACATCCGCTGCAATCAATGTACTGGGGGACTTTTCAGGCGGAACCGTGCTTCAATTTTTGGAACAAAAAATGCCGACTCCGGTTGGAATCGGCTCTCTATATATTAGGCTTCCAAGTTAAACAACTTGCAAAGCGATATCTGAAAATCCTTGAAGATGTTCGACCGTACGTCATCCTGCAGCATATTGACATGAACCGTGCAACGCTTAGAGAATGGTCAAATCAAATTCACATCCAGGACAATCGTCCATCGTTGCATTATTAAATCGCACATCCGCTGCATACAATGTACTGGAGGATTTTCAAGGAGAACCGCCCCCGGCGCTAATCGCAGCATCCATCCCGTAAAGCTGTAACATCATGATTTTAACCCGTTCGGCGCTTACCGGCGTTCTTCTGGACACTGGGAAGGAGCTACTTACTCATGAGCGATGAAATCAAACAACTCGAATATGCCATCCGCGAAATCATGGAAATTGCCGACGGTTTTGGCCTGGATTATTATCCGATGCGTTACGAAATCTGCCCGGCAGACATTATTTATACCTTCGGCGCCTACGGCATGCCGACCCGATTCTCGCACTGGAGCTTCGGCAAAACCTTCAACAAAATGAAGATGCAATACGACTTCGGGCTCAGCAAAATTTACGAGCTGGTCATCAACTCCAACCCCTGCTACGCGTTTTTGCTCGACGGCAATTCCCTGATCCAAAACAAGCTGATCGTCGCGCACGTCCTCGCCCACTGCGATTTTTTCAAAAACAATTACCGCTTCTCCGCTTCCAACCGCAACATGGTGGAGAGCATGTCGGCCACGGCCGAACGGATCAGCCGCTACGAAATGGAATACGGCACCGAAGCCGTTGAAAATTTCATCGACGCCGTCCTGAGCATCCAGGAGCATGTCGATCCGCAGCTCATCAAACCGCAGCATTTCGATAAGCAGCAATACATGGAATACAAAATCAAAGAACAAAAAGAATCGGCCAAACGCGAGCCGAAAACCAGCGAATACGACGATCTGTGGAGCCTGGATGAGCCCAGAAACAAAGAAAAAGGCGAACCAGGCCCGCGCCGTTTCCCGCCCGAACCGGAAAAAGACATCATGTGGTTCATCCAGGAGTTTTCCGAAGTGCTGGAGGACTGGCAGCGGGACATCATGAGCATGCTGCGCGAGGAAATGCTGTATTTTTGGCCGCAAATCGAAACGAAAATCATGAACGAAGGCTGGGCTTCGTATTGGCATCAGCGCATCATCCGGGAGCTGGACCTCGCGAGCGAGGAAACGATCGAATTCGCCAAACTGAATGCCTCCGTCGTGCAGCCGTCGCGCAACAGCCTGAACCCGTATTATTTGGGGCTGAAAATTTTCGAGGATATCGAGCGGCGCTGGGATCACCCGACCCGGGAAGAGCAGGAGCTTGCCGGACGCAAACCCGGGCAGGGGCGCCAAAAAATATTCGAGGTACGCGAGTACGATTCCGATATTTCCTTTATCCGCAACTATTTGACGAAAGAACTGACCGATGATTTGGATTTATACGTATTCGAGAAAAAAGGCCCGGAATGGAAAATTACCGACAAAGCCTGGGAACGCGTCCGCGACCAGCTCGTCGTCTCCAGGGTCAACGGCGGCAACCCGTACCTGGTCGTGTCCGACGGGGATTACATGCGGAACGGGGAAATGGTCATCCGGCATGAATACGAAGGCACCGAACTCGACCTGAAATACATGGAACGCACGATGCCCTACGTGTATCAGCTGTGGGGACGCACGGTGCATCTCGAGACGGTGATCGAAGATAAAAAAGTGATGTTTTCGTACGACGGCAAAAAGCTGCACCGCAAGTTTGTGTGATGTTTGGGTTTTAAGGCCAAGAAAAAGCCAAAGGTACGAAGAAAAAAAGTGGTCTTGCCCGGTAAGAAGCCGGCGCAAGGCCATTTTTGCAATGAGGCGGAGTACGCGAGAGAGAAAAGGCGAGGCCTCGTCGACTTAGAGCCTCTTGCAGCCCTCATAAACAAGCAACGGCAATAAGCAACCTTGGCTTCGGTCTACACCGGAAGCGAGGTTGCTTATTTTTTGTCCGTCCCACGTTCCGCTTATTTCTCCATCGCCTTATACCCGATCCCGTATACCGTTTGCAACAAATAATGGGCGTCCCCAAGCTTTTTGCGCAGGCGCTGAATATGGATGTCCACGGTGCGCGTACCGCCGAAATACGCCATCCCCCATACGAGATCGAGCAAATCCTCGCGGGTATATACACGTCCGGCATGGGACACCAAAAGCGCCAGCAGGTCGAATTCTTTCGGCGTCAAATCCATCGGTTCGCCGTTCATCTCCGCCGTTCGCCGGACCGTATCGACTTTTAAGCCTTCGAGGCGGTATACCTCCGAGTCGGGCGAAGACGTCCCGTCGCTTCCTTTGTCCAGCCGGCGGACGATCGATTTGGCACGGGCGACGAGCTCGCGGATATCGAACGGTTTGCTCATGAAATCGTCTGCGCCAAGCTCGAGTCCGAGCACTTTGTCGACGATATCGTTTTTCACCGTCAGCAATAGGATGCCAAGCCCTTTCTCATGTTCCAGCCTCCTGCAAACCTCGTAGCCGTTCAGTTTGGGCATCATGACGTCCAGGACGATCAGATCGGGGCGGAACGAAGCGGCCTTTTGCAGGGCCTCCTCCCCATCCGCCGCCGTTGCGACCTCAAACCCTTCGCGTTTCAATGCATATACGATAGCGCTGCGGATGCTTTCCTCGTCGTCTGCAACCAGCACTTTTTTTTGATTCATCAGTCAGCCCTCCCGCTGCCTGCAGCAGCCGTTTTTCCGGTTGTACCTATTATAATGAATGGTGTCCGGATGTGGAAATTTTGCATCAAAAAAGAACATGCTCCCGAGCCTAAACTGTACCGCTTGTAAAGGACATTCTTAAAAAAGCCCAGGCAGATTGAAGAAGATGATCTCTGTATTGAGAACAGGGGTCATCTTTTTTTAAATTCCATTGATATCTATAGTGGTTGTAATAGGTCATGTAGGACTTGATCTCCTGTTTTAACTCGTTCAAAGTCAAACAAGATTTAATGGAGGCCTGATCTTTAAAATGGCCAAAAAAGGATTCCTGAGGGGCGTTATCCCAGCAGTTTCCCCGCCTGGACATGGATTGTTTCAATTTCATTTTCTTAACCATTTTTTGAAAATCCGGATGTGTATAATGAGATCCCTGATCAGAATGAATGAAGGCACCATCGGCCTTTTTAAAGCTTCTGTTTTTCTTAAGCTTAAGAAGGGTATCTGTCGCAAGGTCCATTGTGATCCGGTCTGATACATGATAGGCCAGAATTTCATTGGTTGAACTGTCCTTGATTGTTGGTAAATAGGCTTTCTTACTTGAACCGTAGAATAGATAGGTGATATCCGTCAGCAATACCTTACCAGGAACATTCTGCTTAAATTCCCGATTCAGCAGGTTAGGAACGACCCGGTGCTCATGAGTAGCTTTCATCATTCTCTTATAGGGATTTGCCTTCCTGAAAGGGCACAAAATGCCGTATTTTTTCATGATCCGCCAATTCCCCCTCCCCATCGTTTTGCTTATAAACAAAAGTACCCTACCGAGAGACTTTTTTAAAGTGTCTTCTCGATAGGGTACAGTTTAATATGGATCCGGCTTTCGTTAAAATTTAAAAGTGCGCTTCATTGCCCCGTGCTTGAAAGAGGTAATCACATATCGCTCACCATTATTCAGCACCTTGTAAGACACAATATAGCGGTCAACCATGCAGTAGAAAATATTACGGTATTCCCGAGATGGCATGGTCGTTCCCATCCTAATCACTTTATCTTCTACGCGTCGAATGAGATTAATCTTGTATTCCACCGTTTCTTGTTCTGTGTAATGATCGCTCTTGATTTGATGGAGTCGGCGCACTGCCGTTTCGGTCCACTGAACAATCAATTACACTTCACCACGCTTTACCGCTTCAATCAAATCATCTGTCGAGTAAAGTTTTCCTTGGTGAATGTCCTTTTCAGAAGCTTCGATCATTTGTCTAATCTCAGGGTCGGAATCTAAATCATCTACCGGATTGTACACTTCATATTCCATGCCATCAATCCGAATAAATTCTTTGCGGTCTTTATGATACGATTCAATCACCGTACCGTCAGGAGCTCTTAGACTAAAATTCATCCTTGCAACCTCCTTCGAAGATATCGCTAGCCTGCTAAGCATAACTCTCATAGCTGAATTATAGCATATATTCAACCTGCAGCTCATTAGTAAATAACTGTCGCTTGAGCGTCAATTACATTTGCGGTATTGGATTTAGCACCTCAACCTCTTCACGTTTGGTCTCCAAATGTTCCAGCCATAGCTCCACCAACTGTCTGCCGTTAATTAAGTCAATATTTAATCCTTCAGCGTAGATACGAGCATTAGATGTAAAATCACTTGTCGTCACCACATAACCCCCTACCGCACCTTGCTTAACCATCTGGGAATGGATAATCGCGATTGGTCCAAATCCAACCAGATTCATATCGTTGTAACATTTCACTTGCCCCAGGTACAATCCGTTTTCAGTTTGTTCTTCAATATCGACACCAAAATCTCCTGAACTCTTAGTAACGTAAGTGTTACCACCTCGAACGGTTGTCAAGATATCAGCAACAAAATGTTCAAACATTAACGGATCATTGTCTTTCTCCTGCTCCAACTCCCGCTTGAAACGATTATACAAACCAATACGAAGGGTCTCCTTCATATCTTCGTGTGACGAGAACGCATCGAGCGCATTGCTGTGATAATTCTCTAACATGCGTTTTTGATTGTAATACAGATACAGTATATAACAAATGGCTATTATCGATAAACTGAACAGCACCGTCATTTAGCATCACTCCCTTATATCCATCCTTACCAACCGACAGGCATTTCAATCAGCCGCTTTGCTGCAAGCAGATAACCAACATCAGAAATGGAGGAATGGAAATGTTTTCTTTAGATTTAAAGGAGCTATTGCTGAAATTACAGAGTTCGCAACTGGACTCGGACTTGATTTCTATCCCAATGCGGAACGAGATTTACCCGTCCGATATCATCTATACCTTTAGAGCATACGGCATGCCCACAAAATGGAGCTTCGGCAAAGCCTTTAACAAAATGAAACTGTAATATGCTTTCGGGCTTTGCAAAATTTATGAGCTCGTCAATAACTCCCGATCCATGTTATGCATTTGCCCGGATGTGGAAATTTTGCATCAAAAAAGAACATGCTCCCGAGCCCTCCTCGAGGCATGTTCTTCCTTCTTCCTTCCCGGCATTATGCATCCTTCGCTTTCCCCGTCGATTCGCGGACGATCAAGCTGGACGGTTCCGTCAAGACCGGCGGCGGATCTCCGGGATGTTTGATCATGGCAATCAGCGCTTCGATCGATTTGACGCCGATGGCATGAATATTTTGGTTGATGGTCGTCAGCCTGGGTTTAAACAGCTCCGCTTCGAAAATATTATCGAAACCGACGACGGAAATATCGCCGGGAACGGATAACCCCCGCGCTTCGACCGCCCGGATCGCCCCAAAGGCCGCCATGTCGGAGGTGCAGATGACCGCCGTCGGAGGCTGGGCCAGATCCAACAGCATATTCATTCCGCGGATGCCGCTGTCGTAGGAATAGTCGCCGTCCGCGACATAATCGGCCCGATAGGGAAGCGAAAAAACCTCCAGCCCTTCCCGGTATCCCGCCAAACGCAATTCGTTGACGTCCTGGCCGGAAACGCCCGCCAAATAAGCGATCCGGCGATGTCCCAGCTCGAACAGATGGCGGACCGCCATCCGGATGCCGTTCCGGTTGTCCGTCGTAATATTGCCCGCCCGGAGACCGGTGGCGTCCGTGTCCACGAACATCGTCGGAATGCCGGACTGGATCAGTTCCTGGATGCTGCGGTGGTCCTTTTCCACGCCGAAGACGACAACCCCGTCCAAATTCCGGCTTTGGCAATGGTCGATGAAGGAATAGTCCGGATCGTTCAGCCGCGCGGACAAACGCATCAAATCATACCCGCTATGTTCCAGCGCCGTTTTGATTCCTTCCAGCAGCATCGATACGTACGGGTTCGTAAAAGGAACGTGAATGAGGACCCCGACGGTCCAGGATCTGCCGGTGACGAGGCCTCTCGCAATGACATTGGGACGGTAACGAAGCCGCGCAATCGCATGTTTCACTTTTTTTCTCGTTTTTTCGCTGACATCCGGGTAATGGTTTATTACTTTGGATACGGTTGCAACCGATACCCCTGCTTCCTTAGCCACATCATGGATCGAAGCCATTCAATCACCCCAAACGACGGATTGCCGAAACGCTTTTAATGTATCGTCTGCCTCATCCTCATGATGCCATACTCTATTATACTAGAATGGTGGAGCGAATATACGATTTATTTTGCAGGAAAATGGAAGATTAAACAATCCGTTCCAGGTCAGCTTTGGCTTCGTTTCTGGATTTCCGCCAGATCCTGCGTCAGCTTTTCGATCACGTTCACAAACGATGCCAGTTCTTGCGAGCTGCTCGCCTGTTCCCTGGCATGAACCGTCGTTTTTTCCGTTTCCGCCTGGACGCGGCTCAGCCGTTCCATAATGCCCGATACCTTGTCCTGGATCTGCTCGAGCGCTTCCCGCGAATGCGCCGCCAGCTTGCGCACCTCGCCCGCGACCACCGCGAAACCTCTGCCCATGTCCCCGGCGTGCGCGGCTTCGATCGCGGCATTGAGCCCCAGCAAATGCGTCTGGTCGGAGATCGCTTTGATCAAGGCGCCCATGCTTTCGATCTGCTGCACGTCCTCGTGCAGCTCGTCCATCAGCGCGTGAGCCGTCTCCTGGGAATCGGCCGTTACCTGCGCGGTCACCGCGATCTGTCCGGCGCTTTCGTTCAGCTCCGCAATCATGCCGGTGAGCTGCTGCACGACTTCGGTCACCGCCTGCAGCACATGCTCTTTTTCGTCCGCCAAATCTTTCAGCTTCTCTTTTTCTTTCATCTCGTACGCTTCAAGCACCAGCTGGGAGTCGAGATTGAACATTTTGCTGAGCGAAAACACGACCTTGGTCCACTGATCCGGCACGGCCTGCCGGAGCAAATCCGTCGCGATGTCCAGATAAGTCATATAACTGCCGAGATAATATTCGACGCCGAGCCCGACGCGGGAATGCACAAGGCCGATCGCGACCCGTCTCTCCAAATACGCATCGTCGATCCTGCCTTCGGCCAGCGACAGCCAGTACTTCCTTTGCGTTTCTTTTAATCTATCGGTGGTGGTGAATCTGCCGATGATCTCCATCAGCTCCGGCTCCGTCGCAATATGGGCGTAAAAACGGTTCACCACCTCTTCGACGACTTTCTCGAATACGGGACGGTGTTGCGCCAGAATTTCCATATCCTGCTCGGTCAACTTGATGTAATTCAGCTGCTGCTGCCGTTTCGGGGATATATTGATCATGGATCAGGCATCTCCTTCTTTAGTCCTAAATTTTTCCGTTTAAAATGCTAACTTTGTATATTATAGACTATATCGACGCGTAATCCACTAGATTTGAATCATTTTTTTGCAAATCTTTTCTGTACCTGAAAAATCCGGCGGGAGCGCCTGCCCCTCCCCTGGCTCTAGCCCGAACGTTTGAAGGGGCTCCGAAACGGAGATCCGGAACCGAAAAAAACCGCCCTCTGTCCGAGGACGGCTCCGCTTTTTACCGGTTCAGCAAACTTCCCACGTATCTCAGCAATTCATTCGCGCAGACCGGGCAATATCCATGGTCATCCATCAAACGTTTGCTGACTTCGTTGATCCGCTTCAGCTGCGTTGCATCCGGCGTTTTGGTGGAGGTCGTGATTTTGACGATGTCTTTCAGATCGGCAAACAATTTCTTTTCGATTGCTTCGCGCAGCCGGTCGTGGTTGTGGTATTCGAATTTTTTCCCTTTGCGCGAGTAGGACGATATGCGGATCATGATTTCTTCCCTGAACGCCTTTTTGGCGTTTTCCGAAATGCCGATCTGTTCCTCGATCGAACGCATCAGGCGCTCATCCGGATTCATCTCCTCGTCGGTCAGCGGATCGCGGATTTTGGACATGTTGCAGAAAGCTTCGATATTGTCCAGGTAATTTTCAAAAAGCGTTTTTGCCGACTCGTCAAAAGAGTACACAAACGCTTTTTGGACTTCTTTTTTGGCGAGCTCATCGTATTCCTTGCGGGCAACGGCGATAAAATTCAAATAACGCTCCCGTTCGTCCTTGGTGATGGAGGCGTGCTGGTCGAGTCCGTCCTTGATCGCCCGCAAAATGTCCAGCGCGTTAATGCACTGAAGGTCCTGCTTGATCAAAGCGCTGGAAATGCGGTTGATGACATACCGCGGATCCACGCCGGACATGCCTTCTTCCAAATACTCGGACTGCATTTCCTTCAGGTCGGCTTCCTTGAAGCCTTCGATTTCCTCCCCGTCGTACATCCGCATTTTTTTGACCAGATCCATGCCGTGTTTTTTCGTTTCCTTCAGGCGGGTCAGGATGGAAAAAATGGCTGCGGCTCGCAGCGCATGCGGCGCAATATGCACATGCTGCATATCGCTTTGCTTGATCAGCTTGTTGTAGATTTTCTCTTCCTCGGAAACCTTCAGGTTGTATGGAATCGGCATGACGATCATCCGCGATTGCAGCGCTTCGTTTTTCTTGTTGGAAATAAACGCTTTGTATTCCGCTTCGTTCGTATGCGCGACGATCAATTCATCCGCCGATATCAGCGCGAAACGGCCTGCTTTGAAATTGCCCTCCTGGGTCAAGGAAAGCAAATTCCACAAAAACTTCTCGTCGCACTTCAGCATTTCCTGGAATTCCATCAGCCCCCGGTTGGCCTTGTTCAATTCGCCGTCAAAACGGTAGGCCCGCGGGTCCGATTCCGAGCCGTATTCGGTGATCGTCGAAAAGTCGATGCTGCCGGTCAGATCGGCGATATCCTGCGATTTCGGGTCGGAAGGGCTGAACGTGCCGATCCCCACCCTGGCATCCTCGGAAATGATCACGCGGGTTACGGGCACCTTTTCGATGTCACCGCCGTACTCCAGCTTCAGGCGCATTTGGCAGGAAGGGCATAAATTCCCCTCGATGCGGACGCCAAGCTCCCTCTCCACTTCGGGCCTGAGCTCGATCGGGATCAAATGCAGCGGTTCCTCGTGCATCGGGCAGCCGTCTATGGCATAAAGCGCTCCCTGTTCCGTTCGCGAGTATTTTTCCAGGCCCCGTTTTAGGAGAGTGACCAGCGTAGATTTGCCGCCGCTAACCGGGCCCATCAGCAGCAGGATCCGTTTGCGGACGTCAAGCCGGCGCGCCGCGGAATGGAAATATTCCTCCACGAGCTTCTCGATGGACCGGTCCAGGCCGAAAATCTCCTGCTCGAAAAATTTATAACGCTTATGGCCGCCAACCTCCTCCACGCCGTACGACTTGATCATGTCATACACGCGTGCATGAGCCGTGACCGCCGCCGAAGGATTTTTACGGAGCAGCTCGATGTAATCTTTAAAGGTGCCGTTCCACGCAAGTTGATCACTTTCTGCCCGATAGGCCGCAACGCGTTCGAAAATATCCATGCTAGTACCTCCTATGACTACGTTATGAGTTGTCAAAAATTCCATCAAAGCGTCAAGGGTCAACTTTCATCCCGTTTTTCTTTGTTCATATTCGCAAATCCATTGATCGAAAAGTGTATTACATACCTATGCGGAACCATGGGATTAGTTGACCTATTTTTTCGCGAAAGGAGGATTGTCTTTTATCGAATGTTATAATATAGGAAATCAACCGTCTTGGAAGCAAAGGGGAATGATCATGACCGTACGGCATGAAACCGAGCTGTATGAGCCGCTGAAGGCTTTTTTCGAACAGCGGGGCTACGAAATCAAAGGAGAGGTGCGGCACTGCGATTTGGTCGGGGTGCATCCGGCGGAGGCGGAGCCCTTGATCGTGGAAATGAAAAAAACGTTCAATCTCGCGCTGCTGCTGCAGGGGATGGAACGTCTTCAGCTAAGTTCCCGCGTTTATTTGGCGGTCGAACGGAGCAGGGCCAAGCGCGGAGCTGTCAATCAGCGTTGGGGCGATATTGCGAAATTGTGCCGCAAGCTGGGATTCGGCCTCATCACGATTACGTTTTATAAAACGAAACAACCTTTTGTCGAAGTGCTCTGCGAACCGGGCGTCCAGGAGCCGGCGAAACCCGTCAGGCAAAAACGCAAGGAGCGCCTATTGTACGAGTTCCACGAACGCAGCGGGGATTATAACGTCGGCGGAAGCAGCCGGGCAAAGCTGGTTACCGCCTACCGCGAAAAAGCGCTGCGCGTCGCGCAAGCCCTGGCGGCCGCACCTCCGGAAGGCGCGTCTCCCGCCCAGCTTCGCAGCCTGACCGGCATCGGCAACGCGGCGGCCATCCTGCAGCATAATTATTACGGATGGTTTGAACGGATCAGGCGCGGCCGTTACGTGCTCTCGGCAGCCGGAACCGAAAGCCTCAAGGAATATGCCGGGGTGCTCGAAACCGCTTCTTCATCCGCGGCGGAACCGGCCGGCAAACGTTAACTCCGGGCCGTGAATTCCGAGATCGCTTCGCCGATCAAATTCATCCCGAGCAGCAGCTCATCCCGGCCGGGATGCGTGAAGTTCAGGCGGATATATCCGCTGCCGCCCCCATTCGGATAACACAATGAGCCCGGCAAAAACGCGGCGCCTTTATCCAGCGAACATTTCAGCAGGGCGACGCCGTCCAGGGCATCCGGGAGCTTTACCCACAGGAACATGCCGCCCCGGGGCACCTCGAAGCTTACTTGTTTCCACGCCGGGCGCTTCAGCAGTTCCGTCATCAGCTTGAGTCTCGTTTCGTACTCGCGGTTCAGCATCCGGATATGTTCATGGATATTAAAGGTAGAAGATTCAAGCAGATAGTGGAGAAGGCACTGGTTGAAATGGCTCGACTGCCAATCCGCCAGCTGTTTGGCCATGACCATCGTATCGATCATCTTTTTGTTGCCGGCCGCCCAGCCCGTACGAAGCGCGGGAACGACCGTTTTGCTGAAGGAGCCGATATGCAGCACCTGCCCCCCGTTTCCCGCATCGTCCAGCGAATACAGGGAGGGATGCTCGCGGTAAAACGCCTTTGCCCCGATTCCCCCGAAATGAAGGTCGCCATAGGAATTGTCCTCCACGATGAGGATTTTCCGCGATTTACATATATCCAGAACCTCCCGCCGGCGTTCCAGACTCCACAATATTCCGGTCGGATTCGTGAAGTTCGGCGATACGAGCAGAAGCTTCGGTTTCAGCCTCTCCGCTTCCTCAAGCAACCGCTCCGGGTTGATCCCCTCCGCATCCCCTTCGACCGGCACGATCGACGCTCCTTGCATCTTCAGGATTTGCAAAAATCCCGGAGCCGTCGGCTGCTCGACCAGCACCGGATCGCCAGGCTCAACGTATACGCGGGCTAAAAGGTCCATCGCCTGCTGGCTGCCGGTCGTGAGCAGCACCTGTCCCGCATGCACATCCGTTCCCTTGCGTTCCTGAAAATCCTTGCACAGCCATTCCCGAAGCGGCAAATAGCCCTGCGGCTCGCCGTATTGCAGCGCCGCAGGGCTTTTGGAAATGACGGCTGCCGCGGCAGCCTCCAGTGACGAAATCGGGAACAACTCCTCGGCGGGAAGTTCCTCGGCAAAAGAAATGAACGATTCCCGAGTAGACAGCGATCTCATGAAGTGAATCGGCGACGAAAGCATCGCCTTCGTGCGCTCCGCAAAGGAATACTGCATGATATCTCCTCCTTCTCCCAGTTCCAATCACCGGCGATCCGGTATGTATCTTCTCTTCTACATGTTATATATATCCCGGATCAATTGAAAACAGGACTTTTTTGTCTCATGGTCAGCGCGAACTTTTCGATCGCTTGGGCCCGGGTGGACACGCCGAGCTTTACGTATATTTTACGCAAATAATTGTCGATCGAACGCCGGCTGACGGAAATTTCCATCGCGATTTTATCATAGGTAATGCCCTGTACGATCCGTTCCATGATGAAAATTTCGGTTTCCGTCAAATGATACAACCCGCCGTCGATCACCGCCGGCTGCACCTGCCAAATCCCGTTTTTCAGCCAATCCATCGGCAGCATCGCAAGCCCTTCGCGCAGCCCGTCGATCATTAGCATCAATTGGGCCGCGGACGCCTGTTTCGACAAAATTCCGCTTCCGCCCAAATTGACGATCGAATGCAACAGCTTGATCCCGTCGGTATCGGTCAAAATAATCACGTGGCTGTCCGGCGACGCATGTTTGATTCTCTCCAGCAGCGTTTCCGCCGTTCCTTCCGGCATTTGGTAGTCCAAGAGCACCAGTTCCGGCTTTTGTTCGGCCACGAGCACCAGCCCTTCCTCCCAGGTGGAACCCATGCCCGTAACCCTAAGTTCTTCCCTTTCTTCTAGAATCAATTTGGTTCCCAGCATACTCGTGGGGTGACTGTCAACAATCACGACCCGCCAAACCTTCGTCATTTCGATTGAAACCCCCTGATCGATAAAAGTGGAATGAATGTTTGATCATCTGATTTATGATTAGTCATGAGCGCGTTAAATGCTTGTTTTCAGACGTATAAAAGGTAGATCGTGGCGTCAGAGGCATAATTAGGAAAATAATGTTAAACATACCATGCCCGCTCCCTGCAGCAAATAAATCTAACAAGATTGTATCGCAACGCTTCCATATGGCGCAATCTCTTTTTAGGCTTTTCTGTGACTTTAGATTCATTTTTGCGAAATTGGTAGGGGAATGTTAGAATGAGGACTGGCAAAAAAACCAATTGTAACCGGGGTGATGATATGCAAACGAACACCGATCCTTCCTCCGCCTATCAAAACCGGACAAGCCGGGGAAAATCCCCTTCCGTCATGCTCGTTTTGATCATTTGGGTATTGCTTATAGCCGCAGGCATAACCAGCGCTTATCTATACAGCAATCATATGAAGCAGGAAATGGTCCGGCAGATTCAGGCCGACACGCACAAACAAATGGATGAGCTGAAGCAAAGCTATGAAGCCAGGTTTGCGGAATTGTCCGGGGAAGTAAAAGAGCTCGAAAGCAAGGTGCAGTCGTTTAACGAGCTGCTGACGTTCACCAAAGACAACGCGACCAGCAAAACGGATAACAGCAATAAGCTGTACACCCAGCTGAACGAAGTCAAAAAACAGCTGAGCGAACTTCAGCGGAAAATGGACTTGCTGAAATGATTTCGACGAAAAAGAAAATCAACCGGTTTTTCCTGCTTGCGACCGGACCTTTTTTGGGCATGTTCGCGTTTATGTTGTTCAGCTTCAATTCGATGCATGTGGAGGTACATACGGCCTCCTACGTCCCTAAGCAAACGCTGGCGGCCCAAACGGTGCAGCTCAAGCAAAACCTGGACAAGGCCGATCAAACCGTAAAGGCGACCATTTCTTCGATTCGCAAAACTTCGGCCCTGTATAAACAGACGACCGCCGCCATGAATGCCATCGTCAAGACGGCGCAAACCCAGGCGGCGCGACCCGAGTCCATTTATAATCGCAGGATCAGCGTCAAGCTCGGTACCCCGTTCGAGCGGGTCGAAAGCAGCCGGATCCGGATCGAGCTGTACCGCGTGAATCCCGGCGTATACCAGGGGTACGCGATGAAAGTGAAGCTCAAGGACCCGGACGCCATGCAGATGGCGCTTGGCCGCGACAAAGTCGGCGGGGCGGAAACGACGCTTCAGGCCGTCAACCGGAAAGGCGCCGTGGCCGGCATCAACGCCGGAGGGTTTGCCGATAGCGGCGGCAAGCGTTACCCGCTGAGCACCACGGTGCTGAACGGAAAATACGTCAACGGATTCGAGCCCAGCTTCAAGGATCTGTTTTTTGTGGGCCTGAACGATGCTGGCAAGCTGATCGGCGGCAAATTTTCGAACCAGGCGGATTTGGATCGCCTCAAACCGAGATTCGGGGCTACGTTCGTGCCGGTTCTGCTGAAAAACGGGCAGCCGATGCCGATTCCGGAAAAATGGAAAACGTCCCCGTACCGTGCGCCGCGTACCTTGATCGGAAACTATAAGGACGACCAGCTTTTGATCCTTGTCGTCGACGGTTACAACGAAAGCGGCAGCTCCGGGGCGACTCTGCAAGAGCTTCAAAGCAAACTGTACGGGCTTGGCGTCATTGATGCCTATAATCTTGACGGCGGCGGTTCTTCTTCCCTTATTGTGAACGGAAGAGTCGTCAACCATCCGTCGGACGGCAGCCTGCGGCCGGTGCCGACCCACTTTTTATTTTTCAAATAAAACGATATTCATTTATTTTTTGCCGAAGTGTGGGTATAATATGGTTTATGAGCATGGTAGATTAGCGGGAGGTGGCCTTCATGTCGTTCTCATTAACGTTTTGGATTATTGCACTGGTGCTTGCTATGTTCCTGGCAGGCATTCTAACCGCGGCTTATAACGATGATAAGACCAAAGGCCTTTAATCCACGGCCCAAAAGGCTTCCTGAACCAGGAAGCCTTTTTTTCGTTTTCTTCAGCCGCTAAAAAAGAAACATCACGAATGCATTCGTGATGCCTGATTTTGGTCATTATGCGTGCCTTTGCAGCTGCGCCATGTCGGATTGGCACTGCCCGCAAATATAACGTTCCTTGAACTCGCTCACTTCTTCCATGGAGCCGCAGAATACGCATTTCGGACGATAACGCTCCAAAATGATATGATCTCCCTGCACCAAAATTTCGACAGGGTCCCCCTCATTCATCTGATACCGTTTTCTTAACGATTTGGGCAAGACGATTCTCCCCAGCTGATCGACTTTGCGAACTACGCCAGCAGGTTTCATAGACAAACTACACCTCTCCTATTTAACTATTCAACTTATGGGATTATAGACATGATTTGCGAACGGGGCCGAACCATCTCTACAATCGCGAAGAAAACGTCGATTCGCGCGGATTCATATGCTCGAATGCCGTCGAAGGACATTTCCCCCCTGATTAGAAAGTACTCCTTACGGCCAGGATGCCTTTTCCAATCACAAAAATATGGGTCTTTTTTAATAGTTCGATGTACGGATGTCGAATCCTGCTAACGATAAACATTTTTATTTCTTTCTTTTAGAAACTTACTTCATGCCGGGAAAATCGAGCTGGCGCAGCGCTTCGTACACGATGATCGCCGCCGAATTGGACAAATTCAAAGAGCGCACCTTGTCGGTCATCGGCATGCGGATGCAGGTGTCGGGATTCGCGGCAAGCAGCTCCGGCGGTAGTCCCTTGGTCTCTTTTCCGAACACAAGAAAATCCCCGTCCCGGAACTCGACGTCGGTATAGCGTTTGTCTGCTTTTGTCGAAGTATAGAAGAAACGGCCTTCCGGGTATTTCTCCTGCAGCTCCGCAAACGAATCATGGTATTCGATGTGAACGGCATACCAGTAATCCAGGCCCGCTCTTTTCAGCTTCGCATCATCCGTGCTGAATCCGAGCGGACGCACCAAATGCAAATGGGTGCCCGTCGCCGCGCAGGTTCTTGCGATATTTCCGGTATTGGCCGGTATTTCAGGTTCTACAAGCACGATATGCAGTGCCATAATCAATCACTCCATCCTTCAGATTCAAGATTCAAAGCGGGAAACCGCCGCCATAAAGCAACGAAAAAGCCCTTCGCCGTTGGGCGAAAGGCTGTCTGTTCCACAGGCTAAAGTCCGTTTCAGCTTGCCTTATCCATGACGCTTTTGGAAATCGGCCATGAAATCGACCAAAGCTTTGCAGCTTTCATAAGGCACCGCGTTGTAAATCGAAGCGCGCAGTCCGCCGACGCTGCGGTGACCCTTCAGGCCTACGAATCCTGCCTGCTCCGATTCCTTGATGAACTGCTTTTCGAGTTCTTCCGATGCCAGGCGGAACGTAATGTTCATGATCGAGCGGCTGCCGGCATCCACGGGACCGCGATAGAAGCCTTCGCTGCTATCGATTATATCATAAATAAGTCCCGCTTTCTTGCGGTTGGCCCGTTCGACTCCGGCAAGGCCGCCCTGCTCCTCGATCCATTTCAAAACCTCGTTCACCATATATACCGAAAAAGACGGAGGCGTGTTGTACAGAGAGTCGTTTTTCGCATGCGTGCTGTAACGAAGCATCGTCGGAATGTGGCTCGGAGAATCGGCCAGCATGGCCTCCCGGGCGATGACGACCGTAACCCCGGAAGGTCCCAGGTTTTTCTGAGCGCCCGCATAAATAAAATCGAACTGCGTCGCGTCGAATTCGCGGCACAAAATGTCGCTGGACATATCCGCGATCAGCGGCACGTTTCCGGTGGCCGGATACTGCTGGTATTGCGTCCCTTCAATCGTTTCGTTGGAGGTCACGTGCAGGTATGCCGCGTTTTCCGGAATTTCGATGCTTGCAAGATCGGGAATCTTCATATACTTGTCCGCTTCCGAAGAGGCTGCGATATGCGTTTCGCCGATCAGCTTCGCTTCCTTGATCGCTTTGTCCGCCCAGCTTCCGCTTTTGACGTAGCTTGCCGTTTTGCCTTCGGTCAAAAAGTTCATCGGAATCATCGCAAACTGCGTGCTGGCTCCCCCTTGCAAAAACAGCACCTTGTAGCCTTCGGGATTGCCGAGAAGCGACAACAGGCGGCTTTCCGCTTCATGGTGGACTTCTTCGTATACTTTGCCCCGGTGCGACATTTCCATGATGGACATGCCCGTTCCCCGAAAATCAACAAACTCCGCTTGCGCGCGCGTCAACACTTCAAGCGGCAGCGCCGCCGGCCCCGCATTGAAATTGTATGCTCTCTTGCTCACGTTAACTCTCCATCCTCTCTCTGTACTCGAATTTTTGAATTCAATGATAGCAGGTATCCGGGAAGGCATCAAGTACCAAAATGCACAAGCACCAGGTCCCGGTTTGCCATCGTTCCTTATCCCACTTTAGCATATTTCCCTAATTAAAGCTTTAAAGAATTGCAAAACGAAAGAGACTGCCCCGTGCTGGGACAGCCTTTCGCCAACATCTTCGATTAGCAGTCAAAATACAGACTATATTCATGCGGATGAATCCGGATCGATACCGCTTTGGCTTCGCCGCGTTTCAATTCGATAAAGTTATCGATGAATTCTTTCGTAAATACGCCGCCTTCAAGCAGGAACTCATGGTCCGCTTTCAGCGCGTCGAGCGCTTCGTCCAACGTGCCCGGCACGCTGCGGATTTCGGCTTTTTGCTCGTCGGAGAGCTCGTAGATGTTTTTGTCCATCGGTCCGTAGCCGAGCTCAACCGGGTTGATTTTGCGCTTGATGCCGTCGAGGCCGGCCATAAGCATCGCGGAGAAGGCCAAGTAAGGGTTGGCCGTGGAGTCCGGCGTGCGGAACTCGATGCGGCAGCCTTTCGGCGTTACGGCAGCGACCGGAATGCGGATGGCCGCGGAACGGTTGCCCTTGGAGAATACGAGGTTTACAGGCGCTTCGTAGCCCGGAACCAGACGTTTGAACGAGTTGGTCGACGGATTCGTGAGCGCAAGCAGCGCAGGCGCATGGTACAGGATGCCGCCGATGTAGTGAAGAGCCATCTCGCTCAGGTTGGCGTAGCCGCCTTTTTCATAGAACAGCGGGGTATCGCCGTCGAAAATCGATTGGTGCACGTGCATGCCGCTGCCGTTGTCGCCGAAAAGCGGTTTCGGCATGAAGGTTGCCACTTTGCCGTATTGGCGGGCCGTATTGTGCACGATATATTTGTAGATCAGCAGGTTATCCGCTGTTTTCTTCAGGGTGTCAAAACGGAAGTTGATTTCGGCTTGGCCTGCGGTTGCCACTTCATGGTGATGGCGTTCCACGCGCAGTCCCACTTCTTCAAGCAGGCGGCACATTTCGCTGCGAATGTCCTGCTGCGTATCGACAGGAGCGACCGGCACGTATCCGCCTTTCACTCTGACCTTGAAGCCGAGGTTGCCGCCGTCTTCCTTGCGGTTCGTATTCCATGCGGCTTCTTCGGAATCCACATAGAAGGAAGAGCTGTTCATGCTGCTTTCATAACGTACGTCATCGAAAATAAAGAACTCGGACTCCGGCGCGAAAAATGCAGCTGTTCCGATGCCGCTGGCTTGCAGATATTCCTCCGCTTTCGCCGCGATGCTGCGTGGATCGCGCTCGTAACGCTCGCCGTCCGGCGTATAGATGTTGCACATGATGTTGATGGTCGGATGTGCGGTAAACGGATCGATGAATGCCGCTTCCGGATCAGGCATCATAACCATGTCGGATTCTTCGATTCCGCGGAATCCGGCGATGGAAGAGCCGTCAAACGCAACCCCGTTTACGAACGTTTCCTCATCCACTTCTCTGGCAGGCAAAGAAATGTGATGGGCACGGCCAGACAAATCCACAAAACGAAAATCCACCCACTCAATTGCATTATCTTTGATCGTTTTCAACACGTTTTCAACCGACATGTTCTCTTCCTCCCATTATCCGAACATTTACCCGCATTTTCTACGTGAACGTTCAGTATCTACTATTTATGTCGTCATTATAAAACGCAAAACCTGACATCGTCAATATCCATGTCAGGTATTTTTTTGACCTGTGTCAGGTATTCTTACACATTTGGTTTCAAGCCTATGTTATCCGCACGCAAATAGCCTGCCCATCCGGTCTGGGAGCCGGTGGGCAGGCTTGTATATCGCAAGTTATGAACCGGCCGATTAGCCGACAAACGCCTCAGCCGGGGCCTTTTCCGTGTTGAAGGTGCGTCCGACGAGCGGAGCGAGCTTTTCCAAATCCTTCAGCAGCGCCGCGAATTGGTCCGGGAACAGCGACTGCACGCCGTCGCCCGTCATCGAGTTGTCGGGATCGGTATGCATCTCGATAATAAGCCCGTTGGCTCCGGCGGCCACGGATGCTTTGGACATCGGTTCCACCAGCTCGCGGCGGCCCGTGCCGTGGCTTGGATCGGAAATGACCGGGAGGTGGCTGAGCTGCTGCAGCACGGGAATCGCCGACAGGTCCAGCGTGTTGCGCGTGTAGCTCTCGAATGTGCGGATGCCGCGTTCGCACAACATAACGTTCGGATTTCCGCCGGCAAGAATGTATTCGGCGGCATTAAGCAGCTCGTCGTAGGTCGCGCTGAAACCGCGCTTCAGAAGCACCGGCTTGCCGCAGGTTCCCAGCTTGCGCAGCAGGTCGAAGTTCTGCATGTTGCGCGTGCCGACCTGCAAAATGTCGGCGTATTCCGCGCAGATATCCACGTATTCCGGCGTCATGACTTCGGTGATCGTAAGCAGGCCGTGTTTTTGCCCCGCTTCGGCCATCATGATCAGCCCCTCGACGCCGACGCCTTGGAAGCTGTACGGGCCCGTGCGCGGTTTAAACGCGCCGCCGCGCAGCACCTGTCCGCCGGCCGCTTTCACGAGTTTGGCGATTTCGTCGATTTGGGCCGCCGATTCCACGGCGCAAGGTCCGCCCATGACGACCAGCTCGTCGCCGCCGATTTTAACGCCTTTAATGTCGATCACCGTGTCTTCCGGATGGAAGTCGCGGCTTGCCAATTTATACGATTTCGTGATTTTAACGACGTTTTCGACGCCTTTCATCTGCCGCAAATGTTCGGCGATCGACGGGTCCACTTTCCCGACGAGCCCGATCACCGTACGGTCCGAGCCTTTGGAAATATGGGCCTGGAGCCCGTTCTTTTCGATGACGCGAACGATATCTTGGATTTGTTCTTCGGGAGTTGTATTGGATGTAATGACGATCATGATTACCATTCCTCTCTATTATCAGGTTGTTTATGCCGAATCGAATCCCGGAAGCCGGGTTCCGGAAAGCTTGATAAGCCGACACTCTTCAATCCGATCAATTCGGGGGGGACATTCACCTATTTGCTTAAACGCGTTTTAGCTTTTTAGCTTTTATGCTTTTAATCGATAAAGTAACAATAAACCATTTTCCGCCCCCCGTCAAGACCGGGCCATAAAATCAATTGGTTCCTGGCGCCTGGTCATTGGGGTGTTTTGCCGATACCTCACGCGCTGCTTCAATCGTTTCCGCCGCTTTTTCTCGTATTTTCTAGAAAACGGACTGATGTAATGAAATAAAAAAACAGCGGCACAAGACGTGGATCTCTTGTACCGCTGTTCCCTAATCGCTTTTTTGGCATCGCTTTTTACGATCTGATGTTTTTGACCGGTGGCAAAAGCTTTTGCATGTTTACCGTCCGTTTGATTTCCCAGGTTTCTTCGTTATTCGGATCGTATTGCTCTAAATAGTTGATGACTTCTTTCGTGATCGGCGTCGGCGTCGATGCCCCCGAAGTCACCGCCACCTTGGTGACGCCCTCCAGCCATTCGCGTTTCAGCTCGGTAATGTCCGCGATCCGGTACGCTTTGACATGGGCGATCTCCTCGGAAACCTGCGCCAATCGATTCGAATTGTTGCTTCTCGGGTCGCCCACGACGATGACCAGATCGGCCTGGCCGGCCTGCTCGGCCACCGCTTCCTGCCGAACCTGCGTCGCAAGGCAAATTTCGTTATGCACTTCCGCCGACGGATACAGTTCGAGCAGCTTTTTCACGATGTGCTTGATATCCCACTGGCTCATCGTCGTCTGGTTCGTAATGACGATTTTGGAAGAAGGAATGTCCAGCTGATCGATTTCTTCTTCCTTCTCAATGAGATGCACGTGTTCCGGCGCAATGCCGATGGCGCCTTCCGGCTCGGGATGGCCTTTTTTGCCGATGTAAATAATCTCGTATCCGTCCGCTACCTTCTCGCGGATCAAATCATGCGTTTTCGTTACGTCCGGGCAAGTCGCATCGACCGTCGTCAGTCCCTTTTCCCGGGCAATACGCCGTACTTCGGGCGAAACGCCGTGGGCGGTGAAAATGACCGTCCCTTTATCCACCTGGTTCAAAATGTCCAAGCGGTTGGTTCCGTCGAGCGTGATGATGCCTTCGTCTTCGAAAGAGTTCGTCACATGGCTGTTATGAACAATCATGCCGAGAATATATATAGGCCGCGGGAGATCCAGGTTCTGGGCCGCCTGGCGCGCAAGCACCATGGCGTCCACGACGCCGTAGCAGTATCCGCGCGGTGATATTTTAATAACTTCCATGCCTGACTTCACCTGCTTTCCTTATGCTGTTTCAGCTAACATCTATTCATTATACCCTATTCGAGTGGCGTCGGAAAGACGATCGGCAGCCAGATGATAAACGTCGTCCCTTCTCCGAGGCGCGTCACGACCTCCACTGAACCTTCCAGCTCGTCGATGATCCATTTGGCGATGGACAAGCCGAGGCCGATGCCTTCCGTCACACCGCGGGATTGGTCGGCCCGGTAGAAGCGGTCGAAAATATGCGGCACTTCTTCTTTGTCCATGCCGATGCCGGTATCGGATATCCGAATGCCTACCTGGTTTTTGTAAATAAAGGCATCGAACACGACCTGGCCTTCCGGCGTATATTTGAACGCGTTTTCGATAAAAATGAACAGCATTTGCTGCATGTAATCCTTGTTGCCGTTAATATAAACGCCGTTCAGGACGGAAAAGTCCCCCGTAATCCATTCGGCCGTGCGCGGCAGCATTTTGGCCCGGCGGGCCACTTCCTCGACGAGAATTTCCAGCGGCACCGGCTGCTTCTCGAAGGTCCGCCCGGTATCGGCGCGGGCCAACGACAGCATATCGCTGACCAGCCTGCTCATCCGCTTCGATTCGTCCGCGATGTCGCTGACCGCTTCGAGCGTCATCTGATGCATGGTCTCTTCATCCAGATTCGGCCGTTCGGAATCGTCCTTGGACCACATCTTTTGCAGCAGATCGACGTTGCCCCGGATCGTCGTGAGCGGCGTGCGCAGCTCATGGGACGCGTCCGAGACGAACCGGCGCTGCGCGGCGTAGGATTCCTCCAAGTTTTTATAAAAGCCTTCCATCCGGCCCAGCATGTTGTTGACCGTATTGATCAGCTGCCCGATCTCGTCCTGCGGCCCGTCGTAAGCGATTCGGACGCTCAGGTCCGAGCCCTTCTGGATTTGGTCGGCCGCTTCGATGACTTTCCCGATCGGGGCTATCGACTTGCGGGCGAGGAACAGGCCGAAGGTGGTGGCCATGAGTACCATGATGGTGGCGCTGATGATCAATATGGAACGGAGAAGACTTAGCAATTCCTCCTCGTGACCAGTCCAAACGGCGAGTTGCAAAAATCCGATTAACTGATTCTGAACAACAACTGGCTTTTGATAGACCATAAAAGGATTGCCGTTTAAGCGGAAGGTCTCAAATGTATCGACGTTAAAAGCATTCTTTGCGGAAGGGACGGGAAAGGTCTTTTTCATCCTCCCCAAATTTTCCGTAATCAGGTCGCGATTATTATTATAATCATGCAACTGTCCAAAGATCTGGGATGATTGAAAACCCGAAGTTGCAGACAACCCGCCAATATCAAATTTTAATTCACCTTGGGAAATGTACAACACCAGATTAGGCTGAATTTGTTTGCTCTGCTCTTCAAGATTGCTCTTCACTTTAGAAAAAGTATAAAAATGAACCACCCCATACACGGCAGAGCCAAACAAGATCAGCGTCACGGCCAAGATGCACGTATACCAGGCTGTCAGCCGGAGTCGTATGGACATGTTTAGGAGTCACCTCTCAGAATATAGCCGGCCCCCCGAATCGTCTGGATTACGCGTTTGCCTCCATGTTCCTCGGTTTTTTGCCGCAGCATCGCGATGTAGACCTCAAGCACGTTGGATTCGCCGCTGTAATCGTAGCCCCAAATTTTATCCATGATGAGGTCGCGGGACAACACGCGTTTCGGATTTTGCATAAACAGATGCAGCAGCTCGAATTCCTTCGCAGTCAGCTCCAGACGCTGGCCGCCGCGGAGCACCTCCCGGGAATCGACGTCAAGCACGATGTCTTCGAAGGTCAAGCGATGGTCTTCCGCTTCCTCCTGGCCGGGCTTCCGCCGCAGCAATGCGCGAACACGGGCCAAAAGCTCCTCAAGCGCAAACGGTTTGACCAAATAATCGTCGGCGCCAAGATCCAGCCCTTTTACGCGGTGTTCGATCTCGTCTTTCGCCGTCAACATCAGGATCGGCACGCGGATTCCGCCTTCGCGCAAACGGCGGCACACCTCGAATCCATCGACCTGCGGCATCATCACGTCGAGGATCACCAGATCGGGTTCGCTGTTCAGCACGCTTTTTAACCCTTCCGCTCCGTTGCTGGCCGTAATAATATCGTACCCTTCAAACGCAAGCCCTCTGCGCAGCATGGAAATGATTTTTTCGTCGTCGTCAATTATCAATACTTTCGATCGCATAAACGGATGGCTCCTTTATTTCTTGACTAAGTTCGTTGTTATTTCTATTGTAGCAGTGAAGTTTTGCGTTTGCATCCTTGTACGCCAACAGCGGAAGGGACCTTCCCTTCCGCTGTTGATTGTAGCCTTCCGATGATCACTGATTGCTGTCTTCAGAAGGAATGTTGTATTTGTTTTTGTCGCCGATGGTGACTTGCATATCCATCTTTTTGCCGTTGCGGACGACATGAAGCGTAACTTTCGCGCCAACTTTTTGTTTTTGGATATAATTTACCAAATCGGTGTTGGTTTTAACGCTCGTGCCGTCAACGCCGGTAATAATGTCATATGGGCGCAAATCAGCTTCATATGCAGGCGATCTAAACGTCACTTCCGCAACCACGCTTCCTTCCGCAATGTCCGTCCCCATCTGTTTGGCTACTTCATCCGTCAAAGTAATCAGTTTGACGCCAATAAACGGTTCCGGATCTTTCGGAATTTCCTGGTTGTTTTCAAGCTTCTGAACGACGTTTTTGATCGTGCTCGCCGGGATGGCAAACCCGATGCCTTGCGAATCTTTGCTGACGGCGACGTTCATGCCGATGACTTCGCCGTTCAGGTTCAGAAGCGGACCGCCGGAGTTGCCGGGGTTGATGGAAGCATCGGTTTGCAGCAGATGCTGGTATTTTCTCGTATCCGAACCGTTATCGTCGCCAACGTCGATCGTACGCTCGCGGGCGCTGAGAACCCCTGTCGTAACCGAGTGGTCAAAACCTTGCGGGTTACCGATCGCAACGACCGGCTGACCGACTTTCATGTTGCTGGAATCGCCGAGCGGCACGACCGGGAAGTCCTTGCTGCCTTCGATTTTCAGCACGGCAAGGTCAAGATCCTTGGATTTGCCGAGCAGTTTGGCTTCATACGTTTTGCTGTCGTTTTCGATCGTTACCTGGATGACATCCGCGTTCTCAATGACGTGCTCATTCGTTAAAATGTAGCCGTCTTTTTTATAGATGAATCCGGAGCCGATGCCGTACGGAACCAGCTGCGATTTTCCTTGATTCTGCGAATTTTGGCCGGATCCGGAATCTCCGCCGTTGTTGCCGTAATAATCGCTCTCACCGCCGAAGAAGAACGAAAACGGATCGTTCATAAACGGCGATTGGGACTGCGAGTTCCGGCTGTTCGATTTCACGAGCGTTTCGATCTTCACGACTGCCGGTCCGGCTTGTTCCACGACGCCCGAGACGTCAAGCGGCTTGTTCAACGGAAGCGAAGCGGGTTGATTGCTGCCGTTGCTGTTTTCCGGAGCCGCCGTTACCGGCGCGCTGGTTTGCTCTCCAGACTGGGCGGCCGTGTCCGGCGTAAACAGGTTCATCCGATCGGATGTAAACATGAGCGCCGAAATGACGACCACGCCGGCCAGGAACGAAATCAACACCGTTTTGACGGAAGTTTTCTGCGGCGGCTTCTGGTTAAATTGCCAGTTGCCGCCGCCCCCTCCCGTTCCGCCGGGATTGCCGGAGTCGGCCGATGAACGGTATGCATTTGCTGTCGGGAGCGGCCGGACCGGATTCGGAGGCGTAATTTCGACGTCCTCCTGTCTGCCGTGGCTTTCGGCGCCATGCTGTTCGGCGCGATCCTTGCCGATCGACTGAAACGGTCCGTAGGAATAATAATATGAAGAACCCGATTCGGAAGATCCTTGACGTTTGACGCCGTCGTTTTGAAATTCGTCTTCAGGTTGACCCGATCTGTTTCTTTCGTCCATAATAATGCCTCCTGTGCACCCTTGTTATATATCAATTTCGTAGGGGAATTGTTTATCTGTATATATGATGTACTATAAACCTTAACCACAGATTAAAAACAATTAAAAAGGAGATAAGAAAAACTTTATCGACGAAAATTCTTGGGAGCCAGACCGCATTTAAAGGTAGTTTTTCTTGCGAAATCAGGACGCTCTCCACGGGGCAATTTCAAACTGATTTCTAAAAGAAAAAGGATCGACGAATTTCCTTGGGAGCCAGACCGCTCCCATTTACCCTCCCTGCACCCATCCTTTGCGGTGCGCGTAAATGGCCAGCTGCGTCCGGTCCTCCAGCTCGCATTTCATCAGCAGGTTGCTGACGTGGGTTTTGACGGTTTTGATGCTGATGTGCAGCTCTTCGGCGATCTCTTTGTTGCTTTTGCCTTCGGCGATCAGAAGCAGCACCTCTTTCTCCCGTTCGGTGAGCCCGGAGGAATCTCCCTGGACGGTACGCTGCCGAATGCCGCGGGCCAGCGCCTGCGACACGTCGCCGGTCATGACCGGCATGCCGCGGTTGGCGCCCTGAAGGGCATAGATCAGCTCATCCGCCGACACGGTTTTTAGCACGTAGCTGACGGCGCCGGCCTCCACCGCATCCACGACAAGCTCATCCTCGAGAAAGCTGGTCAAAATGACGATTTTCATGGCGGGGAATTCGGCCAAAACCGCCCGGGTCGTTTCCACGCCGTTCATCATCGGCATCATCAAATCCATCAGGATCAGATCGGGAAACTGCTCGGGCGCGGCGTTTTTCAGCCAATCGACCACCTTGGAGCCGTTGTCCGCTTCGCCCACCACCTCGATGGACGGCTCCAGCATCAAATACGTCTTCAGCCCCATCCGCACCATTTCATGATCGTCGACGATCATCACTTTCAAAACATCCGTCATTGTTCCTCATCCTCTCCCTGTGGTTGTTCCCCGTTCATTCCTTCCACAAATTTAGGTATATGTACGCGAATCGTCGTTCCGGAACCTTGACGGCTGATGATTTCCACTTTTCCGCCCAATTTCTCGGCGCGCTCCTGCATCGTGGACAAACCGTAAGATCCCGTCTTATGCGGCACCTCGTTAAAACCCTGTCCGTCATCGCTAATGCTGAGCACGACCTGTCTTTGCTCTTCGCGCAGCGACATGCTGACCAGACGCGCATGGGCATGTTTTACGATGTTCGCCATCGCCTCTTGGATAATCAAAAACAGCTGATGTTCGATCGCTTCGGATAATTTGCCCTGCAGTTCGACTTCCTTCATCCCTTTGAGCGCGTTTTGGCGGCAGTAATCCGGGAACCATACCTCGAGCGCATCCTCCAGGTTTTTGCCTTCAAGCTCAACCGGGCGGAGCTGGGCGATCAGCGCCCGCATCTGCTTTTGCGCCATCTGGGACATGAAAATCAGCTGATCCATCACCACTTGCCCCTGCTGGGCATTCCGTTCCAACACTTTGGGAAGCGAGGAGGCGGACATATGAATGGCGAACAGCTGCTGGCTGACCGTATCATGCAAGTCACGCGCCATGCGCCGGCGTTCCTCCAAAACGGCCCGTTCGGCTGCTTTTTCCTTTTCCACGACCTCCTGCTCGCCCATCCGCTGCAGCAGCATCATTTTTTTCTCCATCGCGTCCATCAGGTTGTCGAACTCATGGTACAGCCGCGCAAAGGTCGGGTCATCGCACTCCCCGATCCGCACGGATAAATTGCCTTTGGCTACTTGCAGCATGTTGTATTCGAGAACGTCGACCCTCCGCTGGATCCGCTGGCCGGCCACATAGCCGATCATGATCGACAACAGCAGGAAGCCCAGGCTTGTGTAGACCCAAACCCAGGTTCCCTTTACGACCAGATATCCGCTGTCCGCCCCGATCACGAGCACCGCGCTCATCAACAGGCCGGTCAGAATAAAATAAAACAGCAGCACCCACTTCGTATTTTTCATAATATTCCGCATGCGCTTAACCCACTTTGTTCACTTTAATGTCCCCGATAAACGCGCTGACATGAATCCGGATTTTCTTCCGGGCTTCCTTGTAAAACGGGGTTTTCGTCTGTACGCTGCTCATGAATCCGCTGCGCGATTCGTTAAGCACCGACATGTCGCCGATAAACGAGCTGGTGTGGATGGAAATCCCGAGGTCCGTATCGTCGGGCACGTACACCTTGATGTCGCCGATGAACGCCGAAATGTTGATTTTCGTCTCGCCGTAAGGAATATGCGCGTTCGTCAAATCCAGGACCGTATCCCCGATAAATTGCGACAGATTCGTCGGCTTCAATTGGAAGTAATCGCGTCCCAGGTGAATGTCGCCAATAAACGAGGACCGGTTGATTTTCCCGCCGTCGTGGTCATGTCCGTCCCATTCGCCATGGTGGCGGTGATGGTGGCGGTGTTGGTGCCGGGCTTCCTGTCTCATCTCCCGATATTGTTTTTTTTGCTCGCGGTATCTTTTTTTATATTGCTTGTATCGATCCTTCTCATCATCGTCGTCCATGTCGTCCGGATCAAAGTCATCGTCGTCATCAAAGCCCGCATCGGCATGGATCGTTTTGTGCTCGGCCTGCTGCTTCGTGTACGGAATGCCGAACTTTTCCTCGAATTGCTGGTCCAAAGTCGACTTTGCAGTCAAATCCTCCGGTTCGGGCGGGTCGGGCGTAAACGCCGGCGGCTCAACCGTCTGATTCGGCCGGGACGGCGGCTTGCGGTCAGTCGGTTTGAAGATGACGTACAAGCCCGCCAGGATCAGCAGAGACGGGATGATAATTTTAAAGAAGCTGCCCGGGGTCACCCAATCCCAGCCTTCGTTCCTTCCCAGAAAATAAGTTCCGAACAGCAGCAGGATGGCCGCTCCCGCAAAGGCTCTCCGCCCTTTCAGCAATTCCTTGACGCCAAGGACAATGAGTATGACGGGCCAATAATGCTTGAATACGTAACCGAGACTGATATCAATGACGTTCAGCTGGTTCAACAGGAAAATCACGCCGATCCCGATCAGGACGACGCCGCCGAACAGCCGGTCCAACCATCGTTTTTTCATAAGCCGTATCTCCTTTAAACAATCAACTTAGGGGGCTGGATTTCGCTCCAAGCCTCTTCTGCAGCTTTGATCTAAGTGTACAACAGGTTGGCGTAAGAACGATAGCGGCGCGGGAATGAAATCGTCCTCCGTCCCGGGACCGAGGCAAATGGTACAGATTTACAAAAAAATAAAACACCCGCCCTTTCAGGCGGATGTTTATGCTTCGATATGTTCCTTAAGCTTGGTCAGTCGGTTTGAATTCTTCGTCAAACTTCTCGTTTGGCGTTTTGTAGCTGCTGCTGCCTGCGCTGCCTGCGCTGCCAGCACCACCTGTACGAGCTGCGCCAGTCGTTTGCGTCGTAGGCGTGTTCGCAGTGTCTTCGCCAAATTCCGTTTTGAACTTTTCGTTCGGAGTCAAATAGCTGCCTTGTTGTTGCTTTTTCATGGCCGTTTCACCTCCCTGAGCTTGTCGTAAACGGCAAACCTCGGTTGCCGGGGGGTTATTCCCCAGTCAGTAGTATGTGAAATGCCAAGAAAATTATGCGGCAGTCGCTCTAAATGACTTCTTCCAGCAATGAAGCCGGAACCGACTTATAAGTCTGAATCGCTTTGCCCAGCGTATTCAGCATTTTTTCGTTGCACTTGCCGTTGCCGCGTTTGATGACCTGCACCTCGACCTCTTTTTTGCCCCATTCCTTATAAACCTGCTTCGTCGTATCGAAATACAGGTCGATTTTCCGTCCCTTAATGGCGGAGCCGACGTCGGCGACGATCGCGTACCCGTAACCGGGAATGTACAAAATGGTGCCCAGCGGAAACACGCGCGGGTCGGCCGCAATCGTCGAGATCGTGTTTTTGTCCCTCCGCACTTTCACGCCGGAGTAGGTTATGCCGTATTGCGGGTGCGAAGGGCGTTTGCCCGTGGACTCGTAACCGGCGGTATAACCCGTTGCCATGACTTTGACGGTATGGATCACCTGCTCTCTCCTAGGAGCCGTCACCGCAACCGCCCCCTGCTTTTTCGCCGGGACCTTCGTTTCGGGTTTCGTCATTGCAGGCAATGCCTTTGCGGCAAATTTGGGCAACTCGTTCTGGGACTTCGCGGCGAATTGCGAAGCTTTGCTCTTATTGAGATCGACGATCATGAACATTTCCGGGTTCGAAGCATATTTTAACGGTTTCAGATAATAATCGTTTTTTGAAGCAATCATCGAATTGGGGTTGCTGTCCTCGACGTAAGACGGCATCATCGAAAACGACCCCGCATACAAACTCGGCGTTTCCGCGAACAACCCGACCAAAAGCATGCAAAACAAAATCCTCTGCCATGTTTTTACCTTCATCATTGAAAATCCTCCCCCTTTACTTCCGAGGATGTCCAGATGATTTGGCGTTTATACATGAATGTTGAACCTGAGGTTCAAGGCAGAGGATGATGTCGCTCAAAATGGGGAACGCATTTTCAATAGGCGAGAGCAGCCGCTACGGTTACGGATTCTTCCGATCGCTGTTGTCTTCAACATTTCCTTCGGAAAGCTTTTAGACGACCGCAGCATATATCGCTACTTCCGGTTCATTTTCGTTCCTGCCCAATTTCGAGTCATTTGCATTTAAAAAATCTCGCGGTTTGCGATTTGCTCTTTCAGCATCGCCACCGCTTCGGCAAGCGGCTTCGCGCCCTGGTCGCCTTCCCCGCGTTTGCGGATGGAGACGGACCCTGCGTTCATTTCGTTTTCGCCGACGATGAACATGTAAGGGATTTTTTCCAACTGTCCTTCGCGGATTTTGTAGCCCATTTTTTCGTTGCGAAGGTCGGCGTCAACCGTGATGCCGTTCAGCTGGAGCTGTTCGGCGACTTTCTTCGCATAGTCTTCGAAAGCGTTCGATACCGGAATGACTTTGACCTGCACCGGGGACAGCCACAAAGGCAGCGAACCGGCGAAGTTTTCGAGCAGGAAGGCCGTAAAGCGCTCCATCGTGCCCAAAATGCCGCGGTGGATGACGACCGGACGGTGTTTTTGCCCGTCATCGCCGACGTATTCCAGCTCGAAGCGTTCAGGCAGCAGGAAGTCGAGCTGTACGGTCGACAGCGTTTCTTCCTTGCCGAGCGCCGTGCGGATCTGCACGTCCAGCTTCGGTCCGTAGAAGGCCGCTTCCCCTTCCGCTTCGAAGAACGGAATGCCGGTTTCCTCGACGACCTCGCGCAGCATGCGCTGGGACATTTCCCACATTTCGTCGTTCGGGAAATATTTTTCGGTGTCTTCCGGATCGCGGTAAGACAGACGGAAACGGAAGTCCTTGATGCCGAAGTCTTCGTACACCTTCGTGATCAGCTGGATGACGCGCAGGAATTCTTCCTTGATTTGGTCCGGACGGCAGAAAATATGCGAGTCGTTCAGCGTCATGGCACGCACGCGGTGCAGGCCGGTCAGGGCGCCGGACATTTCGTAGCGGTGCTGCATGCCCAGTTCGGCGATACGGATCGGCAAGTCGCGGTAGCTGTGCATTTGGCTCTTGTAAACCATCATGTGGTGAGGGCAGTTCATCGGACGAAGGACAAGCTCCTCGTTATCAAGCTCCATTTTCGGGAACATGTCCTCCTGGTAATGCTCCCAGTGGCCGGATGTTTTGTACAGCTCGACGTTGCCGAGCACCGGCGTGTAAACGTGCTGGTAGCCCAGGCTTTCTTCCAAATCCACGATGTAACGTTCCAGCGTGCGGCGGAGTTTGGCGCCGCGAGGCAGCCACATCGGCAGGCCTTGTCCCACGAGCTGGGAGAAGGTGAAGATGCCGAGCTCCTTGCCGAGCTTGCGGTGGTCGCGTTTTTTCGCTTCTTCCAGCATGTGCAGATGCTCGTCCAGCTGGGCTTTTTTCGCGAATGCCGTGCCGTAAATCCGCTGCAGCATTTTGTTTTTGCTGTCTCCGCGCCAGTATGCGCCGGCCACGTTCATCAGCTTGAACACTTTGATTTTGCCCGTCGAAGGCAGATGCGGACCGCGGCAAAGGTCAAAAAACTCGCCCTGCTCGTAAATGGAGATGACGCTGTCTTCAGGCAGCGCATTGATCAGTTCCAGCTTGTAAGGGTCGCCGAGCTCGCCGAACATGTCCAGCGCTTCCTGGCGGCTGACCTCCTTGCGTACGATCGGCAGGTTTTCGCCGACGATGCGTTCCATTTCCTTTTCGATTTTTTGCAAATCCTCAGGGTTGAGCGGATGCTCAAGATCCATATCGTAATAAAATCCGCCTTCGATGACCGGTCCGACGCCAAGTTTTACCTCTTTGGCGCCAAACAGGCGTTTCGTCGCCTGAGCCATCAAGTGGGCCGTGCTGTGACGCATCACTTCCAGGCCTTCCGGCGAATCAAGCGTCACGATTTCGATTGTCGCGCCCTCTTTGAGCGGGGTGGACAAATCCACGACAATCCCGTCCATTTTGCCGGCTGCCGCGTTTTTCTTCAGACCGCTGCTGATCGATGCGGCCACATCCTCGATCGTGCTTCCTTCCGCGTATTCCCGGACCGAACCGTCCGGCAGTTTGATACTTACTGACACCTTTCATTCCTCCTTCAAAATTCAACCAAAAGCATACAAAAAAACACCCATCCCTAAAAACATAGGGACGAGTGTCTGTACCCGTGGTTCCACCCAATTTTGATAACGCCCCAAAATCCGAATTTCCTAATGCGGAGCCGAAGCATTATCCTTCGTCAGCATCTGATAACGGAATGACCCGGCGGCCCATTACTTGCTTGCCCGAAAGGGAAAACGTTCCTGGCCGCAGCTACAAAGGGGTAGACGCATAAGCCGGATGCGTGAGGAATTTTCAGCCGCCGGTTCCTCTCTCTGCAACGCCCGTTTCTTAGGTCCATGTCTTTGTCGAAGCTTTTATCGAATTATGTGTGTTATTATAAGTCCCAAGCTTTTGACAGTCAAGTCAGATCTTCCCCGTCTCGCGGAAATACCCGTGGCAATCGGGGCAATATCTGCATATTTCCACCCGGTCTTCGAATATTTGCGTCAAGGTCCGGATCACCGCCATATGCGGCTCCCGGGTATGAATGACGATTTTGGCCGGGGACACGGAAATCAGCGTCGTCACAACCGCGTCTTCCATCTGCAGGTCCTTCTGATCCAGCCGCTCCACGACGACGCCTTCGTCATAGCGGTAATCCAGCGGCTTCAAATTTTCATCCAAAAGCAGCACGTCCTGGCCGCCTTTATGGATCAGATGAACCAACGGGACCTGCGGCTGCTGGAAGTACACGAAATATTTCAGCATGCCTACGAACTCCTCGTACTGACGGTCCATAATAAATTCGTCCACCGCGTATTCCACGATTTCCTTCAGTTCCTTCATGTAGCTATGAGCGCGAAAGGTCAGGAACCCGTCCACGTGCAGCAGCGGCCTTTCGCTCAGGCATTGTTGGATGCCCTGCTCCAGCATCGCGCAGCGGCGGTTCCACGATGCGCCGAACTCGGGATTTTTCTCCAGGATCATGCGGCAGTGTTTTAGGATTTGCTCATGCTCTTCCGGTTCGGGAAAGTCGAACTCCTCGTTCAATATTTTTTCCGCCAGCTCCCGCTCTTTCTCCTGCAAAATATACTCGGCAAGCGCTTTGGCCGCGGTCCCGTAAATCTGCTGCAGCACGTTGCCTTTGATAAAACGCGGATCGTCCTCGCGGCAGCGCCAGAAGGTCATCCCCTCATGGACCGAACAGCTGATGCTGAGCGTTTTGTACTTTTTATGTAAAGCCTGGTTCGCTTTCGTAATGATGCTGATGTAGCGCTCCTCTTCCTGCGGATCGGAGGTTCGGGCTGCAATGCTGAACAGTTCCATGGAGTTCACTCCTTTCAAAATCCTTCTTACAAAGTATATGTCTCTGCGGGGGGGATATACGGGAGGGATCGATGGAAAACAGGCTAACATTTCTCAGGCTGAACCCGACTTGCATCCGCTGGAAAAACCGGGCGGAATTCGAGTTTCCGGCTGCCAAATTCCGGGTGTTTCCGAAGCCAAAAAGGCTCCCTCCCCTGTCTGTCCGACAAAGGAAGAAGCCTCCTTGTTTCAATCGTTTTCGGACGTTTTTACAAACGTCCCGCCGCCTTCACTTTCACGAGCAATGCATTGCCCGGCATATACGCGAGCGGAATGTCCTCCGAAAGCACAATTTGCACCGTCGCCCGGTCGGCTCCGGCAAGCACCGCCTGCTCGATGGCATGGTTTTTGGCATCCGTCATCGCTTCGTCGTAGGTCATTTCATCGAGCGAGTAAATGCGTTCCGTCTCCCCGCTCACCTCGCCGAGCGCCGCGCCGATCGCGTTCGCCGCATCGTAATGGTCCGGTCTGACGATCCGGGCGACGCCTTGGAGCTTGTCCGGGACAAGGATGCTTCCACCCCCGACGAGAATGACGTCCACGTCCTCCGCGCTCGTTTTCATGCGGTCGATCGCGTCTTCGATGTCGCGCGTGATGATCTCATCCGCTTGGCGGCAAACCGAAGCGTCGAGCCCCTCTGTCCGCGCGCCGTCCCACTCGTAACGGCCTAGCTTCACGGCCACGTCGGTTGCCGTCAGCGTATCGCCGCCAAAAATGCGGCCGCGTTTCAAAAGCTCGTACCCGACGCTGTCCGGTCCGACCGTGACGGTTTCGCCCGGGCCGCCGGCCCGTACGATCGTACCGCCGCCGATGCCGATCGACAAAATGTCCGGCATGCGGAAGTTCGTGCGCACGCCGCCGATTTCGACCGCGGCCGACGATTGCCGCGGGAAACCTTGGGCCAGCACGCCGATATCCGTCGTCGTGCCGCCGATGTCGACGACAAGCGCGTTGCTCAGCCCGGACAGGTGCGCCGCGCCGCGGATCGAGTTCGTCGGCCCGCAGGCAATCGTCAGGATCGGGTAACGGAGCGCGTATTCGCTGCGCATGAGCGTGCCGTCGTTTTGGCAAATATACACGCCGGCGTCGATCCCGAAGCTTTGCAGCGCCTGCTCGAAGCCGCGCACGACGCCCGCGATCACGTTCAGCAGCGCCCCGTTCAGCAGCGACGCGTTTTCGCGTTCCAAAATGCCGATGCTGCCGATTTCATGCGAAAGCGTCACCGGCATGCCTTCGCCGAGGATCTCTTTCGCAAGCTCCGCGACCCGCTTCTCCTGCGACGCGTTGACCGGAGAAAATACGCCGCAGACGGCGACGGCTTCCACTTCGCCTTTCATTCGGGCCAGGTAATCCTTGATTTCGGCTTCGTCGAGTTCGACGATCGTGCGCCCGTCATATTCGTACCCGCCCCGTGCAACATAGGCATGCGGGCCCACCGCCGCCTTCAGCGTCTCGTCCCAATCCGCCAGCGGAGGCACGGACGTCGTTGCCGGCGCCCCGATCCGGATCAGGCCGACTTTGCCCAGATGCTTCCGCTCGACGATGGCGTTGGTGCAATGGGTCGTACCCAGCATGGCGTACTGCACCCGGGCCGGATTCACGCCGCTTTCCGCAAGCAGGCGGCGGATCGACTCGACGATGCCTTCGTTGACGTCGCGCGTCGTGTGAACCTTGACCGTATGAATCGTGTCGAGCTTCGAATCGAGCAGCGCGGCGTCCGTATTCGTCCCGCCGACGTCGATCCCGATGCGGTATTTTTCTTCCTTGTTCATCATCGTCCAAGGCATTACAGATTCCCTCCTTTTCCGGTTGCCAGCTCTTCGATCGGAACATAGGGGGTATCGTAGCCAAAGTATTTCGGCCCGACCGTCTCAAGCCCCTTCAGCGTCCGCCATCTCCGGTCGCAAGGGAAGCCGACCGCCGTCACCCTCGCGCCGTATTTCAGGTTTTCGGTCGTGATCGGCATTCCGGTGTCCTGATCAAGCAGCGAAATCAGATCCGGCGTCACGGCCAAGGACCGTCCGTCCTCCGTCGCCAGAAGGAATTCGTTCTGGAAGAAGAGGCGCATCGTGCGTCCCTTTTCGGCATCGGTGCCTTCAAACACCGCTTCGCCCCGCGTAAAACCGCCTTCGGTCCGGCGCCGGATGTCCACGGCTTTGCCGTTGAACAAGGCGTAACCGTGAAGCTGCTTCAGCAAAGCTTCGATCGGGTTTTGCTTTTGCTCTTTGGATTCAAACAGCGTTTTCCCGATTTCATAGGCCAGCGTCAGCGTGTGCGGCACGGCGCTTTTTTTGACCTGCGCCCCCGACACGGGATAATCGCAGATCGAAGCCGAACCGCCCATCTGGATCGTCAGCGCGCGCGCCATCCGTTCCTCCCAAACGCCGTCGATCGCATGCATAAGCACGCCGTTGCCCCGTTCATCCGCCATCGTGATCGGGCTGCAGTCGATGCCGTCGAGGTAAAACGTCACCATCTGCGATTCCGGGAAAGCGCGCCCCATCGCATCGGCATCCAGAATCGGAATGCCTCGTTCCGCTGCCGCGATGACAGGCACCAGCGAATTGCCGCCTCCGACCTCGATCGGCATAACGGCGCTCACTTTGCGGCCAAGCTCCTTTTCGATCAAATCCAAAGGCCGCGTCATCTGCTCGATGGAAGGAATTTTTTCGTTCATGACGGTCGGCGCCCCAATCATCGAAAGCGGGACAACGAGACTATCGTCCTCCAGTTCTTCGGGTCTAACCAATCGAACCGGGCCGTATTTGCGGATGGCTTCCAACGCCATCAATTTCCCGATATGGGGATCCCCGCCCCCGCCCGTGCCAAGCACCGCCGCGCCGACGGCGATGTATTGCACGGCCTGTTCGTCCAATGCCGTCAATGTATTCTGATCCGTATTGTTGTTAGCCATGATGTTATCCTTTCTGTTCTTCTTTTTTGCTCAGCAGTTTTCCGACGATCCACTGGACGATAAATGCGAATATGAAGGCGTCCAGCGCCGGAACGCGTGTCAGCTGGAACAACCCGAAGCCGTCCGGCGCCGGTGTCGTCATGTATGCAAACAGCGTTGCAACCACCCAGACGATCAACGAACGGATGATCCAGTTTTTGTTGCGGTCAATGCCTTCGAACGTAAACTTCGCACGGTTCACAAGCAGATACTCCGCGGTATACAGGCCGCCGATCGGCGACACGAAGCTCGTAATGACGTTCAGGAAAGACAAAAACTTGTCATAGATGCCGAACACCGCAAGCAGCGTGGCCAGAATGCCGGCGATGATGGTGATCAGCTTTTTCGGCACCCGCTGAAAGACGACGGAAAAGCCGAGGGAAGCGGAATACAAATTGTTCGTATTCGTCGTCCACTGCGCCAGCGTCAATACGATAATGGCAGGAAGGCCCAGCCCCAGCGCAATGAAAATATTCGTCAAATCGTCCGTGTCCATCAGCCGGGACAAAAAGATCGCAATGATCGTCATAAAGCTGTTCCCGACGAAAAAGCCGATAAAAGCCGCGGTTACCGCATGCATCGGCGTACGGGCCCAGCGCCCGATGTCCGGCGAAAGCACGGTGCCGACGATAAAAATCCCGATGACGAGCGAAATCGCGGTTCCCATCGGAATCGGCGAGGCGCTGATCGGCTCCCAGATGGCCGCGGTGCCTTTCGTTTTAAACGCGGTAAACACGGCAATCCCGATAAAAATAACGAGCAGCGGCACCGACCATACGCTTAATCTTTCGATGGAGCGGTAACCCCAAATCGCGGTCGACATCATCAGCAACCCGCCAATAAAAGAAAGCAATCCCAAAGGCAGGTCCACCCCCACAAGCTTATCGAAGGCCGTATGCATGTTCGAAGCAAAAAAACCGACCTGGACGCCAAACCAGCCGAGCGAAAAAATCCCCAGCACGATCGACACGATCCGCGCCCCGACGTTGCCGAACAAAAACCGGCTGATCATCGCCGTGGACAATCCCGTCTTCGCCCCGACAAAAGCGCACAAAGCGCCGATCAAGCCGAGAATGACGGAACCGATCACCGTCGCCGTCAGCGAATCGGACAGATTCATGCCATTGCCGAGCTCGGCTCCCAAAAACATGGCCGACAAGTCGATGCCGATCGCGATCCAAACCAGCGACATGGACAACCATTTTTTGCGCATATGCGCGGGAACGGGCTCCCTTTCAAAATCCTGCGCGCTTGCTTCATTGCTTTTCACTTGACTCGCTTCACTCAATGTACCCATCCCCTTGTCGTGTAAATTCTGGTTGAGGTTTGTCCATCGCCTACGAGCGCACGCCGTTCCAAAACGTTTCAAAGACATGGTTCAGCTTGCGTTCATAAACTTCCTTGGAGGAGTAATAGAAATATTGAATGCTTAATCCGTCCATCACGTTCAAAAAAGAATCTACCAGCGGCTGCACCTTCTGCTCGCGAATGACGCCCTCTTCCATTCCCCGAACCATCCATGCGCCGACGAGCTTCGTCAGCAATTGGTCCGAATGGAGAAAAGCCTCCTCGATCGTATCTTTCAGAAACGAAGGCGGGAACACCATGTACCGCAGCACGATTTTGCTTGCCTCGGGACACTCCCGGTAAAATTCGTATTGCCTGCTTAAAATCCCGTACAAGCTTTCCCGGACGCCTAACTTCTCCCGCCCTTCGGCCAACTCCTGAACGTACGAATTGTATGCATCCATCGCCTCGCGAAAGACCGTCATGAACAAATCTTCCTTATTCTCGTAAAAGGCGTAAATCGCCGGCGTTTTCACGCCGACTTCCTTGGCGATTTCGGATAGTGCCGTGCCGTCGTACCCTTTCTCCCCGAATAAACGCATCGCGGCTTCCTTCAACTTATTTCTGGTCATGGATTACCTCAGCTCCGATTTAATTAACGTTAATTAAGTAAACTATACGAAAAGACGCATAAAAATACAATACTTTTTTTCGCAAAATTCGACATTCCCTCGTTCCCCTAAAAATAAAAAAATCCCGCTTCGCATTCGAAGCAGGATTCGTATAAGGATTTTTTTCCATTTTTACAATATCTTCATTAATAGTATGGATTAGTTCTGCATGACAAAATCGCGTTCGATTTCGGTTCCTTCCTCAAACACGCGCAAAATGTCGTAACGGGTGTTCCGCTGCGCAGGAATTTTCCCCGCCTCGCGGATCAGCTGAAGGATCGAAGCGATATTCACTTTATGCACCGCGCCCGCCGAGGAAACGACGTTTTCCTCCATCATCGTGCTGCCGAAGTCGTTGCAGCCGTAGCTGAGCGACAATTTGCCCACTTCCGGGCCCATCGTGACCCAAGAGGATTGCAGATTCGGCACGTTGTCGAGCACCAGGCGGCCGATCGCCACCGTTTTCAGGTAGGCTTCAGGGGTTTCGCGCTCCCGCTTCAGGCTCGTATTGTCCGGCTGGAACGTAAACGGAATGAACGCAAGGAACCCTTTCGAATCATAGCCGTTCGCGATGCATTCGTCCTGCGCGTCGCGGATGCGCAGCATGTGCAGCGCCCGCTCTTCCATCGATTCGCCGAAGCCGATGACCATCGTGGCGGTCGTGTTCATGCCGATTTTGTGGGCCATCTGCATGACGTCCATCCAGTCGCGCCAGGTGCCTTTATGGCGGCTGATTTTTTTGCGGATGCGGTCATCCAAAATTTCGGCTCCGCCGCCCGGCAGGGAATCGAGTCCGGCAGCTTTCAGCTCGCGCATGACCTCTTCGAGGGAAAGACCCGACACCTCCACCATTTTGCGGATTTCCGCCGGGGAAAACGAGTGCATCGTAATGTTCGGGAACCGCTGCTTTATGCCGCGGAGCAAATCCGTATAGTAGCTGAACGGCAAGTCCGGGTTCGTGCCGCCCTGCATCAGAATTTCGGTTCCGCCCACATCCTCGGTTTCCTTAATCTTTTGGAAGATGACTTCGTCCGGAAGGAGATAACCTTCCTTATGTCCCGGGACGCGGTAAAAGGCGCAAAACGTGCAGTATGTATCGCACACGTTGGTGTAGTTGACGTTCCGCCCAATCACAAACGTTGTGATCGGTTCCGGATGCTGTCTCTTCATCATGATATCGGCGGCGTGGCCGATTTTTTCGACTTCGTTGCTTTCAAACAGGGTAACGCTGTCCTCCAGGTTCAACCGTTCCCCGCGCAGCGCTTTGTCCAGGATCTGATCTACTGTGCTCATCTCCGGAAGCCTCCTTATCATATGGCAAAATATATATACGTTTAGCAGACTTATATCATTAAACCGTCTTCATCATCTTAACATACTTTTGGTTTGAGAAAAACTTCACTTTCTTGGATGACAGGTCGCATGTGAGGCAAAAACCGTGATTTTCAAGGATTTGGCATCGCCACCGTCACAAAATGGTCACGGAATGGACATAAATTATCCCTGGCTCGCGATGAATCCGGCGATTTCGCTCACGGCAAACGGCAAAAAGAAAAACGCCGCGTCAAGCGGCGCTTTCCTTCCTTGTTAAGATCCTTGCAAAGCCTGATCCAAATCGGCGATCAAATCGTCGATATCCTCCAGGCCGACGGAGAAGCGCAGCAACCCGTCCGCAATCCCCCGCTCGTGCCGGACTTCGGCCGGCATGGCGGCATGGGACATCATGGCCGGATAGGACAAGATGCTTTCCACCGCTCCCAGGCTGACGGCGACAAGCGGAATGCGGACTTTGTTCAGCACCTGCTTGGCGCGTTCGCCCGAACCTACGTCGAACGAAACGACGGCTCCGTAACCCGTGGATTGCTTTTCATGAATTTCCCGCCCCGGATGATCGAGCAGTCCCGGATAATATACCTTCTCGATGTCCGGACGCCCGTTCAGCCATGCGGCCAACACGGCCGCGCTTTGCTCGCTGTGGTTCATCCGCGCCTGCAACGTTTTCATCCCGCGCATCAGCAGCCAGGAATCCTGCACGCCAAGCACCGTTCCGAGCCCGTTTTGCAGCTGCTTCAGCTGCCGGCCGATGGAAGGGGTGCGGGCAACGGCGAGACCGGCCAGCACGTCGCTGTGCCCGCCCAGAAATTTCGTCGCGCTGTGCAGCACGATATCGACGCCATGTTCGATCGGACGCTGGTAATACGGCGTCATGAACGTGTTGTCAAGCATCGTGAGCAGGTCATGTTCTTTCGCCCAGGACGTGACGGCCGCAATGTCGGTAATTTTCAGCGTCGGGTTCGACGGCGTTTCCATATATACCGCTTTGGTGTTCGGTTTTAATGCCGCCTTCACCTGATCCAGGTCGGTCATGTCCACAAACGTGCTTTCGATGCCGAGCCGGTTCAAAATGCTGGTCAGCAATCGGTATGTACCGCCGTACACGTCTTCGGTCACGATCATATGGTCGCCTGCGGACAGCATCATGAAGGTGCTGGAAATGGCAGCCATTCCGGAGGAATAGGCAAAACCTCTTACGCCGCCTTCCAAAAGCGCAATATAATCTTCCAGCGCCTGGCGCGTCGGATTGCCCGAACGGCTGTAGTCGTGAACCGGAGGGTTAAACACATCCTCGTGGTGAAAGGTCGATGCCTGGTAGATCGGTACGCTGGACGCCCCGGTATTGCGATCGATTTCCGAGCCGAAATGAAGAAGTTTGGTCGCGAACTTCCGCGATTCTTGGCCGTTTTGCTCTTTGCCGTGCTGCTCACTCATGGCGTTTTCCCCCTTCGACTTCCTCAATGGCTGCGTTCAACGCGCCGCCGAGATCGGCGATCAAATCGTCGATATGCTCGATGCCGACGGAGAAGCGAAGCAGCCTGTCATCCACGCCGACCGCCTTCCGGATTTCTTCCGGGATGTCCGCATGGGTTTGCACGGCCGGATAGGTCATCAGCGACTCCACGCCGCCCAAGCTTTCGGCAAAAGCGATCAGCCGGATGTGGCGGAGAACCGGCTCCACGTAGCGGGCATCCTTGACCTTGAAGGAGAAAATGCCCGTGTTCCCGCTGGATTGTTTCTTTTGTATGTCATGTCCCGGATGCTCGGGGAACGCCGGATGGAACACTTCGGCCACGGCCGGATGCGTCTTTAGAAACTCGGCAACGGCGATCGCGTTGCTCTCGTGCCGCTCCATCCGGAGCGCCAGCGTCTTCATGCCCCTCATCAACTGGTACGAATCGCTTGCTCCAAGTACCGCTCCGATCGAGTTGTGCAGGAAAAACATTTCTTCCGACAGCTCTTTTCCTTTCGTGATGATCAGGCCGGCGAGCACGTCGTTATGTCCGCCCAAATATTTGGTCGCGCTGTGAATGACGATGTCTGCGCCAAGTTCGATCGGGCGCTGAAAAAACGGCGTCAGCAGCGTATTGTCCACGATGGTCAGCAGTTCATGGCGTTTCGCCCAAGCAGCCACCTTCTCGATGTCCGTAATCATCATCAGCGGATTGGACGGCGTTTCGATGAAGACCGCCTTCGTTTCCGGGCGTCTCGATTTTTCGAGCTCATCCAGATCATTCGTATCGATGTACGACGCGCTGACGCCGAATTTCGAAAGGATCCGCTCCAGCAGCCGGTATGTTCCGCCGTACAAATCAAGCGATACGATCAAATGATCGCCCTGCTTGAACAGGGAAAAAATCGTTTGCAGAGCAGCCATGCCCGAGCTACACGCAAAAGCGGCGTCTCCGGACTCCAGTTCAGCGGCTGCTTCCTCCAGAACTTTGCGCGTCGGGCTTTTCGTCCGTGCGTAATCGAATCCCGTGCTTTGGCCGAGCTTCGGATGGCGAAACGCCGTGGCCTGGTAAATCGGAAAGTTTACGGCTCCCGTGACCGGATCCTCCTGCGAACCGATTTGCGCCAATCGGCTTTCGATGTTTAATGCTTTTCTTTTCTCCATGTCGGTTTCCCCCATAATCTCCTCAAGTATACAGCCTAGATCTGCGGCCAAACTTCGGCGACCTCGCCGATGTCGTAGGGCGTTTCTTGATATACATAGTAATTCAGCCAATTAGAGAATAATAAGTTTGCATGGGCGCGCCAGATCGCCGGCGGGGTTTGGCTCGGGTCGTCATTCGGGTAATAATGCTTCGGAATGTCCATCTCCATGCCCTTGGCGATATCCCGTTCGTACTCCCACTTCAAGGAATAGGCGTCGTATTCGGAATGACCCGTGACGAAAATCTGTCTGCCGTCTTTCGTTGCCACCAAATAGATGCCCGCTTCCTCGGATTCGGACAAAATTTCGAGTTCGTCGATGCCTTCGATGTCTTCACGGCGGACCTCCGTATGGCGGGAATGCGGTACATAAAACACTTCGTCGAAACCGCGAAGAAGCTTTACGTTTTGCCGGTTGACCGTATGCGGGAACACGCCGAAGCATTTTTTGGCCAAATCCCACTTCGGCACCCCGAAATGATGATACAGGCCGGCCTGCGAGGCCCAACAGATATGCAGCGTCGAGGTGACGTTCGTTTTGGACCAATCCATGATTTCCTCGAGCTCATCCCAATAGAACACGTCTTCGAAATCCAAACGTTCCACCGGCGCGCCGGTAATGATCATCCCGTCGAAACGGCGGTGGCGCACTTCGTCGAACGTCTTGTAAAATGCCTCCAAGTGTTCCACGGACGTATTTTTCGACGTGTGCGACTGCGGATGCAGCAGCGTAATTTCCACCTGCAGCGGGGAGTTGCCCAGCAGGCGGAGCAGCTGCGTTTCCGTCGTCTCTTTGGTCGGCATGATGTTCAGGATGGCGATGCGAAGCGGCCGAATGTCCTGATGGTACGCTCTGCTCTCATCCATGACGAAAATATTTTCTCCGTTTAGAATTTCTTTGGCCGGCAGGGCATCCGGAATTTTAATCGGCATGATTCAACACTCCTTTTCGAAGGTGGCGAAAATCATACGGGGGAGCAAGGTGCATATAAAACAAAAATGACCTTCCTGCATAGAGAAAGGTCATGTTCGTTATATTTTACGCCTCTCTCATCTGTCAGAAACCGCTGCGCAAAGCAGCTTCACGTTCCTGCAAGAATTAGCACCGTGCGCATTCGCGCCGGTTGCCGGGTTTCATTGGGCTAGTCCCTCCACCTGCTCTTGATAAGATTTCGCTGTATTCAGTTTTATTTGATCTTGTTCCTTACTTTAAATCATAATCCCATCCTTCGTCAAGAAGCTTTCGGGCAAATGCCGCAAGAGGAGCCCACACGTTTTTCCAGCCTTTGTCATACGCTGTAACAGGACGGCGCCAGGCGCGATTTTTTTCTTGAAAGGTCCATGGCCCGGCGTTATACTAGACAAGTGTTTGAACCTAAAACAAGAGGTGACATGAGATGGAAGGCGACCCGAGCCCGAAGCTGAATGCAAATGAACACAACCGCATAGAACTGAAATCGGCTTGCCGGCGCAGGGAAGTTTTCGCTTTTGTCTACCGCGGATTCCTCTTTTAATTCCCCGAAAAAAACGACCGGCAACGCTGATTTCTTTCCTATGCCCTAAACAAGCGTTTCCTGAACATGCGCCGCATGTCGGGATAAAGGAGTGAGATCAGATGAAAATCCGGTTGGTAAACGAGGGCGTTTTCAGCCCGATCGATGACATCCAAACCACGCTGACTGCCCCGCCTGCAGGATTCTATTGGATCGATGCGGACGTGGAAGATCTGGCGCTTTTGCAGCCTTTATTTTCCCTTCACGATCTGGCGGTGGAAGACTGCTTGAGCGAAGAGGAACAGCGCCCCAAACTCGAAATTTACGAAAACCATTATTTTATCGTCGTGAATTCCATCCGTTTCGATGACGAGGAAATTTTCCTGCGTGCGCTGAACGTCTTTTTGGGCCGCCATTTTATTATCACGGTGACCAAACAAAAAATTCACGAGCTGCGTTCCCTGAAGCCGATTTTATGGGAGCAGGAAGTCAGCACCCCCGACCGCTTTTTGTATTTGCTGATCGACCTTGTCGTTGACAACTACTTCACCGTAGGCGACCGGATCGAAGCCAAAATCGAAAAGCTGGAAGAAGATATCCTGATGCACACGAAAAAATCGCACCTGAACGAAATCATCGGTTTGCGAAGCGAAATCCTGTGGCTGAAAAAGGTGCTGGGACCGCAAAAAGAACTGATCAATACGCTCAATAAACGGGATCTTCGGTTGATCGACGATCAGCTGCAAAAATATTTTAGCGATATTTATGAAAATGCCGTCAAAATTTCTGAAACCTTCGATACGTTCCGCGATCTGATGGGCAACCTTCGCGAAGCCTACCAGTCCAGCATCGCCAACCGCGCGAATGAAATCATGCGCGTGTTTACCGCCATCACGACCATATTCATGCCGCTCACGGTCATTACCGGAATCTATGGCATGAACTTCGACAACATGCCCGAAACGCATACGGCTTACGGATATTTTGTCGTAATCGGAATCATGGCCGTGCTCGCCGTCAGCATGCTGCTGATTTTCCGCAAGAAGGACTGGATCTGAAAGACGGTCGATTTAGAATAAGGACGAAGATTGGCTTAAGCTGCATTCCACGTGCACGTAAAGCATCTTCGTCCTTTTTGCGTCTTAAGCGGCATGGATAAGAAGCAGTGATCCGTATTCATTCGCGGTACGGCCCGTCATCCCGGCATTGTCCCCGCGCTCCGTGCCCCACGCGTCTTCTTCCGTTTATCGCCGCACCTAACGCCCGGAGCCCGCGACCTGCAGGTTATCCCGCATGCCGGCGGCTGCCCGTTTCCTTCCGGAACCGGATCCGGATCAAACGCAGGCGTTCATACCGGAGCTCCATCAGCGGTCCCGCCGCTGCTTCCTGACCGTATACGCGGTGCATGACCGGCTTCAGCAGCGTGTCCCCCAGCTCCTCGAAAGCCTTCCACACCTCTTCCTGCTCCGCTTCCGGCATTTCCTGCAGTTCCCCGGCGATCAGGCTTTCGGCGTCGTAACCTTCTTTCTCCAGCTGTTCCAGCGCTTCCACCAGCTCCCGTCTCGTCAAGCCGGTTTCCTGCTCCATTGCCTCAAGCCTTTTGCCGTTTTGGATGCCTTGGAGCAGCATTTGCTTGGTCCGGTATCGATCGAGATCCTGCTTATATTTCTGCTCCTTCTGCTTGTATACCCAAGCCTCGTAGGTCGCCTCGTCCAGCTCGTCCTGCACCCAATCCAGCGGGAAGCCGTGGCTGCGTTTACGCCCTGCTGTTATTTCCAGCAGCTCCGCGCCGTATTCCGCCGCCTTGTTGTCCCCGACGCCGGGCAGCTGCAGCAGCTCGTCCAAGGTCATCGGCACGAACGTGCCGATCAGCCGCAGCAGCCGGTTCGTTGCGATAAAATAAGGTGCCTTTCGCTCGGCCGCCGCTTTTTTGCGCCGCCAGGCGCACAGCTCGTTGTAAAGCTCCTCGTCGTAGTTCAGCTCGCTGTAGCAATACAGCTTTTGCGCGTTTTGGCTTTTTCCTTTTTGCTCCTCTTCGTCGTGAAAGATGCCGTCAATGACCGGACGGAAACCCTCGCCCAATTTCACGGCCAGACCGTGGCGGTATATATGGAGCATCTCATTCCATGAACCGCCTTCATACCAGGTCTGTTCCGATACGCTGCCGCCCCCTTCCACATCCCTCCAGCCAAGCTTCCAGACGCCTTCCCCCTCATCGATCCATACTTCGGCCCATTTTCCCCCTTGTTTGCTTTCCTTCACCATTCGGTTCATGAATACGGTCTGCATCTTACTACCTCCCTTTAGAATCAGCACAACAAAAAAAGCACCCCCCTTGAAGTTCAAGAGAGGTGCTTCCCCGTTATTATGCTGTTATTCCAAATGATACCACATCATCGAAAATGGTCAATCCTTTTTGAAAAAACGGCCGCCTTGGTGCATCAAAGGCGCATGCCTGTCGGATTCCTGCAATGGCTTACTTATAATAAGACGTGGTCAGAGGAACGAACAAGGCTCCTTTGTTCTCCAGATCCGCATAAATGAACAGTTCGTTGACGCCGGAGATGTCGACGACGATCGTTTTCAAGCCGTCTTTTACGGCAAGCTTTTCGGTTTTCAGCTTGACGTCCTTCTCACTGTCTTGAATGAAAAAGTTGTCGATGTCTTCGCCCACGGCAGCCACCTGCAGGTACAACTTCTGGTATTTTCCTTTCGGGAACAGCATGAAGCTGCTGCTGCGTTTGCTGCCGGCATTATCGAAATACGCTTCCTTGTAATCCTTGCCCTGATATGTCGTTTGCGCCGGGTCCTTCGTATAATACATGCTTTCGAACCCTTTTGCGATCGATACGCCTTCCGACTTCTCCCCGAGCTCCACCGTGTGCGTTTCCGGGTTATACGATACGGCGATTCCCATCACGTCCCCGACGGCCCGAACCGGAAGATACGTCGTTCCGTTGTATGTAATCGGCAGCACCGCGTTTCCTTTCTCGTCCCGAGGCTGGACGGGCGTTCCGTTGTATTTGAGCTGGATGCCGCTGTTCAAATACGCCTTGACCTCCTGAAGTTTGGCTCCGGCATAAACGCCTGAAGCCGCTGTTAGCAGCATTGCGGCCGCAGCCGTCGTCAGGATCCATTTCTTTTTCAAACTCTCCACTCCTTGCCATAAAATGAATTTCACAATCAATATATATGAACTATAGAGCTTTGCATTTCTTCTAACAAGCGCCTTTTTGACTAAAAAAAATTGCAGCAGTAGATCAAATGGATGGCATAAACGCGAAAAAGGAGGCTTTACAGCCTCCTGCCTGAATCTGTTTCAATGAAGCTCGTCCCTTAGACGATGAGGATTAAACCGCAGCCAGCGCCTTTTTGGCCAGAGCGAGCGCGCCGCATAATCCGGCGTTGTCTCCGAGCTGCGGAGGAACGATATAGTCCGCGATTTGCTCGTTGATGGCCGGAAGCTGCACATAACCGTTCAGCAGCTGTTGCAGCTTCGCGTGAATCAGCGGGAACAGCTGAAGCTGTTTCATGACGCCGCCGCCCATGACGATTTTTTGCGGAGACAAAATCAGGATATAGTTCATCAACGCTTGCGCAAGATAATAGGCTTCCATGTCCCAAGCCGGATGATCCGGCGTCAATTCCGCACCCGGAACGCCCCAGCGTTTCGACAGCGAAGGCCCGGCGGCTACGCCTTCCAGGCAGTCGCCATGGTAAGGGCAGAACCCTTCGAATTTGTCCTCCGGATGGCGGCGGACCAAAATATGTCCCATTTCCGGATGCGACAGACCATGCACCAGTTCGCCGCCGACAACCGCGCCGGCGCCGACTCCGGTGCCAACCGTAATGTACAGGCAGCTGTCATAGCCTTTGGCCGCGCCCCACGTATATTCGCCCAGCGCCGCACCGTTCACGTCCGTATCGAATTCGATCGGAACCTGGAAATGCGAGCCCAGATGGCCGACGATATCGAAGTTGCTCCAATGCGGTTTAGGGGTCGTCGTAATGCGTCCGTATGTAGGACTTCCTTTGACGGGATCGATCGGTCCGAACGAACCTACCCCGAGCGCTTCCACGCCTTTATTTTGAAAGAAAGAAACCACCTGTGCCATCGTTTCTTCGGGCGTCGTCGTCGGAAAACTGATCCGCTCCAGCACGGTTCCGTCTTCCTTCCCGATACCGCATACAAATTTCGTACCTCCGGCTTCAATCGCTCCCAGAATACTCATCGTTGCAATCCCTCCTGCACCATTCTCTTGTCTGTTTGCCCGTCTGCGGCATCAAATAGCGAATCCTATCCAATAACCACGGGCATTATAGCCCAGTTGTTCCATGAAAGTCAATGCGCAAGCGCACGGAAAAGGGGACGCCGGGCGTGATTGCCGGCATCCCCGTGTGTGGCAAACTTCTCGTTTTGTTTTAGACGACCCCGAGCAGATGGCACAAACTCTTCATCTCAAGCTCTTCGAATTTATCGACCACCGCCTGCTCGTCGAGCGACAGCTGGCAGGTCTCCAGCGCGCACGCCACAGGGGCTGCGCAATGGATTTCCGCCAGGCGGCGCGAAAGATGCAGCATCTCGAGATCGGCTTCGATTTTGGCGCGGATGCTCTTCGATACCTGATCCAGATTGTCGAGCAGCCCCTCGATGGAACCGTACTCCTGAATCAGCTTATGCGCCGTCTTTTCGCCGATGCCGCGAACGCCTGGATAGTTGTCGCTGGCATCGCCCATCAGCGCCTTGACGTCGATGATTTGGCGCGGATGAAGCTGCCGTTCCTCGTACAACGTCTCCGGCGTGTACACCTTATAGTTGCCGTGGCCTTTTTTCATGATGATGACGGTCGTGCGTTCGCTTACCAGCTGCAGCAGGTCATGGTCGCCGGACAAAACCATCACGTCCATGTCCTGGCTGAACTTCGCGGCCAGCGTGCCGATGCAATCGTCGGCCTCATACCCTTCGGCGCCGATATTGGGGACGCCCATGCTGTCCATCACGTCCCGAATCAGTGAAAACTGGGGCACCAGATCCTCCGGCGCCTCCGGCCGGTTTCCTTTATAAGCCGAAAAATGCTCCCCGCGGAACGTCTTGCCCCCAAGATCCCAGCAGCAAACGACGTGGGTCGGATCAAAATTTTGCACCGCATCCCAAAAATACCGGATAAACCCGTAAATCGCATTCGTCGGAATCCCCGATTTCGTCCGGCGGATATATCCGCTGGTTGCGGTAGCGTAATAAGCTCTAAACAACAATGCCATCCCGTCCACCAACATAACGGATGGTCGTTTTTCATTCGTGATCAATCTTCGTTTCTCCCCTTGTCTGCCTCATCCCTGTTTCAAGGGCGGGCAATGCTGCCTCTAGTATAACACAACTAGGGGGAGCTTTTGGGCGGTTTCCTGTTATCCCCAGGCGGATTCGTATTGATCCTCTTTAAAGCCGACCGTTACTTTGCGGCCGTCGGTCACGATCGGACGTTTGATCAGCATGCCGTTCGAAGACAAAAGCTCGATCTGCTCCTTTTCGGACATGTCTGCCAGCTTGTCTTTGAGGCCCATTTCTTTGTACGCTTCGCCGCTCGTGTTAAAAAACTTTTTGAGCGGCAGGCCGCTTAAGCCGATCAGTTTCTCCAGCGTTTCGGGCGCCGGAGGTTCTTCCTTGATATGGTGAAGCTCCAGCTCATGGCCATGGGACTGGAGCCATTTGATTGCGTTGCGGCAGGTGCCGCATTTCGAATATTGGTAAACCTGCAGTTTGCTCATCTGTCATTCCACTCTCTTTGTCGGTATTTGATGCTTGCTTCAGGCCCTTCGGCACTACAGCCCTTCCTCCAGCCGCTCCCGCAATTCCCGCATATCCGCGGGCAGCGGCGCCTGAAAGGTCATTTGCCTGTGCGTCACCGGATGCTCGAAGGAGAGTTCATAGGCGTGGAGCGCCTGGCGCGGGATCGCCCGGTCCAATTGAACGATGTTCCGCGCAGCCGCCGGCATAGGAGGGTCATTCGTTTCAATAACGGAATCGGCACCCGCTGACAAGTCCGCGGCTTCGATCCCGATTTCTTTATAAACGTCATGCCGATACAACTTGTCCCCGATCAAGGGACAGCCGATGCTCGTCATATGGACGCGGATTTGATGCGTTCTCCCCGTTTCCAGCTTCAGCCGGACAAGCGACCCGTTATTCCAGCTTTCCAGCACCCGGTATTTGGTCAGCGACGGATAACCGTTAGGCGTGACGATCCGGCGGTGCGGCTCTTCGGGGTCCCTGTCGATCGGCCCGTCAATTTCGCCCTCCGGCGGGGCCGGGGTCCCATGCACCAATGCGAGGTACGTTTTGTCCACGCGGTTTCCGATCATTTGCTCGGATATATGCTGGTGCACGTATGGATTTTTGGCGATCGCAAGCACGCCGGTCGTCTCCTGGTCGAGGCGGTGTACGGCGCGGAAACGGAACGACTCGCCTTTTTGGCGCCAGTAGTCCACGACCCCGTTCGCAAGCGTGCCCGTATAATGCCCGTGCGTCGGGTGCACGATCATGCCCGCTTCTTTATTGACGACCAGCAGATGCTCGTCTTCGTAGAGGATTTCAAAAGGGATCGGCTGCGGCAAAATGTCGTCGGAGATTTCCTGCTCCATGCGGATCGCCACCACATCCCCGGCCTGGACGGGAACGCTGGTGTACACTCGGCGGCCGTTTAACGTAATTCCCTGTTCCGTCAGCTTCAGCCGGGACTGCAGCTTGCGCGAAACATGCATGCGCCGCAGCAGGATGGCCTTGAGCAGCCAGCCATCCTCCGCTTCGGGCACGATATAAGTGATGGGCGGATAATAAGCTGTCATTTTTTGTTGCCGAACACCTTTTTGCTGCGGACGTATTCGATGTCCGGGACGCCGCTGCGGACGTTGGCCGTGCGGGCCGCGACGAAGAAATAATCCGACAGCCGGTTCAAGTACCGGCGGACTTCCGGATTGATCTCCTTCTGTTGGCCGAGCGTGACGACTCTCCGTTCCGCACGGCGGCATACGGTTCTGCACACATGCAGCGTCGCCGCCAGCTGCGTTCCCCCAGGCAAAATAAACCGCTCCAGCTCGGGGGTCTCCTCCAGGTATCGATCGATCCACTGCTCCAGCCGCTCCACCATGTCGGCACGCACTTTATATTTGCTTTCGCTCAGCTTGACGAACGCCAGGTCCGACCCGCAGTCGAACAACTCATGCATGATTTCGATCAGGTTGTCCCGCAAATCGGCAAAAACCTCGCCCTCCATCAGGCTTGCGGCCTGGCCGACGAAACAGTTCAGCTCGTCGATCGTTCCGTAGGTTTCCACCTGCAGATCATCCTTCGAAACGCGTCCGCCGATGACGGATGTCTGGCCTTCGTCGCCGGTCCGTGTATAAATTCTCATTCGTTCGTTCCTCCCTTAAGCTCAAAAGCCGCCTACTCCGTCATTTCTTTAAGCGCCTTCACCGCGTTATCCATATGCTTCGAGGACACCGGGATGGTGACGAACAGCTTGTCAGGCGTATATTTCAAATCCTTGAACATCTTCATGTCCTTCACGGGGATCCCGTAAAGATGTTCCGTTTTGTCGATCGTTTTATCATCCTTTTCTTCCATGCTCGCAAATACGCCTTCCGGATATGTTTTCGGGTCGAAATGGTCGTCCAGCACCACATGGCCTCCCATTTTGCCGTAATTTTTCATGTCCTCTTCAGGCAAAATCATGATGTCGTGGCCGCCCGCGGCATATTCGACCATCAGCTTTTCCGGATTGTACAGCGGACTTGCGATCACTTCGACCTTGATCTCCTGGCCCAGACGTTCCTGCAGCGCTTTCTCAAGCGGCTCGGCGACTTGGGTGGGATCGGACTTGTCGTCGATCATGAAAATCGACAGGTCCGGCTTTTCCTTCCCGCAGCCCGCAAGCATAAAAACAGCGAAAATAACCAGCATGAGTTTACCGTACGCCTTCACTCTCTGCTCCTCCTCTATTCTCCAATAGGTTCAATATATCATACCTGGGAGAGACAAAAAAGCGGCCCCTTCATAAAGGCCGGACAGCAAAAATCCCCTCCCGGGGCAAGAGGGAAATTCACCGGAATGAACTTCCTTCTCCTGCGCCCTGAAGGGGACGGGATAAGCGTAGCGACTGGATGTCTGCAAGCTTTTTTAAGGCTTACGATTTATTTTTCTTCGGGCATGATGATTTCATGTATTCGTTGATTTTGAGGTCGAGCAAGCTGCTGATTTCGATCACGACTTCCGAGGTGAAGGATTGTTCCTGCATGAAAATCTGTTCCATCTTGTTGCGGAGCATCAAAATTTCGTCTTCCAAGGAAATATTCTTCGCAGAATCCGTCGTTTTGGCCGACCAATCACCGCGCTGATCGCCTTCGGCAATGTAGTCGCCGCGATATGAGGGCAAATCATATTCGGCACAGAACAAAGGTAACCCCTCCCTGGTAAGTCTTTTCTTGCTCCCGAAGCAAAATTATAACATATAAATCGATAAAAGAAAGTGAATAATTTGTTAAATTATTCAAAATCAGTATAAAACCCTGATACAGGTTTTGCAAATATCCATAGGAGCGGCCTTCAGACCAGAAGAAAAGAACATCGTGTACAAGGAAGGCTTACAATATAATAACCAGAAAATTCCTAAAATGAAACTTTTTTTATGACTCCTGCTTGAGCTTGTGCAAAAATTTTCCGATCCGGTCAAGCGCTTCGGTCAGCTGGGCAACGGAAGTGGCGTAGGAGCAACGCAAAAATCCTTCCCCGCTCGCGCCGAAGGCCGTTCCGGGAACCGCCGCGACCTTCGCCTCCAGCAGCAGCCGGTGCGCGAATTCTTCGGAGCTCAGTCCTGTCGAAGCAATGCTCGGGAACGCATAAAACGCGCCCTGCGGCTCGTGGCAGGAAAGCCCGATATCCTGGAAGCCCTGGACGATCAGGCGCCGGCGCTGATTATAGGACTCGACCATCCGGTCCTTTTCCTCCATGCCGTGCTTCAGTGCCTCCAGTGCGGCGACCTGGCCCATGACGGGAGCGCACATAATCGTGTACTGGTGGATTTTCAGCATGGCTGCGATCAGGTCCGGGTGGGCGCAGACATATCCCATCCGCCAGCCGGTCATCGCAAACGCCTTGGAAAAACCGCTGACCAGGATGGTACGGTCCATCATGCCCGGAATGGACGAAAAGCTGACATGCTTTTGGCCGTAGGTCAGCTCGGCATAAATCTCGTCGGCAATGACGATCAGATCGTGTTTTTCCACGACTTTCGCGATCGGGAGCCAATCCTCGTAGGTCATGATGGAGCCGGTCGGATTGCTTGGATAGCAAAGGATCAGCACTTTGGTTTTCGGCGTGATTTTGGCTTCCAGCGCTTCGGCCGTCAGCTTGAAATCGTCCTTGGCATAGGTTTCGATGCCGACGGGAACGCCGCCCCCGATCGAAGTGATCGGAGAATAAGGCACGTAACAAGGTTCCGGAATCAGAATTTCGTCCCCGGGAACGATCAGCGCCCGCAAAGCCAAGTCAATCGCTTCGCTGCCGCCGACGGTCACGATAATTTGATCCTTCGGATCGTACGCGACCTTGAAATTGTCGTTCAAATAGTCCGAAATCGCTTCACGGAGTTCGATCATCCCCGCATTGGAAGTGTACGCGGTCATTCCGCGTTCCAGGGAATAAACGCAAGCCTCCCTGACATGCCAAGGCGTCGTGAAGTCGGGTTCGCCCACGCCGAGGGTGATGATATCCTTGCTGCCGTTCGCCAGGTCGAAAAACTTGCGGATGCCCGACGGCGGGATATTTCTGACTAGCGGGGACAAATACGTTTCCATCGATTTGACTTGCTGTTGTTTGGTATCTTCATTCACGATCATGACACATCTTCCTTTACGGCGAGACTATGAGACGGTTATCTTCTTCACGGTCCTCAAAAATAATGCCGTCCTGTTTATATTTTTTTAAAATAAAGTTCGTTTTCGTCGACAATACCGAATCGATCGGCGACAGCTTCTCGGAAACGAAGTTCGCCACTTCCCTCAGATTGCGTCCTTCCACTTCGACGAGCAGGTCGTACGCTCCGCTCATCAAATAAACGGACTTCACCTGCGGGTACAAATAAATGCGCTCCGCGATTCCTTCAAAACCGCGTCCCCGCTCAGGGGTGATCTGCACTTCGATCAGCGCCGTCACGGTTTCTTCCTCAATTTTGCTCCAGTTGACGACGGCCGCGTATTTAACGATGACATGGTCCGCCTCAAGCTCGGCAATCGCCTCTTTCACCGCCTCCTCGTCCACGCCAATCAAGGTGGCGAGAAGTTTTGGGGATCGTCTCGCGTCCTCATTCAGCAGGTCGAGGACTTTCAGCTTCAGTTCGGTAAGTTCTTTCATAAGTATCCTCCAGCATTCGTTTCGCGGGTTGCTTACAAAACATGTCATACCCGGGAAAGAGATTAATACTAATATTACAATACTTTAGGGTGCATGCAAAGAAAAACCGTCTCCACGGCGTGGGCCGAATTTGAGACGGTAAAATTGTGCCATGCCTCTTGCCCCGCCCTTTTCCATCACATGTTTGAGCAGGCGGGAAGCAGGTTATGTTTTACATGTAGTAAGGATTTTGAGCGTTTTGCTGCGGAGGCTGGATTTGCGCGGCCTGCGCGTATTGCCCCATGTTGGACGTTTTTTGCTGCACGAATTGCCGGGTTTTTTGCTGCGTGTTCCGCGCACTCTGAACCTGCTTGTCGAGATCCTGGCGCAGGGCCTTGGAGGAAGTCGAGTACATGTTGAGCTGCTTCATCAGGTTATAAAGTTCGCCTTGCATGCGGAGCGTATCGTTGGTCAGCTGCGTGAACAGGTTCCGAACGGCCGGGCAGGAGGATTCCGTCGTCGCCGTCGTATATTCCCTTACCGTCCGTTTCAGGTCTGCGAGGATGGTGTAGAGCAGGTCCTCATCCTGCATAAATGCGGAATTGCCGGATTGTTGATAATACATCTATGCGTGCCTCCTTTGGAATTTATTGCTGCGGCTGCGTCGGCGCAAGCGGCTGATGCTGCTGCAGCGCTTGGACGAGCAGGTCCAGATGATGGTCCATCGAGCGGATATATTGCTGCAGAGCCTGCTGAATCGTCGGGTTTTGGGTCGTAGCGCACGTCGCGGCGCACTGCTTGATCAGCAAATCTTCATTGGATATCGAATCGACGATATACTCCAGCTCTTTGCCGGTGATCGGCTGCATTTGACCGGATTGCATAACGTTTTGCCTCCTCTGGGGATATTTAACTCGTGCTTATTATATCCCGGTCATTTTTTTCTATGTGCAGCCGATAAACGGCATGAGATCGAGAAATACTGAATTGGGAGCAAACGAGGCTGGTATCTCAAGGGAAAGGAGCGAAAAACGATGATCTTGAACAGCGGAAATCCGGCATGGCCCCATACGCTGAAGCCCGCACCCGAATATCCCGCGCTGGATCAAGACGTGGATTGCGATTTCCTCATCGTCGGCGGCGGGATGAGCGGCGCGATGATGGCCTATCAACTCGCGGCGCGCCGTCAGAACATCGTACTGATCGACAAAAGAAACATCGGGGGCGGCAGCACGGCGGCCAACACCGGTTTGCTTCAAAGTTCGAACGACAAATCCCTGACGTCCATGATCCACACCTTCGGCGAGGAGATCGGCGTCGCTTTCTATAAAAAGTGCGAACAAAGCATCCGCCAAATCCGGGAGATTTGCGCCAAGCTTTCGCCGGAACTGGAGTTCGTCCCCCGCAGCAGCCTGTATTTTGCCAGCAGCGAAGACGACGTGGAAATGCTTCGGGAGGAGTATCAAACGCTTAGAAAATACGGTTTCCAAGTACAGTACTGGGATAAACAAGAGATCGGAAAACGCATGCCTTTCACGAAACCGGCCGCGCTCTACAAGGACGGCGATGCGGAAGTCAATCCTTACCGCCTGGTTCATGCTTTGGTTAAAGCCGCGGCGGAGCAAGGAGCCGACATCTACGAACAGACCGAAGCGGTACACTTCGAATTCGCCGAGCACGGGGTCACTTGTTATGCGAACGGCAAGAAAATCCGCGCCAACAAAGTCATTTTTTCGATGGGGTACGAAACGCAGGAATTGAAAAAGGATAAAAACGCCGTCATCAACGTTTCTTACGCGATATTGACCAAACCCGTCGGCGATTTGTCCGATTGGCATGAACGCTGTTTGATTTGGGAAACGGCAAGGCCTTATCTCTATATGCGGACGACCCCGGACAACCGCATCGTGGCGGGCGGACTGGACGAGTCCCCTCCGGCCCCGGAGAAACGCGAAGCCCGCCTCCTGCACCAGACGAAGATGCTGATTGAAGAAATCCGCAAGTTATTTCCCGCTTACGCCCGCCTCGAAGCGGATTACGCGTGGGCTTCGATTTTCGGGACGACCCATGACGGAATGCCGATGGTCGGCCCGCACCCGGATTACCCGAATTGTTATTTTATCGAAGCGTACGGCGGCAACGGCACCGTCTACTGCATGATCGCCGCGGATTTGCTGGGGGACGAGCTCACGGGCCGGCCGCGCCCGGAACTGAACATGTTTTCCCTTCAGCGGAGCAGCAAACCTTCGCCGTCCGACTCGTTGACGATTCGTTGACATGGAAAAGCAGGCCAACGTCATCTGTTGACATCGCCTGCTTTTTCCATTCCCAACATAATTTCGATGCGGGTTCCCCGGCCAAGCTCGCTGTCCACATCGATTTTGCCTCCGTGAGCCTGGACGATATCGTGCGCGATGGCCAGGCCCAGGCCCGAACCCTTGTGCAGCTCGCCCGTATTGGTCCCGCGATAATACCGGTCGAACACGCGCTCCAGTTCTTCCTCCCGGATTCCTTTGCCCTGATCCTCCACGACGATGGAGACCGTTCCGCCGTGTTTCTCTACGCTGACTTGAACGGCCGTATCCTCCGCATTATGAACGACCGCATTATAAATCAAATTGCTCACGGCCCGTCGGATCAAAATCTCGTCCACATCCATGATGACCATCTCGTCGCTGTACCGAAAATCGATGTTTCGGCTCCCGTAGCGCGCATCGTTCAGCATGTCGATGACGGTATTCCGGACAAGGCTTACGAGATTCGCCTGTTTTAGGTTGAGGGATATGTTTTTGTTTTTCAGGCGGGTCGACAGGTTCAAATCCTCGATGACGTCTTTGAGGTACAGCGACTTCCGCTCGATCACTTCCGCATACTCGCGCATCTCTTCGACCGTAAACTCGTAGTCCTTGTCCCTCATCATCTCCGCGTATCCTTGAATCGATGCGAGCGGCGTTTTGATGTCATGCGTGATGTTCGCGATCCACTCCTCTTTCATCCGGTCCAGCTTTTTTCGTTCCGCTTCGCTTGCGCGCAGTTCCTCGCTTAACACGTTTACGTTATAAAACACGTCCTTGTAGATGCCCTTGGCTTCATACCGGATCCGGTAGTTTTTATGGGCCAGCTGCTTAATCCCGTCAATCAGGGCGTGAAGCGGCCGGGTTAACCTTTTGCCGAACAGGTAAGCGATGCAAAGCGCGATGAAGCCGTCGACGCAAAGCACAGTCAGGATTCCGATCTGCAGGAAGCGCCCCACGGACCGGATATCGTAAGTTAATATGTTTCGTTCCAGATAAGGATCTTGGAAGCCGATCAAATAGCTGTAGCGTTTGCCGTCGATCTCCTTTTCCCCGATAAAAACCGTCGACATCAGCTCTTTTTCCATATACTTGTAAGTCTGGACGATGTCCAGCGGCGTATATTTGGTTTTGGCCCCGGACGGTACGAGATAGCCATAAACCTGCCTGCCGTTATCGTCCAAAATTTGAATCCAGGCGCCATGGCCCTCCAGCGTTTTCTTTCCCTGCTCAGTGATGGCCAACCCCGATCCGGAAACGACGATCTCTTGGGCGAATGAGCGTGTGATGCCCTCGGCCGAATCTTCTCCGTATTTGAGCGGGGATTTGGGGGATACGTTATGGTATACATACAACCCGGCCAAAATCAGGAAGTTGATGAAAATGACGATGACGACGATCAGGACGACGGATGCCAAGTACCTGCCGGTCAGCCTCCATTTCATCGTTTCGTTTCCTCCAGGGCAAGCTTGTACCCGAGTCCCTTCACCGTCACCAAAAACTGCGGATTCGAAGGATCTTCCTCGATTTTTTCCCTCAGCCGCCGGACATGGACCATGACCGTATTGTCGTATCCGAAGGATTCCTCTCCCCATACTTGATCGTACAGGCTTTCTTTGCTGATGATCCGGTTCGGGTGCTTGAGCAGATGGGTAAACAGCCCAAGCTCCTTCGGTTTGAGTTCGATGATTTCGCCGTTTTTTTTCAGTTCGAATGTTTGTTCGTTGAGCTCGAACGGGCCTGCTTTCAGGATGTGGTCCTTTTTCTCCTTCTCCGGCATGGCCTCCGCTCTTCTAAAACGGGCTTTGATCCGGTAAGCCACTTCCTTCGGGCTGAACGGCTTGGTGATGTAGTCGTCGCCGCCGATGGCAAATCCGAGTATTTTATCGATTTCCTCGGTTTTGGCCGACAAAAAGAAAATCGGCACGTTCGAAACGCTCCGGATTTGTTTGCAGACGTCATACCCTTCGCCGTCCGGGAGCATGATATCCAAAATAACGAGATCGGGTTGCTTGTCCTGAAACTGGAGCCAGCCTTCGTTCGCCGTAGCGGCGGTATGTACGTGCTCGAATCCTTCCTTGATCAAAACCGTTTTCAGGAGCCTCAAAATATCTTCTTCATCGTCCACGATCAGTATTTTTTGGCTTAGCGACAATTCCGTTCGACCTCCTATTCTAACAATGCGGAACAAAAAAACCGCGAGGCCGCTCCCCGCGGCCTTGCAGTATCATCTTCCCCGCCCTGCCGATTACTATAACCATATCTTGAATCCGGCGTTTTGGCTAGCGGCTCGCTTGATCTTAATTTTCGGCAAAAAATTTCGCCATCGGGTTGGCCGTCTTTTTGTCGGACTCGATTCGACCTGCCTTGTCCAAGACGTAATATTGATAAAAATCGCTGCTAAAACTGATCGATTTCAGCATCTGCTCCCCAAACGGTTCGACCGCGTTGCCGTTTAGGGCGTCACCGTTCCAGAAGAAATGCAGGAGCAGGCGGTTTTGATTGTATGGATGTTTAATGACATAAGCGCCTGAAGAAGCTTTTTGGTTCATCTTGCTTTTCCAGTCGAAGCCGAGGGCCTTCGATTTCTGTATGATGCCGGGTTTAAGCGCCTGGATGAGTCCGTTCGTTTTCGTGCTGCCGATGGCAATGATATTGCTGCTTGGCAGCTCCTTTTTCAGCTTTTTCTTAAGTGTTTGCCGGTCGGAAATGACCTCGTATGGAATGCCCATAATCCCAAGCGTCCCTTCAAGCTGCGCCAGGATCGTCTGCTGCTGCTTTTTCGCTTGGCTGCCGGCCTGGTCGCTCACCACGATCGTCAGCGGTTCGCCCTGCAGCGCCTTATCCAAGATGCGGCTCATCGTTTCCGCCGGAAGATTCGCAACTTGGGACAGGGAAGAACGGTACATGGTTTTGAACTGCTCACGCCAATACGCGGCTGCTTCCGCCTCGGACAATAGATATTCGGGCTTCAGGACAAAATGCGGATCATGGAGCGCCTCGTCCATTTCCTTTCGGGCCTCATCGCCGAGCGTATCCTGGATCGTCTGCAAAAGCCCTTCGATCGTCGCGTTTTTGAACTCGTACCGTTTGAAATATTCTTTCATGAACGTGTCGAATTTCTCTTCGCCCACGGTCCGGTACAGCTGGTAGATGGCCTGGCGTCCTTTATTGTAAAAGGTTGGACTCTGCAAGTCTCCTACTTCCGTATTGGTTCCGGCGATCGGCTTATCTATGGAAGACAAATCGTCGATTTGGATCGATTTGAACCCGTTCAGGTCGTCCCCTTGTTTTTCCGCAAAATAAACCTTCGAAAAATCGGCAAATCCTTCATCCAAAAACGATTCGTTCTCCGAGTTGTTGCCGATCAGGGCATGGAACCATTGGTGTGCGATTTCGTGCACAAACACATAATCATGCGCAGGATCGCTATTCCGCGCGATTTGTCCCATTTGAATGACCCGGGCAAACTCGACCGCCACCCCCTCTACGTACGACTCCGCGATCCGGAACTCAGGGTAAGGGTATTTCCCGTATTTTTCACTAAAAAATTGAATCGCCTTAAACGCGGTGTCGATGTATTCATCGACGATTTTTTTCTTGTCCGCCATATTGTCGAAATAATAATATTCAACCGTCAAGCCGTCACGCGTCATGCTCTCAACCTTATAATTCGGGCTGGCAAAAAAGACGAATTCCCGGGTGTTGTCCGCCACGGCAGACACGATTTTCCGGCCGGGCTCCTGCGGGTCCGCCTGCGTGGAGATCGTACCCGGCATCAGCACCCGGTAGGAATCGGGCACGTTGAAATGAACTTCGAAATCCGAGGAGTCGTAATAATCGGTTTCGAAGATTTTGCTGTACGGCGTTTTATCCCACTCATGCTTCTCCTTGTCATAGACCGACATGACCGGGAACCAATGTGCGCCATTGACGATATCCTTGTAGTAGGACAGGCGCTGCATGCCGAAAGGAATGTTCACCTCAAAGCCGATTTCTGCTGTTACCGCTTCCCCTGGCCTTAGCTCCTGCTTCAATTCAACGGTCAGAGCCTGATTGCTGTTTTGGTAGGCCAATGCTTCCCCACCCGCCGACGCACTCAAGATGTCGATGCCTCCAAGGAAATCCTCCGCCTTTTTCTCCGGATGCTCCTTCCGGATCTCCTCGTTGTTTTGCTCAAACATCTAAGTTTGGGTCCCTTTGGACCGGTTGGCATCGGCAAACGTATGGAAGACGATCTTCCGCAGCGTATCTTTGGACGTGTTCCGGTACGTGACCGTTTCTCTCCCTTGGATGCGCATATTTTTTTCGTCGAGCCTAGCGTCAATCCGGTACGCGACTTGGGTGTGTGCATGCGCCTGCGCAGCCTCTACGGAATCCGCGGATGCCGCTGGCGGCGCGGCCAGAACATGACCGGCGCTGGCCAGCGGGCAAGCTGCAAGCGTAAATGCGAGCGAATAAGCCAGCGTTCTTTTGTATATGGTTTTAAAGGCCGTTTTTTTCATCGTTTTCTCTCCCTTGATCCAAAAATAAGATTGATATTTATGAAAGATCTCACGCGGCGCAGGTCCCTATTTCCCGGCTGTTTCCAGCTTTCGTTTTGCCCCCTCGGGCAGCTCCGCGGCCTGCACCTCCTGGTAGGAGCTGACTTCATCCCCTTTCACATAGATTCGCAGGTATGCTTCTTTGCGCAGTTCTTTGAATGCGGTAAAGGTCAGGCTTTTTTCCTTCCCGTCAGCATCAAACCCCTCCAGGGTGTATTCGTAAGAAACATATTTTTGTCCACTGTCCGACTTATCTTCCACTTTCTTTCCTTCTTGGTTCACCTGAACGTAATATTGGTGCGCGCCCAGGCGGTTGATATTCACGTTTTGGATGAATACGACAAATCCGACCAGAACGGCCAAAACGACGATTGCAACGATCCAGCCTTTTTTCATTCGATTCGCTCCTTACTTCACATTCGTGACGATTTTGTAGTAGCTGTTGACGGTCAACAGATAATAGACCAAATAAATGCAGACATAGATCCCCATGCAGCTGACGACCGGAACGACCAGGCTGGTCATCATCAGCTTCGATAAAGCCATCAGCGCGACGGCGCAATGGGCGATGCCGAAGGCAAGCGGAAGCGCGAAAATAAACAAGACCTGCTTGGCTACCGTTTTGCGGATTTCCCTCTTTTTGACGCCGATTTTATGCAAAATCAAATAACGGGCTTTATCGCTGCTGGCTTCCGTCAGCTGTTTGAAATAAATGATGCTGCCTGTCGCGGCCAGGAAAACCAAACCGAGAAACCCGCCCATAAACATCAGCAAGCCGCTGGATTCCATCCCTCGCGCATATTGGTCGTAAAAGCTCGAAAGTTCCGCTTTCTCCGGCAAGATGCTTTGCAGCTGCCCGGTCAGTTCCTTCGCCTTGTCCTGGCGCGAAATGCCGTAAGCTTCAATCGTAGTCGTTTGGGCCTTCGGCTGAAGGGCCGCAAACATCTCGTCGCCGACGACGATGGTCGAGTAGACCGTGCCCAGGTTCAACACGGTGTACTCTTTGAGCGCTTTGAACCGGATGGCTTCGTTGATGCCTTTTCCCTGCAGCTTGACCGTCGAACCCACGTAGTCCGGGGAAATCCCCTCCATGTACGCCGGATCCAGCACCGCGGCTTCGCTTCCTTCAAGGCTGACGAAGTCGTCCCGGCCTTGCAGTTTGGCCAATCGGTTAAAATCGCGGCTGGCAATCACGCTGTACGTTTGCTCCATCGAACCTGCGTTTTGCTTCAGGCCGGAGATGTCGGCATCCACTTCAAGAACAGGAACGGACTCGTGGTAGAGCACCTTATGGCCCGCAGCCTGCTCGATCGCCTGATCGGCCTTGGCGGTTGTTTTTCCGTCCACGCCGATAAACGTAAAGCTGTTCGGATTCGCCATCTCCGCGTTCATCCGGTTGTTGTAGTACAAGCTGTACGCCGTTCCCACCGCCGTCAGCGTCGTCGCGCTCAGCACCGCAATGACGGTCAGCGTGCGGGCATTCCCTTTCATCCGGTACAACAGCTGGGACGTGCCGATCAAATTCAGGCCCTTCCAGTAGCTTTTTTTGTTTTTGCGCGACAGCTTCAGCAGCGTTACGGTCAACGTGTTAAACAACAGATACGTGCCCAAAATGACGGTGATCAAAATGACCAGCGGCGTCAGCATCAAACCAAGCGTTGCCCAAGCTTTTGACGTGACCAGGTTTTGCAGCGCGAGCCAGTAGCCGAAACCGATAAGGATAACGGACAGCAGAGCGATCAGGACGGAAGACTTTGGTTCCTTTTCGTGCTCTTGATCCGCATGGAACAGCTCGATCAGTTTGAACCGGTAAATCAACCGATAACCCTGAACCGACGTCAAAAGCGTAATGGCCATAAACACGATGACCGTATTGACGATCGCGGCCGGGGAGATGGAAAAGTTCGCTATGACGCCGTAACCCATGACCTTCATTAAAATCATGACGAAAAACCGGCTGAGCACGAAACCCAGCGCGACGCCTACGATCAGCGCCAGGACGCCCATCAGAAAGTTTTCGTAAAAAAGCATCCGCCCGATCTGTTTTTTGCGCACGCCAAGCAAGGAATACAGCCCGACTTCTTTTTTGCGCTTGCGGGTAAAAAACGAATTCGAATACCAGATGAAAATGGCGACGAACACGATCAGCACGACCGCCGCCCCGCTGAAAGCCGAGCTGATTTTCGGCGATCCGTCCGATGCAGACTGAATGGTATTGTCGTATTTCAAAGACACGAAAGTAAAATAAATGACGATGCTGAAAATCATCGATGCGAAATAAAGAAAATAGTTGGTGAAATTTTTCCGGATGTTTTTCCCGGCGATCCTAAACAGCGTCATGATGTTCACCTCCGAGCGATGCCAGCACCTCAAGAATCCGTCCGAAAAACTCCTTCCTCGTTAATCCGTCCTTATGAAGCTCCCGGAACAGCCGTCCGTCGTTGATGAAAATGACCCGCTTGCAGAAACTCGCGGCATAAGCGTCATGCGTTACCATCAGGATGGTCGCTTGGTTCCCCTGGTTAAGCTTGCTTAAGCTCTCGAGCAGACTGGTGGCCGATTTCGAATCAAGCGCCCCGGTCGGTTCGTCCGCCAAAATGAGGCTCGGATTCGCAACGATCGCCCGCGATGCCGCCGCCCGCTGCTTTTGGCCGCCCGAAATATGGTACGGGTACTTATCGAGGATCTGACGGATGCCGAACGTATCGGCGATGGCCTCCACCCGCTTTTCGATCTCTGCCGCAGGTACCTTGGACAGGGCCAGCGGAAGCAAAATGTTTTCCTTGACCGTCAGCGTATCGAGCAGGTTGTAATCCTGAAAAATAAACCCGAGTTTATTCCGGCGGAAATCGGAAAGCTTCTCTTCGTTCATGGCGACGATGTTTTGCCCGTCGATCGTGATTTCCCCGGACGTCGGGGTATCGATCGTGGAGAAAATGTTCAGCAAGGTCGATTTGCCGGCGCCCGAAGGGCCCATGATGCCGACGAATTCGCCTTCTTCGATGCTCAGGTCGATGTTTAGCAGCGCCGTATATTGGTTTCCTTTTGTACCAAAGGTTTTGTTGACGTGTTTAGCTTGGAGGATCGTTTTCATTAGTGTTCTCCTTATATGAATCATTTTTTGGCCTACTTATTTTGGTTCCCTATGCGAGATGCGCTATAGGATGTAGGAATTGATCACAAACCTAATCTTAAAGCCCGAACCTTACAGCGTTTTAATCCCAACCTTACAGCAACCTTAAATTTAAAAATAAAAACAGCCCCAACAAATGGGGCCGAAATTCGCAGCCGATTCGGGCAACTGTGCGGGGATCATCCCGAACAGGCACAAAAAAACCCCGGGACGCTGGTTAAGCGTTACCCGGGGGGCTTGCAATTGGATGTGTTATTTGTTGGTTACGGCCGACTTCTCCGCCTTCAGCAGCTTGCGGACGAATATCCAGCTGGCGATCGGCGACGCGCCGAGGACCAGCATCAGCACCGTAATGGTCAGCGGCGTCTTGCTCACCATCAATACGGCGATAAAAATAAACGTCCCCAGCAGCCGGCCGGCCATCAGGCTCAGCTCGCGCAGGACGACCAGCTCGACCCGTTTCTCCACCGTTTCGTCGCTTGTGCCCATCAGGTCAAAGCCCGACGATATCATCGGCAAAATGTACAGCGGCATAAACACGGACGTTCCGATCCCGAACACGAGCAGCGTGCCGTAGCCGGTTTTCCAGAGCAGCGGGACGATGACGATCCACAGCAGCAGCGCTCCGACAAGCATCCCGGCGCTCCGGAACTTGGGCTTGAACCATTTTCCGGCAAGCCAGTATGTCAGGAGCGAGATGGCGGACGTGATCAAGGTAAACTGTCCCAGCTTGGACTCCTGTTTCGTCGCCACGAAAACGAGCAGGCCGATCAAAAAGGCGAACACGCCTTCGCGCACCCCTTGCGCAATCAGTCCCGGGGCCATAAGCCGCCACGGATTTCCTTTGCTCCGCAGCTGCGCGATCGGTTCCATCCAATGATAGCCGCTGCCGTTTTTCCGCTTTTTCAGAAAAAAGCTTAACACGACGCAGAGACCGTAAATCGCCAGCGAAATGGTAAATACGACCCGGTATCCGCGGTCGCCTTTGAGCCATGTAATCAGCAGCCCCGAGAACCAAGGGCCGACGATGCCGGTCACCGAACCGAGAAGCCCGACCCAGCCGTTGAACAAATCGCGGTTGGCCCGGTCGGTCACTTCGAAATACACCACGTTAAACGAAAGCCAGAAAAGTCCCATCGCAATGCCGAGCAGCAGCCCCAGCGGCCAAATCCACCGGACGGCGTGAGGGCCTGCCCATAAAACGAAAAGATAAAACAAACCCGAAAGAACGATGCCTGCACGCAGGGCGTTCATCTTGTTGTATTCTTTCACCCATTTGCCGCCCAGCCAGAAGGTAAGCCCGACAGCCACCTGCTGGGCGACGGTGAACCAGCCGATCATCGCGTAATCCTGCTTGCTTTTCCATAAGTATACATTCAAAAACGTGCCGGAAAGGGCTCCGGCCAACACGATCAACCCGTTCACGGCCAGCAAAAGCAGCGATTGGCGGTTCAAATGTGCCGTCGTTTTCATAAGTCCCCCCTTTGGATCGCCGGACATGCTCGGTCTTAACATGCCCCAAAGGGAGGGATATCATTTTGAAAATTTCAAACCATTCGGATGCTGCAGATCAGGCCTTTTCCCGGCTTAAATGATCCACCATGCGCAGCCGGTCTTCCTCGGTCAAATTGGTTTCGACATGGAAGCAGCCGGTGCAGATATACATATTGACCCGGAAAGGGGGCTGAATGACCGGGGACTTCAGGGCGCGATATTGAGCGGGTTTAAAGCCGTCTCCCGTCACTTCCTGCGTGCCGGCCAAGATCATGTAATCTCGGCATTTCGGACATTCGGGCACTTCTTCCTGTTCATCCAAAATCTTTTCCACGGTCTCCTCGTAATTCATCAAGTCGTGGCTTTCTTCGAATTTATCCAGCGTACGGATGGAAGGAGGGAGACTGTGACGCATATCCTCTTGCCCCCAAAACGCCGCAGCGTCCTCCTCATCGGCTTCGTCTTCCCAATCCACCTGCTCTTCGGGTTCTTCTTCCTCGTCGCCGAGCTGGATGTTCAGCGTACGGTACCCTTTCAATTCGTTCTGGCAGTGCGGACAGGTATCTTCCGGTCCAATTTCTTCGTCCCAGACGATCTCCGTCTGGCACCAAGGGCAAACGGTCGTTTCCATTGCCATTCATCTCCTCAATGATTCATTAAATAATAGATGCCAACGATAAAAAAGATTAAAGCGGCCACGAATAAAATTCTTATCAGGTTCTTCATGTTATCCCCCTAATAAATGCAAGCGCCGATCACGTAAGACAAGGATACCGAGATCAGCAGGGAAATGATCCCTACCGCGCGGTTATCCTTCCGGATTTCCTCGTCGACCGAAAAAACCGGAGTCAAAAACTCGAACAGCAAATATGCCGCAAACAGCAAAACAAAACCAAAAAACGCCCACTTCATCGTATCGTAAATGGAGGTTTTCGCCTCGATGCTGTACCTCAACACGTTGCCGATGGCGAAAATTTTTCCGCCGGTCGCCAGAGATGCCGCGACATTGCCGCGGCTGATCTCGTTCCAGCAATTATATCTGGCCACCAGCTCGAACAGGTACAAAAATACGATCAAACCCAATATGGCTACCGAAAAATAACCGATCAGAATCCCAAGCGGATGGGAAAGCATCTGATCTACCCAGTTTTTCATCGTCCTGCCTCCTTCATATCTGCCCGCAGCTGCAGCCGGCAGCAACCGGCCGTTTACTTCAGCTCCGCTACCGTCACGCCGGTTCCGCCTTCGCCATAATTGCCCAGACGGAAGCTTTTGACGTGTTTATGCCTGCGCAGATAATCCGTAATCCCTTTCCGCAAGATGCCGGTGCCTTTTCCATGGATCAGGTAAACCTGCCCCAAATTGCCCAGGAAAGCTTCGTCGATGAAGCGGTCGACTTCGATCAACGCCTCTTCGAGATTGGCGCCGCGCAAATCCAGCTCGCTCCGGACATTCTCGTCCCGGGTCCGTTTGACGGTCGTTGCCTGGCGCTGAACCTGCTTGGCTGCCGCTTCATGCGTCTGAACCAGCTCCAGGTCGTCCAGACTGACTTTCATCTTCATGATGCCGAGCTGCACGACGGCTTCCTTCGATCCGGCCAGCTCGACGACATGGCCTTTCTGATTCAGGCTGTACACCATAACCTCGTCGCCCGCTTCGATTTTCCGCGGAGCTTTCGGCGTGTTTCGCGCTCCCGATTTTTTGCGCTGCTGCGGTTCGGCATCCTCCAGCCTTTTCCGCGCGGCGATCAACTTATGCTCTTTGACCGAAGCGCCTTCTTCTTTCGCCAGCTGCCGAAGCTCTCCGATGATTTCCTCGGCTTCGCGTTTCGCTTTGGCAATAACCTCTTTCGCCTCGGCCTGCGCTTTTTCGATGTAGCGGTCGCGCTGCTGCTCGAGTTTCTCCAGCTCCTGCTGATGCCGGGTGCGCAGCTGCTCCATCTCCTGGCGCAGCTTTTCGGCTTGCTCCCGCTCCACTTCCGCGCCAAGGCGGTTTTCCTCGAGGGAAGCGATCATATGCTCCACGCGCTGGTCCTCTTCATTGACCTGGCCGCGCGCAAAATCGAGGATTGGGTGCGGCAGCCCGAGCCGTTCCGCGATCGCAAACGCGTTGCTTCGTCCCGGCACGCCTACGAGCAGACGGTAGGTCGGGCTGAGCGTATTGACGTCGAATTCCATGCTGGCATTGATGACGGATTTCCGTTCATAGGCATAGGCCTTCAGCTCGCTGTAATGCGTCGTTGCCACCATGCGGCAGCCGGTCCGGTGAATGTGCTCCAATATCGCGATCGCCAGCGCGGAACCTTCCGCAGGGTCGGTGCCCGCGCCGACCTCATCCAGCAACACCAGGCTTTTTGGCGTCATGTTTTTCAAAATACGGATGATGTTCGTCATATGGCTTGAGAAGGTACTCAGGCTCTGTTCGATGCTCTGTTCATCCCCGATATCGGCGTAAATGGCGTCGAAGACGCAAAGCTGGCTGCCTTCCTCGGCAGGCACGAACATCCCCGACATCGCCATCAGGCTGAGCAAACCGATCGTTTTCAGCGTGACCGTTTTGCCCCCGGTATTCGGACCCGTCACGATGATCGAGGTGTAAGAGTTCCCCAGCTCGACGTCGATCGGGACGACCTTTTCCATATCGATCAGCGGATGGCGCCCTTTGCGAAGCTTCAGGAACCCCCGGTCGTTCATGATCGGCTTGGAAGCTCTCATGGCATGGGCCAGACGGCCCTTCGCAAAAATAAAGTCAAGCTGGCCGACCAAATCCAGGTCGAACAGCAGCAAATCCGCTTGCTCCCCGACTTTGGCCGTCAGCTTCTGCAAAATGACTTCGATTTCCCGTTCTTCCTTCATCCGGGTCTCGCGAAGTTTGTTGTTCATCGCCACGATCGATTCCGGTTCGATGAACAAGGTCGCGCCCGAACCGGATTGGTCATGCACGATCCCGCCGAAATACGAGCGGTATTCAGATTTTACGGGGATGACGAACCGGTCGCCGCGGATCGTAACCAGCTGATCCTGCAGCATTTTTGCGACGGACGAGGAGCGGATCATGTTATCCAGCTTCTCGCGGATGCGCACTTCGCCGGAACGCAGCTCGCGCCGGATCTGGACCAGTTCGGGACTCGCCGTATCCAGCACCTCCGCCTCATCCGATATGCACGCTTTGATAGCGTCTTCCAGCGTTTTTTGCTCCGAAATGTTTTCGCTGATGCCCGCAAGCAGCGGAAGCGGCTCGTCTTCATTCATTTGGGAAATAAAACGTTTGATGCGTCTTGCCCCATATGTCGTGTTGCTGATCGCCAGAAGCTCGTGGGGATTCAGCGTGCCGCCGATTTTGGCCCGTTTCAGGGCCGCCGATACGTCGCTGATTCCGCCAAAGGTCGGCGTTCCTTTCAGCCGCTCCACAGTATACGCCTCATCCGTGGCCTGCAGCAGCCTTTTGACGGATTCAAGGTCGGTATCCGGCCTTACGTTTTCCGTGATTTGTTTGCCCATGGAGGTCTGGGTATAGCCGGCGCATGTATTTAAAATCTTGCGGTATTCCAATGTATGCAAAATTTTATCGTCCAAGAAATTTCACTGCTCCTCTCATGCATCGGGATGGCCAGAAAACGATAGCTTCTCCATCCGCCTCGATTCTGCAATCCCCATATCGCTCTTATTATATACGAAACGGCTGCGCCTTCGCTATTTGCAAGTCAAACGCTTGATTCCGGATTATTCCGGATTTCCAATAAATCCGGCCAAGCCCGGTACATAACATTTTATAAATTGAATACAATAAACGATGCATACAGAACCCATTTCCTAATGAACGTAAACAGGACGCATTATGAAATGGATTCATATTACGTATCTTTTACGCAAAGGAGGCCAATTGCATGCATTTTCTGGGTCATGTCGTGCGATTTATCGTTTCTGCGATTGTGCTTATGATTGTCGGCTGGATCGTTCCGCAATTTTCCGTGGGTGGATTCTGGAGCGCCCTGCTGTTGGCCCTGGTCATCGCATTGCTTGGCTGGGTCATTGAAGGAATCTTCGGTAAACGAGTCACGCCGTTCGGTCGGGGCATTGTCGGATTTATCGTCAGCGCGCTGGTCATTTACATCGCCCAATTCATCGTTGGCGGCGTCAGCGTCACCATCCTTGGTGCGATCCTTGCCGCTCTCGTGATCGGGATTATCGACCTGTTTATTCCGGTTTCTGCCTTCAACGCAGCCAAAGACCGTAAATAACGCTCAAGCGAAAACACCCCGTTCCATGGAACAGGGGTGTTTTCGTCTCGCCCGGCCCTGGTTCAGATGGAAGCGACCTTGCCTTGGGGCGAGTCGGCCGGAATCGCATCGGAAACCGTCACCACTTTGTTTTTGCCCGTCCGCTTGGCTTGATAAAGAGCGCTGTCGGCCTTGCGGAACAACGTTTCCTTGTCGTCCCCCGGCTGGTAATTGCAAAGTCCGATGCTGACTGTTACCGGAGTGCCTTTCATGTTGGAATGCTCGACGACGGCGATCTCTTTTCGCAGCTCTTCCGTAATGCGCTCCGCCTCTGCCAGCGTTTTATCCGCAAAAATGACCGCAAATTCTTCCCCGCCGTAACGGGCCGCGAAGTCATTCGGCGTCATGATGGAAGTGATCGTCGACGCCACTTGCTTCAGCACCAGATCGCCGACCCAATGCCCGTACGAATCGTTGACCTTTTTGAATCCGTCGATATCGATAATCGCCAGCTGCAGCGGCAAATGATATTTCTCCGAATGCTCCAGCAAGGCGTCAAGGTATTCATGAAACGTTTTATGATTGTAAAGTCCCGTCAAGGCATCCATTTTGAGCAGCTTGTCCGAAATGGTTTTTTCGACCAGCAGCTGCTGTTCCGATTTCATTACCGTCTTCAAATAGGCGAAAAATTCCTTGACCCGGATCAAAATGGTTCTCCCGAAAATCAGGCAGACCACAAACACGCTTTCGACCTGGAAGAATTCCGGGATCGGTTTCTGGTACAGCGGGCGTTCCAGCAAAAAATAGATCGGAACGTACATCAGTATCGTAAACATGCCGAAGCCGTACATCATTCTCCGGTCGAAATACACGATCGAAATCAACACCGGGAGCAAAAGCGCCACCTGAGAACCGTCCGCGGCCGGCTCCATAATGAAATAAAACAGGTACGAAATCAAAAACCCGCATGCCACGATGGCTTTTTTATGATGTTTCGTCCAGCGCCGCAGCCACGTTTCCGTCATCGCCAGCAGCAATAAGGTTAGCCCGTTGGAGCACAAAAGCCGAGGCCAGAACATGCCGCCTTTCTCAGCCACGCCCCGCGGGATTCCGCCGAACAGCAAAAAAACGGCCTGCGCCAAGAGAAACATCCCCATGACAATCCAGTAAGCGTTTAATATTTTTCGGTGCCACCGATCCTCCAAAAGAACATTGTTCCCATCCATGAAAAAGTCAATCCCCTACTCTTTAGGAAAGAATAAATCTTGCAAGGAATAACAAATGAAATCGTGATTATCATTATAGCTTACCGTCAGGCCAAAATACATCTTTAATTGTAAAAATATTGAAAATCAGGCTGATATTCGTTCGATACGGGCGGCAACCGGCGCTGAGTTCACCAATTATTCAAATGCCGATGGCTCCGCTCTTCCATTTTTGGGGTATGATGACTACTAGAATCGTTACTTCAAATTTAATGCTTTGAGGAGGGTCCATCTTGAAAAAGGCCATTGCTTTGGTTCTTTCCTGCACGCTTCTCTTGGTCCTTGCCGCTTGCGGGGAGAAGAACAAAAATGCTTCGACGCAAGACAGCGGGGTCGCCGAAACGGGCGTCGCCCCGAGCGAAGAACTGGTCATCAAAGCGACCAATTATGCGTTCGATAAACAGGAATATCATCTCAAAAAAGGGGTTCCCGTCAAAATCACGTTCGAGAATGAGGAAGGCACCCACGGCGTATTGATCCCGGGTCTCGAACTCCAGCTCGACAATAAACATAAATCCCAAGTCGTGACGCCCCAAAAAACCGGCACGTTCGAAATGACCTGCTCGGTATTTTGCGGTGCCGGCCATACCGCGATGATCGCCAAGGTGGTCGTCGACGAATAATCCGGAGCCGGGAGACGCCGCAAAACGGTCCCGTAAAACCAAAGCTGTCTTTAAAGGTTTGGCTTCGCGGGACTTGGACGGTTCGACGGCTTCAAGCAAATCCCCCTACGAAAACTGCAGGGAGGAACTTCAACCATGATGTTCCTGCTTGCCCGGTTTGTAGGGGGATTTGCGTCTTTTTAAATCGCAACAATCAGCTTTGGTCCTGTTCGATCAATTCGATCCATTCGTTATATTCCGTTTGCAGCTTGGCATATTCATCCTGAAGCAAGCTGTGTTCTTTTTGCAGTTCCTCCGTTTTTTCCTTTTGGAGTTCAAGCTCCGCTTGGAGGAGCCGATATTGATGGGCCACGAGCTCGAAGCTTTCGCCGACTTCGCGCAGCTCGGCTGCGGCGCGCTCCTTTTCGTCCTGCAAGCGGTCCAGCCGTTCTTCCCCTGCGGCGATCTGGCGCTGCCATTCCGCAAGTTCGGCCTTCAGTTCCTGCTCCTTGCTGTTCCAATGCTCCTCGCGACTCATCATCTCCTCCAGCTTCTCCTGGTAGGACTGAATCGCCAGCTCGCTGCTGCGAAGCAGTTCGCGCTGCTCGTTTTCCCTGTCGGCCGCGTCGTCCAGCATCCGCGTCAGCTCTTCCACCTTGCGGACGGCCTCATCCTTTTCCTCCAGCACCAACAGGTATTCGATTTCGGTGTCTTCCTGCTGCCGCTTTGTTTCAGCAACCTTTTGCTGCAATTCCTCATGTTGTTTTTGCAGGCCCTGATACTGCTGCTTCAGGTTTTCGTACTGCTTCAAGTGCTCCTGATAGAGCCGTTCCATGTCGCCCTGTTTCTGCCTGAAATCGTTGGCTTGTCGTTCCGCATCACGGTAGGCCGCCTCGCGATCCTCAAGCTCACTCTGCAGCCGCTCGCACTGCTCGCCCAGGTCGGCCAGTTGGTTCAGCAGCTCATCCAGTTCGCGAAGGCGCTGGTCGTATTGGTCCCTGAGCACCTCGTGCTGCTGCAGCGTTTCGCCATGCTGGCGCTGCAGCTTCCGATACTGCTCTTCTTTATCTTCGATCGACTGCCGGAGCTGTTCAAGCAGCGCTTCTTGCTGCGCCGCGGTCTGCTCCAATGCGGCATGCCGCGTTTCATGTTCTTCCAATGCCGCCTGCAGGTTGGCCCGCTCGGCTTGGCTTGCCTCAAGCGACTGCTGGAGCCGCCCGGATTGGGCTTGGCTCTCCTCTAAAGCCCGCTCAAGCTGATCATGCCGGACTTCCTTCTCCTCCAGCGTCTGCCGAAGCCGATCCTTTTCGGACTGGTTCTCTTCGAACTTCCGTTGGAGATTCTGATATTGTTCTTCCTTCTCCTTCAAAGTCTGCCGAAGCTGACCATACCGGGCCTCGTTCTCCGCCAGCGTCTCCTGGAGCTGCTTATATTGGGCTTCGTTGTCTTCCAGCATCTGCAGAAGCTGATCGCTTTCGGTTTGACCCTCCTCGAGCTTCCGTTGAAGATCACGATGTTGTTGTTCCTTCTCCTTCAAAGTCTGACGAAGCTGATCGTACCGGGCTTCGTTCTCCGCCAGCGTCTCCTGAAGCAGCTTGTATCGGCCTTCGCTTTCTTCCAGCGTCCGTTGAAGTTCGATGAATTGGTCTTCCTTCTCCTTCAGCGACTGCTGAAGCTCCCCGTACCGGGCTTCGTTTTCTTGAAGATCCCGCTCAAGCTGCTGCCGAACGCCGTTTTGCTCGCTCAGCGACTGCTGAAGCTTCTCGATCAGCCCATGGCTCGAATCCAGCTGTTCCTGCCGTTCCCGGAGCTGCAGCTCCTTGGCTGCAAGAAGCTCCTGCTGCTCCTCGATCGACAGTTCCTGCAGCTGCAGCGTTTCGTCCAGGTCCTCGAGCTTTTGGTTCTGGTATTCGATCTGCCGCTGCTGCTGTTCCAGCCGGGCTTGCTGCTCCTCGTAGTTCCGCTCTGCCGATTCCGCCTTCCGGGTTTCCTCCGCGAGCTGCTCCTTCAGAAGGCTCAGTTCGTCATGGAGCGATTTCATGCCCGCTTCCAGCGTATCGTTCTGCTCTCCCGCCTCCAGCAGACGGAGTTCCAAATCGCCGATTTCTTCCTTTTGCTTGTCGGCTTGGCTGCGCCAAGAGGCTGCCTCGGCAGCCAGCTTCTCAAGTTCCGCTTTCTGCTTCTGGGCGGATGCGCCGTATTCTTCAAGAAGTTTTTGCATCCGGCGATGCTCCTCTTCCGAAAGCGCCGCTTCTTCTTTGAGACGGTTGATCTGACCGTTCAGCCGAACCTGCTGCTCCCTGAGCGTCTTCAGCTCGGTCTGGGAGACCTCTTCCTTCTTCAGCGCAGCCTGGTGCTGCTCCTGCAGCTTGGCATACGCGTTTTTCGATTGCTGCAGCTCCTCTTGCAGACTGCGGAGCTTCCCTTGCAGCTGGGCGTTTCCTTCCCGAAGCTCGCTCAATTGCTTGTTTAAGCCATCGATGGCCGCCTGATGTTTTTGCTCCGCCTCGCGCAGGGAAGCTTCATGCTTATCGCGGGCTTCCTTTAATGCGGCCAGATGTTTGTCTTCGGCGGTTTTGAGCAGCTCCTGCTGCTTCTGCTGCGCCGCTTGAAGCGCCGCGGCATGCCCCTTCTCAAGCTCCTGGACCGTCGTTTTATGCCGCGCTTCGAGCGATTGCCGGTCTCTTTGGTACTGCTCGGCCGCCTGCTTCTCCTTCCGCTGCAGCGTTTCCTTCATTTCCGTTTCCTTCTTGAGCAAAGCGCGCGCTTCCTCCAGCTCTTTGCCGAGCGAAGCCCGGGTTTTCTGCAGTTCCGCGCCAAGCGAGGTTTTCGTGTCTTCCAGCTGCTTCTTCAGCTCCGCCTGCTCGGTTTCCCACTGCTTGCGAAGCTCCTCCTTTTCCTTGACGCTTGCATGATGTTCTTCCCTAAGCTTTTCGTAAAGCTCCTGCTGTTCGGCGCGGAGCGTATGGAGCTTCGCCAGCTCGCTCCGCAGCTCGCTTCTTTCGCCGGTCAGCATTTTGACCTCGTTTTGAAGCTCGTTCACCTGAAGGGCTTCCTCGGCCATATGTACGGCTGTCAGCACGGCAAGCTTCATCGTATCGAGCCGGGCGTGGTTTTTGGAAATGGCGTTCATCCGCTCATCGACGTAAGCGGCGATCTTTTTCATATAGTCGGCACTGCTGCCCACCAATTTATAAGAAGTCCCGTAGATCTCTACGGAGACGCGTGTACGATCGGGTGTAGTCACTGCTTGCGCCCTCCTTCATATGTGTGTTGGTCTGAGATGTCTGTTCTTTTCGCAAAAAAAGCCACATCGAATCGTTATGTACATGGATTCGATGCGGCTTTGTTCAATTCCTGCTATTTTCTCAATTCTGCATGAAAAGTTTGCTCAAGCCGGGTGACTACGGCTGCATGCGCTGCGGATACTTCTTCATCCGTAAGCGTACGTTCGTTGTGGCGGTATACCGTCGAAATCGCGACGCTCTTTTTGCCTTCGCCGAGCTTACTGCCCGTATACACATCGAATACCTGCACGGACTGCAGCAATTCTCCGGCCGCTTCGCGGATGGCTTCCAGCATCGCACCGGCTTCCACGCTTTCGTCGACTACGACGGCGATGTCACGTTCGGATGCCGGGAAGCGAGGAAGCTCGCGGTATCTGATGTCTTCGCTCGTATGATCATATAACGGCTGAAGCAAAATTTCCGCCGTGTATACGTCGCCAAGGTCGCGCTCCTGCTGAAGCTGCGGATGCACCTGGCCCATCGTACCGATCAGAATCTGCTCCGTGCCGTGCTGCAAATAGACGGAAGCGGAACGGCCCGGATGGTATCCCTCCGGCTGGTTCGCCACGTAACGGATGACGTCCTCCAAGCCGAGGAATTCGAACAGCGTTTCCAGCGCGCCTTTCAGGTCGAAGAAGTCCACGCTCTCCGGTGCCTGATTCCACTGTTTATCCACGCGGTTTCCGCACAACATCAGCGACAGCACCGGCAGCTCCTTCGGCTGGACCGTCACCTGTTCCTCCTGCGTATAGAACACGTTCCCGATTTCGAATACGGCAAGGTCGTTTTGCTTGCGGTTGGCGTTATACGCGGCAACGTCGAGCAGGTTCGGAATGACGCTGGTCCGGAGCACGCTGCGCTCCTCGCTCATCGGCATCAGCAGCTTGACGGCATGGCTGCCCTCGGTCAAGGCCGGGAACAAGCGGGTCGTATCCGGATGCGTGAAGGAATACGTAATGACCTCCTGCCATCCGCCATGCGTAAACAGCTTGCGGATATCGCGGCGAATCGCCTGCGCCTTCGTGTAAGCGCCCGGCGTCGTTTGGCCTTCGATTGCCGTCGTCGGGATGTTGTCGTAGCCGTACAGGCGGGCGATCTCTTCGATCAGATCCACGTCCAGCGTAATGTCTCCGCGCCGCGTCGGCACTTTAACTTCAAGCACGCCCTGCGCGGTGTCCGCGCAGCTGAAATGAAGGCGATTGAAAATCGTTTTGACCTCCAGCATCGACAGATCGGTGCCTAGGAAACGGTTCAGCTTGTCGAACGAAAGCACGATCACCTTCTCTTCGGTTTGCGCCGATCCGGCTTCCACGATGCCTTTATGAACCGCGCCGGACGCATAACGGCAGATCAGCTCTGCGGCCCGATTAAGCGCAGGAATGACGGCGCTTGGATCGACTTCCTTCTCGAACCGCAGGCTCGCTTCGGAGCGGAGCCCCAGCTGTCTGGACGTTTTCCGCACCGTACCGCCGTCAAACTTGGCGGATTCCAGCAGGATGTTCACCGTGCCGTCCGTTACTTCGGAATTCAGTCCGCCCATGACGCCGGCAAGCGCGACCGGTTTTACGCCGTCGGTAATGAGCAGCATATGCGGCTCCAGCTTGCGTTCCTGCCCGTCCAGCGTGACCAGCGTTTCGCCTTCCTTGGCAAGGCGGACGTCGATCGCGCCGCCCTCCAGTTTATCCGCGTCAAACGCGTGCAGCGGCTGGCCGTATTCCAGCATGACATAGTTCGTGATATCGACGATGTTGTTGATCGGGCGCACGCCCGCGGCCATTAACCGGTTTTGCATCCACTGCGGGGAAGGACCGATTTTGACGCCCGTGATGTATCTGGCCGCATAATGGCTGCAGTGCTCCGGAGCGCTGATTTTGACGGAAATATGGTCGGCTGCCGCATCGCTGATTTCCATCAGTTCCTTTTCCGGCCTCGGCAGCTTCACGTCCCGGCCTAGAATGGCTCCGACTTCATAAGCCGCGCCGATCATGCTGAGGCAGTCGGAACGATTCGGCGTCAGGTCGAATTCCAGCACCTTGTCGTCCAAGCCGAGTACCGTTCCGATCGGCGTGCCGACCTGCACGTTCTCTTGCAGCACAAGGATGCCTTCCTGCTGTTCCTTCGGCAAAAGCTTGTCGTTCATGCCGAGCTCTTTTGCCGAGCAGATCATCCCTTGCGACGCGACGCCGCGCAGCTTGGCTTTCTTAATTTCCAGCCCGCCGGGAAGCTTTGCTCCGACGAGCGCCACCGGCACCTTTTGGCCTGCCGCGACGTTTTTCGCGCCGCATACGATCTGCAGGTCTTCTTCTTGTCCGGCATCGACGATGCAGACGTTCAGCTTATCCGCATCCGGATGTTTTTCCTTGCTTTTTACGTAGCCGACAACGACCTTCGAGACGCCTTTGTTGCGGTTTTCGATTTCATCGATTTCGATCCCCGCGCGCGTGATTTGTTCGGCAAGCTCTTCGGCCGCCGCGTTTTCAAGCGAAACATAGTCCGCTAACCATTCTGTTGATACTTTCATCCCGGGTCCCTTCCTTCTTTCCTGATTTCATGTCCGTTCGCAGTTTCCCTTATCGGCGGGCGAACTGTTTCAAAAATGCCATATCCCCATTATAGAAATGACGAATGTCGTCAATGCCGTACTTGAGCATCGCGATCCGGTCCGGCCCCATGCCGAAAGCGAAGCCGCTGTATACCTCAGGATCGTAGCCGCCTTTGCGCAGCACTTCCGGGTGCACCATGCCGCAGCCCAAAATTTCGAGCCAGCCGGTCTGCTTGCACACGCGGCAGCCGCTGCCGCCGCATCTAGCGCAGGTTACGTCCACTTCGGCGCTTGGCTCGGTGAACGGGAAGAAGCTTGGACGCAGGCGGATTTGGGTTTCCGGCCCGAACATTTTTTGCACGAACTGGAGCAGCGTGCCTTTCAGGTCGCTCATCCGGATATTTTCGCCGATGACCAAACCTTCGATCTGGTTGAACTGGAAGGAGTGCGTCGCGTCATCGTCGTCGCGGCGGTACACTTTGCCCGGGCAAATAATTTTGACAGGCACATGCCCCTCCATTTTTTCCATCGTCCGCACTTGGACAGGCGACGTTTGCGTCCGCATCAAAATGTCTTCCGTAATGTAGAACGTATCCTGCATGTCGCGCGCCGGGTGGTTTTTCGGCAGATTCAGCGCTTCGAAGTTGTAATAGTCCGTCTCCACTTCCGGCCCTTCGGCGATTTCATAACCCATGCCGATGAAAATTTCTTCGATTTCCTGGATGACCCGGTTCAGCGGATGAACGCCGCCCTGCTTCATTTTGCGTCCAGGCAGCGTCACGTCGACTTTTTCCGCCTGCAGGCGTTTTTCCGTTTCGGCTTTCTGGAATGCTTCCTGTTTCGATTCGATGACCGCTTCAATCGCGCCGCGCACGTCGTTGGCCACCTGGCCGATGACCGGGCGTTCCTCCGCGCTCAGCGCGCCCATGCCCCGCAAAATTTCCGTCAGGGCGCCTTTTTTGCCCAAATATTTGACGCGCAGGTCATTCAGCTGCTGCACGTCCTCTACTCCCTGCAGCTGGTCCAGAGCTTCCTGCCGCAGCGCTTCGAGTTTCTCCTTCATCTTTTTCCTGCCTCCTTCTCAAAATGAACGTACCGCTTTCGCCCCAAGGGCGATTCGGCATGCCTCCCCGCAAGCGGAGAGGAGCAGCGCAACCGAACCGTATCCCTGAAACTTTACAGAAAACAAAAAAGGCCTTTTCTCCCGAAAAGGGACGAAAAGACCGTGGTACCACCCTTGTTAGAACCGCGTATGGCCCGCGAACGGACTCGCCTGTTCTCACTCTGATTCGTCGTTAACGGCACGAAAACCGGTTTCCCCTACTGCCCCGTGCCGGCCGCGCCGGAAAAAAGGTTCAGGGAACTGCTCCGGAGGGAATTTCGGCAGCCCTGTCCCTGTAGAAACGCTCTCAATCTCCGGCGTCTCCTCCCTGTAAAGCGGCACTGCGTACTTGTCTCCATCATGGCATTTGCTTTTGTTGTTGAACATCATCGTATGACGTTTATTTCATCTTGCACACTATAGTCAACTATTATAAGCAAAAAGGGCGGCGGTGGCAAGTCACCGCCCCATTCGCATCGGGATTAAAGGCTCTCCAGTTCCTTCCGCAGCAAACGGATTTGCCGGATGCGCTCTTCGGCGCCCTCCGCCTCTTCGATCTCAAGCAGCCTGGCGATTTCCCATTCAAGCGCGAGCCTCCGGTTTTCCCGCTCCGGATCTTCCTTTAAAGCTCCCCCATGCCTAGCCATACGTTCCTCTTCTTCCTCCACCGTGCCTTCGAACAGCGAAGGTTCATGATCCGGGGAAAGCGTCAGCAGACGGTTCGCCAGCTTCCGGACCAGCATCCGGTCATGGGACACGACGAGCAGAGCCCCGGGATACGAAGCCAGCGCCTCTTCGACGACCTCGCGCGTCTGGATGTCCAGATAGTTCGTCGGCTCATCCAGCACAAGCAGGTTGGCGCCGCTGAAATACAGCTGCACGAACGCCGCCCGGCATTTTTCGCCCATGCTCAGATTGCCGATTTTTTTGAACACGTCTTCCCGCGAAAACAGAAAGCAGCCCAGAATCGTGCGCGCATGCGTTTCCGTCATGTCCGGCAGGCGCAGCAAGCTGTCCAGCAGCGTTTCATCCAGATTCAAGCCTTCCAGCTCCTGCGAAAAATAACCGATGCGGACCGCCGGGTGCATCCATATTTTGCCCTGATCCGGTTCAAGCTCGCCGAGCACCAGCTTCAGCAGCGTCGATTTGCCGCTGCCGTTCGGGCCTCTCACCGCCATCCGGTCGCCGCGGGACAACTCCAGGTCCAGCCCTCGGAACAGCGGTTCACGGTCATAACCGAAGGTTACGCCTTCCAGCCGCAGCAGGTAGCGGGCAGCAAACCCTCCGTCCCCAAGCTGCATATGGACCTTCGGCGTGTCCCTCGGCTTTTGCACGCTGTCCTTTTCCAGGCGCTCCAGTTCTTTTTGCTTCGCATGGTACCTGGAAATGTTTTTCTTCGCTTTTGCTTTGTAATAAGGGGTAGCGGCTTTGGTTTCGGTATTTTTGTCCGCCGATTTTTCGGCATGGTGAAACCATTCCTGGTAACGGCGGATCGACTCTTCCAGCGCTTCCTTCGCCTGCTTTTGCTTTTTGTACAGCGCCTCCTGCTCCCTCAGCTCCCGCTCCTTTTCCCGTTTGTAGTCGGAATAGCCGCCTTTGTATTTTTTCGCGCCGGTCGCGGTCAGTTCGCAGATTCCCGTCGCCACATGGTTCAGAAACGTCCGGTCATGGGAAACGATCAGCACGGTGCCGTCATATTGGTTAAGCCAAGTTTCGAGCCAGGCCATGCTTTCCCCGTCGAGATGGTTGGTCGGTTCGTCAAGCAGAAGGAACGCCGGGCGTTTGGCCAGCAGCGCTGCAAGCCGGACCCGCGTTTTCTGGCCGCCGCTCAGGTCCGCAAAAGGCAGCTCCCATAGCTCCGGTCCGATGTTCAGCATGGTAAGCACTCGCTCGAGCTCGATTTCCCACTGGAACCCGCCGAGCTGCTCATAACGCTCCAGCGTTTGCCCGTAAGCTTCAAGCACGGTGCCGTCTTCCGAAGCGTAAGGGTCCGCGAGCCGCTGCTCAAGCTGCTTCAAGCTTTGTTTCGCGTGCCAGACCTCTCCGCTGTCGCATCCCGCCGCATCCAGCGTTTTTAATGCCATCAGCGATTCGGAGCTCTGCTCCATCATTCCCCACTGCTCGAGAGGCAGTCCGCGCTCCACGCTGCCGCGGTCCGGGGCCAGCCGTCCCGTCAGGATGTTGAGCAGCGTCGTTTTGCCGGCTCCGTTGGCGCCGAACAACGCCAGCCGCTCCCCTTCGAAAATTTCGAAATCCACGTTTTCAAAAATCGTTTTGCCTTTAAACTCCTTGGTTAGCTGTTTTGCTTTTATAATGTTCATCATCTATGCATCATCCCTTTGAAATCAAAAATAAGAAAAAACCGCAGGCAGCACGCCTACGGCAGGGATTCGAAAATATGATGATGCCTATTCGCTCATGCGCGGGCATACGGAGCCAAATGACCCGGAATGGACTGCCATCCGGAACGATTCTCCATATATGCCTTCAAAAACGCAGAAAAAAAGCACTCTGCATCCGTAACAAGGCCCACGAGTCCACAAAAATAGACATAACCACTCTCTTCCCTGCGCTTGGCGCGAGAAAACTGCCTGTGCAACATATTCATGTCGTCATGCAGATTAAAGAGAATAGCCATGTGTATCCATCGGTATTGTGGTTACCTCGTTTCGTTAGGATGAAATGCTCCATGCCATTGTATCAAATTTAGCCGGGGAAGGAAAGCCCGGAAAAACGGCCGCGTACATCTACGGATATACTCTCCTAACGAATAAAGAACAGCCCACCCCTGACCGCCAGGAATAGGCTGTTCTATCGATGATGCAGCTTTAAACCTCTTCCAAGATCATGACCCCGCGCCCCGGCAGCTCCACGGTTCCCGTCAGCGTTTGCCCGGAAAGCAGATCCCGCCGCTTGCCGCTGCCGACGTCGACGGCCGCCTGCTCCGCGTTATGGTTCAGCAGGAAGAGGAATGACCGGCCTTCCTTCACGCGCCTTGCGGCTTCCACCCCTTCGGGGAGCCGCTCGACCAGAGGCTTGACCCCTTGATCCGCGCACAGCTTGGCAAGGAACGGACGCAAAAACGCCGGAGCCGCGCTCGTGGCTACATAATACGCCTTGCCTTTGCCGAAGGCGTTGACGGTCAAAGCCGGCATGCCCTGATAAAAATCCGAGCCGTATTCTGCCAGCACATCGGCCCCTTCCGCGTGGATCAGATCGAACAGCATTTCGCAGTCGTAGGAGCCCTCCAGTTCGCCGAAGGTCTTCTTCATGACGATCTGATTGTACTGCCCCCGCGGGAGCGCGTCGATCTCCTCCGCCCAGATGCCGAGCAGCGGACGAAGCTCGCCCGGATATCCCCCGGTGGTGACGCGGTCGTTTTCATTGACGATGCCGCTGAAAAACGTCGTCACGAACGTGCCGCCTGCCGCCGTAAAGGCTTCCAGCTTTTTGGCGACCCCCGGTTTGACCATGTACATGACCGGCGCGATGACGATGTCGTACCGGCCGTAATCGGCCTCAACGCCGATCATGTCCGCCTGAATGCCCAGCTTGAAGAGAGCGTCGTAATATTTATGCACCTCGGCGACGTACTGCAGCTCCACCGTCGGGCCGCTCGAAAGCTCGATCGCCCAGCGGTTTTCCCAGTCGTATAAAATCGCCACTTTCGCGTCGCTGCGGGCGTCCAGCAGCGTGTCCCCCAGCCGTTTCAGCTCTTCGCCAAGCGCGGCCACCTCGCGGAACACGCGCGTATGCTCATGCCCCGCATGTTCGATGACCGCGCCGTGAAACTTTTCGCAGGCCCCGATCGAACGCCGCATTTGGAAAAACATGACCGTATCCGCGCCGCGGGCGACCGCCTGATAGCTCCACAGCCGCATGACGCCGGGTCTTTTCAGCGAGTTGTAAGCCTGCCAGTTTTGCTGGCTCGGCGTCTGCTCCATCAACAGGAACGGCATCCCGTCTTTCAGCCCGCGCATCAAATCGTGAACCATCGCCGTCTCGCTGACGGGCGTCGTAAGCGACGGGTAGTTGTCCCAGGAGATGACGTCCATCTCTTTGGCCCAATCGAAATAGTTCAGCTCCGGGTACGTGCCCATCAGGTTGGTCGTAATCGGCACGTCCTTGCTGTGCTCGCGGATCGCGTCCGCTTCGATTTTGTAGCAGGCCAGCAGGCTGTCCGACATAAACCGGCGAAAATCAAGCGAAATGCCTTGAAACGCGCTGACGTTGCCCTCTCCCTCTTCGCTTAGGCCGCTGGGCAGCACGATTTCGTCCCAATCGTAAAAGGTATGTCCCCAAAAGCGCGTATTCCATGCGTGATTGACGGCATCAAGCGTTCCGTAGCGGTTTTGCAGCCATTCCTGGAATGCCGCCTCGCATCGTTCGCAGTAGCAGTAACCCCCGTATTCGTTCGATACGTGCCAGAGCAAAAGCGCGGGATGATCTTTGTAGCGCTCCGCCAGCTTGCCGGCGATCCGCCCGGAATATTCGCGGTACGTCGGACTGTTCGGGCAGGAATTGTGGCGCCCGCCGAACTTTCGCTTCCTTCCGTAAAAATCGACCCGCCTGACGTCGGGGTAACGTTTCGCCATCCAGGCCGGATGCGCCGCCGTGCTTGTCGCAAGCACGACGCCGATGCCGTCCGCATGCAGGCGGTCCATCGTTTCGTCCAGCCAGGCAAAATCGTACGTTTGTTCATCCGGCTGATTCAGCGCCCAGGAAAACACGTTGATCGTCGCGACGTCGATCCCGGCGAGCTTGAACATCCGGTGGTCTTCTTTCCACTCTTCCGGCCCCCACTGCTCCGGATTATAATCTCCGCCGTACCAAATTTTCGGCAGTTTTGGATGGATCACATCGGCCGCCTCCCTTTATCGCATCGCTGCTTATTCCGTGACCAAAAAATTGTTTTTCGCCAGCTTCTGGTACCAGTAGAAACTTTCCTTCGGCGTGCGTTTCAACGTTCGGTAATCGACATGGATCAATCCGAAGCGCATGCCGTAACCTTCCGCCCATTCGAAGTTATCGAGCAGCGACCATTCCATGTACCCTTTCACGGGCACGCCGTCGCTGATGGCGCGGTGCATGGAAATGATATGCTGGCGCAGATACTGGATGCGGCGGATATCGTTTACTTTTCCGTCCACCGGTTCGTCGTTGATGCAGGCGCCGTTTTCCGTGATATAGATCGGAACGTTGCCGTATTTATGATGCGTGTACCGCAGCGAATCGTACAAGCCGACCGAATCCAGCGGCCAGCCGATATCCGTCCGGTCGTAGCCCATATTCAGCTCCTCGTCGTCGAACAGGTTATTGCCTGGCGCGTAACGGCGCACGCTTGCGGTGTAATAGTTCCCGCCGATGAAATCGACCGGCTGGCGGATCGTTTCCATGTCGCCCGGCTGCACGTCCGGTTTCGCTCCCCCTTTTTCGAAAACCTTCAGCAGCCCTTCCGGATAACGGCCGAAATAGATCGGATCGAGGAACCAGTCCCACGTCCATTCGATCGCGCGCCGGCATACTTCCTTGTCCTGCTCGCTGCTCGTATACGGATAAGCCCACGTAATGTTCGGGGCGATGCCGATTTCCCCGTCATAGCCGTGTTCGCGGTAGCTGCGGACGGCCTCGCCGTGCGCCCGGAGCAAATTGTGGGCCACGTTGACGGCCAGCTGCAAATCCCGGTTGCCCGGCGCATGCACGCCCAGATAGTTCGAGAGGAAGGAGCTGCACCACGGCTCGTTCAGCGTGATCCATTTTTTGATTTTTCCGGAAAATTCCTTGAACATCGTTTCGGCATACTGTTTAAAAGCGATCGCCGTATCGCGGTTGTTCCATCCGCCCTCGTCCTGAAGCGCTTGCGGGAGATCCCAGTGGTAAAGCGTGCAAAACGGTTCGATGCCGTTCTCCAGCAGCTCGTCGACGAAGCGGTGGTAAAAATCGAGCCCGGCTTGGTTGATCTCGCCCCGTCCTTGCGGGTAAATGCGCGGCCAGGACACGGAGAAGCGGTACGTCGTAATGCCAAGCTCCTTCATGTAGGCGATGTCTTCCTTGTAACGGTGGTAGCTGTCGCAGGCCACGTCCCCGTTGTCCCCGTTTTTCACCTTTCCCGGCGTATGCGAAAACGTATCCCAGATCGAAAGACCGCGCCCGTCCTCGTTGTAGGCCCCTTCGATCTGGTAAGCGGCCGTCGCGGCTCCCCAGCGGAAATCGGACGGAAATTGAAATATGCTCATGTCATTTCTCCTCCATCATCGGTGTTATCGTATACGTCTCTCCCGGCTGCGTCGCAAATCCTTCCGCGGCTGACACGGAAGTCCCGTCTTGGCGCCGGACGACGAATGCATCCCCGTTCAAAATCCGGCAGGCGCGTCCATGCGTGGACGTGATTCGCGCCCGGATCAGCCGGCCTTCGGCCCACTCCATGTCGACGGTAAACCCGCCGCGGGCGGCAAGTCCCCGAACCTTTCCGCGGCTCCAGGCTTCCGGCAGCGCCGGAAGCAGCTCGAGACCTTCGGCATGGCTTTGGAGCAGCATCTCCGCTACCCCCGCCGTGTAACCGAAGTTGCCGTCGATTTGGAACGGGGGATGGTTGCCGAGCAAGTTCGGGAGGGTCGAATCGGTCAATACCCGGCGGATGCTGCGGTAAGCCCGCTCCCCGTCGCCCAGCCGGGCGAACAAATTGATCATCCAGGCCGCGCTCCAGCCGGTATGGCCGCTGCCGGCGGCAAGCCTCGCCGCAAGCGTCAAGGAGGCCGCTTCGGCAAGCTCCGGCGACTTTCGCGGATGGATGGCGCTTCCCGGATACAAGCCGTATAAATGGGAAACATGGCGGTGTCCCGGTTCATGCTCGGCAAAATCCCCGCTCCACTCCCTGAGCCGCCCGTCGGGCCCGATGCCCGGATGGGCAAGCCGTTCCCGCCGTGCCGCCAGCTCGCTGCGGAATTCGGCATCCGTGTTCAAGATCTCCGACGCCTGAATACAGTGGCCGAACAACTCGTCGATCAGCGCCATATCCATGGCGGAGCCCGGTGCCACGCTGCACGGCGTCCCGTCCGCCGTACGAAACACGTTCTCCGGCGACGTCGAAAGCGGCGTCGTCCATGTGCCGTCCGGGAGCTGCACCAGCCAGTCCAGGCAAAACAGCGCCGCCCCCTTCAGGATCGGATACGCCGTTTCCCGTAAAAACGAAAGATCCGGCCGGAACGCATACCGCTCCCACAAATGCCTCGACAGCCATGCGCCGGCCATCGGCCAAAACGCCCACTTGGCGCTGCCCGCCGATGGCGTCGACATCCGCCACAAATCGGTGTTATGATGCGCCGTCCACCCGCGGCAGCCGTAATGAACGGCAGCCGTGCGCCCGCCGCTGACGCTCAGCTCGCGGATGAGGTCGAAAAGCGGCTCGTGGCACTCTCCCAAGCTGCATGTTTCCGCCGGCCAATAGTTCATTTCCGTATTGATATTGGTCGTATAGTTGCTGTTCCACGGCGGCTGAAGATGCGGATTCCAGATGCCCTGCAGGTTCAGGGCCTGGGTGCCGGGCCGGGAGCCGGCGATCATCAGGTACCGCCCGTAATGGAAGAGCAGGCTTTCGAGCTGCGGATCGGACGCTCCGCCTTGGCAGGCTGTCAGCCGCTCATCCGTAGGGAGGTTCGCGGCTGCTCCCGCTTCCGTCCCCGGTGGCTCCGTACCGAGAAGCAGATCGCAGCGGTCAAACAAAGAGCGGTAATCCTGCACGTGGCGCTTCCGAATCTCTTCATACTTCGCCGGCGCGTTCCGCAAAATCCGCGAGCATTTTGCAGCCGGAGACACCCCGTCCCGGCCCGGCATGACGTCGTGGCCTGCGAAATCCGTCGCAGCCGTAAGCAGCAGCAAAACCGAGTTCGCCCGGCGGATGACCAGCCGCCCGTTTTCGGTTTTCGCTTCGCCGCCGCAGATGCGGGCTGTCAGCACGACCGCGAAGCCGATCCCCAGCCCCTCCTCATAAAGGACCGGGTTCGGATGGTCGCCGCGGTAATTTTCCGCGACATGGGACGGGCCGCGGCCTGTCAGGACCAGCTCCCCGTCCCCCTCGATCCGGAACGGATGCGGCGAAGATAACCGGACCTCCATATCGGGCAGCAGCGCTTCGCTGTTTCCGTCCGCATTTTCGGCATGGATTCGCACGGCGATGACGTCATCCGCATGGCTGGCGAGCACCTCCCGGAAGATTTTGACGCCGTCTGCCTCATAGCTGACTTCCGCCACCGCCTCCTCCAAATGAAGCGCCCGGCTGTAGTTTCGGATCTCGCCTTCCGCGCGGATGGCGATATGAAGATCGCCAAGCGGCTGATAGGATTCGCTCCGCCGCCCGATCATGCCCCCTTCGATCAGCGCTTCGGCTTCCTTGTATCTCCCTTCGCCGGCCAGCGCCTTGGCCGGGTTCAGATGACGGAGCGCCTCGTAATTTAACGTATCCCGCGGGAAGCCGGACCAAAGCGTGTCTTCGTTCAGCTGAATCCGCTCTTCCCGGTCTCCTCCGAATACCATGCCTCCCAGCCGGCCGTTCCCGACCGGCAGCGCTTCGGTCCATTCCCGGGCCGGCCTCCCGTACCATAATTGCTTTTCGTTTTGGCTCATGCGACTTTTCCCCTTCCAGAGACCCATGTCAACTCATCTTTCTTGCCATGAGCTTTCCATAGGCGTACGGGAGGTTCCTTCCTCCGAATGCATTTTCAGCAAAATATTGCACGCAAGGATGATGCAAAAATCCGGACGCTAAAATCTTTGCGGGCTTTCAGCTTCCCGGTTCAAAAGCCAATCGTCAGCTCCAAGGCGCCGACGTCCGGCGTCACGACGATTCCTCGTTCCGTGATCGCCGCCGTGCCGCCTTTGACGCTCGCCACCCGGCTCACGCCCGGCAAAACGGCCTTCCAATTCGCGGCTCCGGATGCCTCGACGCAAACGGAAAGTTCGCCCCCGCCTAAAACCGCCTTGGCCTGCAGCGCAGGCTTCCCTTTCAGGTTCGGAACGGTTACCCGCATCTCCTTGCCTTCTTCCGGCGCAAAGATGTGAAGCTCCACGCCGTCCGCAAAATCATAATCCGGTTTGTCGTCCACGTACCCGACCGGAATGATGCTGCCCGGACGCACGTACAGCGGGAGGCTCATGAAACCATGCTGCTCCGTGATCCAACGGCCGCCCTGCACCTTCTCTCCCGTCAGGAAGGAAGTCCACGTACCCGGCGGCAAATAAAACTCGACTTGTCCGTCTTCGCTGAAAACCGGCGCAACCAACAGCGAATCGCCCAGCATGTACTGCCGGTCGAGCGTACGGCATCCCGGATCTTCCGGGAACTCGAGCACCATCGCCCGCATCAACGGCAGCCCCAGGACCGAAGCGTCCACGGCGGCGCCGAACAGGTACGGCATCAGGCGGCATTTGAGCTTCGTGAAGAAGCGCATCACCTCGACGGCTTCTTCCCCGAACAACCACGGCACGCGGTACGATTGGTTGCCGTGAAGGCGGCTGTGGCTCGACAGCAATCCGAACGCCGCCCAGCGCATATAGACGTCCGCCGGCGCTGTGCTTTCGAAGCCGCCGATGTCGTGGCTCCAGAAACCGAAGCCTGACAGGCCCAGGGACAGGCCTCCGCGCAGGCTTTCCGCCATCGAATCGTAGTTGGCCGTGCAATCCCCGCCCCAGTGGACCGGGAACTGCTGGCCGCCGGCCGTCGCCGACCGGGCGAACAAAGCCGCTTCCCCTTTGCCGAGCTTTTCCTCCAGCACCTCAAATACCGTCCGGTTATAGAGCTGGGTGTAATAGTTGTGCATCCGGTGCGGGTCGGAGCCGTCGAAATAAACCGCGTCGGTCGGAATCCGCTCGCCGAAGTCCGTTTTGAACGAATCCACGCCCATATCGATAAGCTCGCGCAGATAATCGCCGTACCAGCGGCAGGCTTCCGGATTGGTGAAATCGACGATCGCCATGCCCGGCTGCCAGCGGTCCCACTGCCATACGCCGCCGTCCCGTTTTTTCAGGAAGTAACCCCGGCTCGCCCCTTCGTCGAACAATCGCGACTGCTCGCTGATATACGGGTTGATCCAGACGCAAATTTTCAGCCCTTTTGCTTTCAATCGTTCCAGCAATCCCTTCGGATCCGGGAACACGGCCTCGTCCCACTCGAAATCCGTCCAATGAAGCGGCTTCATCCAGAAGCAGTCGAAGTGGAACACATGCAGCGGAAGGTCCCGTTCCTTCATGCCGTCGACAAAACTCATGACCGTCTGTTCGTCGTAATCGGTCGTAAACGAAGTGGTCAGCCACAAGCCGAAGGTCCAGGCCGGAGGCAGCGCCGGCTTGCCGGTCAAAGCCGTGTAATTTTGCAGCACATGGCGCAGCGTTTTACCGCCGACGATCAAATACTCCAGCTTTTCCCCTTCGACGCTGAACTGCACCTTCGAAACCTTCTCCGAGCCCACCTCAAAGGAGACCAGGCCCGGATTGTTGACGAATACGCCGTATCCTTTGCTTGACAGATAAAACGGAATATTTTTGTAAGCCTGCTCCGTGCCCGTGCCGCCGTCGCGGTTCCAAATGTCGAGCGATTGCCCGTTTTTGACGAACGGGGTGAACCGTTCCCCGAGTCCATAAATATGTTCGCCTACGCCCAAATCGAGTTGTTCGCGCATGAAGGTCTGGCCGTCCGAGCGCGTAATGTATGCGAGCGCCTTCAGCCCGCTGCCGGTGATCCGCTTGCCGTCCTGGTAAAAGGACATCTCCCAGCCGCCGCTGCGGCGGATGCTCGCTTTGAGCCGCCCGCTTTGCAGCCAAAGCTCTTCGTCGCTTAATCCCGTTCGTACGGCATGCTCCTCCGTTTCATGAATCGGAAATTCGGGCTTCAGCGAAGCGCCGCCTTTATGATGATGAACGGACACGCGAATGACGTCCTCCATCGGGGAAGAAAGGCTCACCGTCAGCAGGGGAACGTCCAGCATCGCCCAGCGGGGCGTCAAATCCCGGGGCGAAGCGTACACGCTTACCGTTTTGACTTGGGCTTTCGGGCCGTAAGCCTGAATCGGGCTCATGATCTCGAAGCCGGGCAGAGTCAACCAATTGCCGTCGCTAAATTTCATCTGTTAAGCTCACCTCAGTTAACGGCGGGAAGCCCCGGCCTTGACCGGCCAAAACTTCCCGCCATTCTTTTTTTTTGCAGCCATTCACGGCTTCGCAAGCCGCCCTATTCGTTCCACAGCTTCACGCGTTGTTTCACGAGCTCCTCGCGCAGCGTTTCGGCTTTGTCGACGCCCGCCTTTTCGAGGTCCTTCATGTACGCGTCCCATACCTTATCGAAATCGGCAGGTTTGGCCAAAATCGCTTCCGGAATCCGTTTCCACGTAATATCCTTCAGCTTGTTATCCAACACGACGATTTCGCTGTCGCCCGGAATGGCGATATTCCATGCCGCGCCCCAAGGTCTGACTTTAAACTCTTCTTCTTTCGGGAATAGCTCTCTCCACGACTTGACATTGTAGGCGGCCAGCGTTTTCTTTTCGACCTCGTTGTATGAGTTCTGAATCTGCTCTGGGAAATTGGTCGTGTAATAGTTTCCGGACGGATCCTTCACGCCGTCGCCGTAATGAACGCCAAGCGTGTTATACAGGCCGATGCCGGTTTCCTTCGTGAAGTTGGTCGCATCGTTGACCTTGCGGTCGCTGATTTCCTTCGGAATGACGCGTTTGCCGTTTTCGACTTTGTAGTGTTTGCCTTCGATTCCCCAGTTCAGCAGCACTTGCCCTTCGTCGGAAGCGAGGTAATCGAGGAATTTGATCGCCCGGACCGGATCTTTGCAGTCTTTGCTGATGCCGATGCCGTAACCCGCCATGAAGCCAGTCGGCCAGAACGACGTTTCCTTGTATTCTTCGGTTAACGTAACCGGGTAGTGGCCGTAACCTTGGTCGAATTTGCCCGCCGCTTTCAGCGCTTTTTCGGCGTCGCCGTAAGCCCAGTCCTGGTCGATCAGGCCGATGACGCGCCCGGTCGCGATTTTTGCTTTGTATTGGTCGTATTTTTGAACGAAGCTCTCCGGATCAAGCAGCCCGATATCGTTCATATGATTGAGCCAACGGAAGTATTCTTTTTCCGCGGGACGGCGGAAATGGTACGTGACCTTCTGCGTATCAACGTCGATCGCGTATTCCCCGTCGTCCGGCGAGCCCGTCGTGTAAAAGGCCGGATTCGTGACCGTGATGTACATGTACCAATCGTCGGCGTTTAACGTCAGGCCGATGTTTTTGTTGCCGTTTTCGTCCGTCGGGTGTTTTTCGATATAATTTTTGATAACGTTCTCATAATCCTTGACCGTCCGGATCTCCGGATATCCCGCTTCAGCGACCGCGCGGTGCTGGAGTTCGAAGCCGCCTCCGGCCTGGAAGTACTGCTGGCCTACGCCCGCATAAGTCGGAATGGCGTAGATCGCATGGTCTTCGTCGCTGTAGCGCGCGCGTTTTATCGAGTCCCCGAGCACTTTTTTAATGTTCGGCGCGTACTTGTCGATCAGATCGGTCAGATCCAGCATCGCGCCGGCGTCGACAAGTTTGCTGATATCGTTTTTCGCGCTGATGAGATCGGGATATTCGCCGCTGGAAGCGATCAGGGCCACCTTTTGCTGCGGATCACCGACCGCGAATTCCGCGTCCAGCGTCACGCCGGTTTTTTCGGTGATCACTTTCCCGATTTCGTCCTTCATTCCCGTCCAGTTCGGACTCGGGTCGGCGCTGAAAAGGGAAAACGTGATCGGCGCATTATCGTTGCCCGCCGCGGCTTCCTTGCCGGAGCCGTTCTCCTTGGATGCTGCGCCGTTGCCGCCGCTTCCCCCGCAGCCGGCCAGCAGGCCGACGAACAAGGCGGATATGAGCAGCAGGGCGGAAGCTTTGGTCTTTCTCTTTCTTTTGCTTTCCATACTGAAACACCCCTCCTGATGAATTCGAATGGATTTTCAAGCGAGAATCTATGCGTATAACAAGGGAGCCGGCAAGCGCCCCTGATCATACCGCTTCGGATAGCACCGGTCAGCTTTTGACCGCGCCGAGCGTCATGCCTTTGACGAAATACTTTTGCAGGAACGGATACACCAATAAAATCGGTACGGTGACGATGATGGTGATGGCCATCTTGATCGACTCCGGAGACACTTGGTTGACCGCGGTCGCCACCACGTTCGTCCGGTAATCCCCGCCGCTGCCCGCCGTCGTGCTCTGCAGCACCTTCATCAGCTCGTATTGGAGCGTCGTCAGCGATTCGCTGGATCCATTATACAGGTACGTATCGAACCAGGCGTTCCACTGCCCCACCGCCAGAAATAACGAGATCGTCGCCAAGGCCGGTTTGGTGAGCGGCAAAATGACCCGCCAGTAAATCGTAAAGTCGTTCGCTCCGTCAAGTTTGGCCGATTCCTGCAGCGCATACGGGATGCCGTCGATAAAAGAACGGATGACAAACACGTTAAAAGCGCTTACGACACCCGGCAAAATATAGACGGCAAACGTGTTCATCAGGCCCAGATCCTTCATCAGCATGTACGTCGGGATCAATCCGCCGGACACGTACATCGTCAGCGCGAGAAACGTGGACACGAATTTGCGTCCCTGAAAATCCGCGCGGCTGATCGTAAAAGCAAGCATCGATGCGCTGAGCAGCCCGAGCACGGTCCCGAGCACGGTACGCAGCGCCGAGATTTTGAAGCCCGTAACCAACCCGCTGAACGTAAATATTTTAATGTAGTTGTCCCAAGTAAACTTCCGGGGAAAAACGGTAATTCCGCCGCGCACGCTGTCGATGGAATCGTTCAGCGAGATGGCGAGCACGTTCAGGAACGGATAGACGGTGACCACGACGACAAACAGCACGATCACGTAAACCACCGTGTCAAAAATCCGGTCGGACCACGATTTGCCGCGCGCAAAAGCTGCATTCCCCACGACCCTCGTTCCCCCTTTCCAAAAATATCTGCACGCCAGGCAGCCGTATGTATGGACAAATCGCCTGGTGCCCTATAACAAGCTTTCTTTGGTCGTGCGCTTAAAGATGCCGTTAATGGTAAACAAAAGCGCGACGCTGATGACCGAGTTGAAAATGTTGATCGCCGTGCCGAAGGAATAACGGCCCATGCCGAGCCCGTATTTCAGCGAGTACAGATCAAGCACCTGCGAATAATCCGTCACCAGGTTGTTGCCGAGCAGGAACTGCTTCTCGAAGCCGATGTTCAGCAAATTGCCGACGGACATAATGAGCAAAACGATGATCGTCGGCCGGATGCCCGGCAGCGTGATATGCCATATCTGGCGAAAACGGCTTGCCCCATCCACCCGGGCGGCTTCATACAGCTCAGGCCCGATGCCCGCGATGGCCGCTAGATAAATGATGGCATTCCAGCCGGTTTCCTTCCACACGTCCGACAACGTCACGATGCCCCAGAACAGATGGCCTTGGGCCATAAACTGGATCGGTTCATGAATGAGGCCGAGGCCCAGCAGCACGTCGTTGACCAGACCGTTATCGGTCGACAGCATTTTGGTGACGATCCCGGCGGCCACGACCCAAGACACGAAATGGGGCAGGTACGAAATCGTTTGGGCAAAACGCTTGAAAAAGCTGAGGCGAACCTCGTTCAGCAAAATGGCGAACAGGATCGGAAACACGAAGCCGGCAATCAGGCCCATGGTGCTCATCGCCAGCGTATTGCGCAAAGACAGCAGAAACTGTTCGTCGTGGAAAAGCGCCTTGAAATGCTCGAAGCCCACCCATTCCTGCTCGAAAAAGCTTCGGGCCGGTTTATATTTCTGAAAGGCCATCGTCCATCCCCATAACGGGAGATAGCTGAACACGAACACCCAAATGACGAACGGGATCGACATCAGATATAAATACTTCTGGTTTCGGAACGTTTTCCAAAAACGTTTTCGGGATGCCGCCTTGCTTTCGGTCCTTTTCCCGCGATTCGGAGTGCCGTCTGGTATGTTGGCTGCCGCTCTCAATGAAAATGCCCTCCTCTCTATACCCCCATTTTAATTCTCTGTAAGCGATTGCAGTACCCGAAAAATTAGAGATAAAATCCTGTGAAAATTAGACATTCCGCCATATCCCTGCCTCCTCGCCCACTTTACGGCAAGAAAAAACCCCTTACCGTCATTTTCCCTTGCGGTAAGAGGTTGGAGAAACCCCGACATATTTGCGGAATTTCATATTAAAATAATCCGGATTCATGTAACCCACTTTTTCGGCGACCTCGTACACCTTCATGCCTTGGTCCAGAAAAGCCTTGGCTTTTTCGACGCGGACCTTATCCAAAAACGTGTTAAAATATTCCCCCGTCGTATTTTTGAACATTTTTCCGAGGTAAGCGCTGTTGTAATTAAACAGCTCCGCCAGCGTTTCGAGCTTGAGGTTCTCATTGTAACGCCGTTCGATCAGTTCGATCATTCTTTGGATTTCGTTCCCGCGGCTTTCGCTGCGCATCCGTTCGGAAATTTCCCGCAAATACGCATGCGCCGAAGCCATCAGCTCGCCGATCCGGCCGCATGCATAAAATGCGCCGACCGGGACCCCGTGCTCCGTCCAAAAGGCCCGCATGTCCGGGTGGGACGACTCCAGCCGCGCCAGCACGCTTCCCGCTAGCCGGATCAGGTTCTCCTTCAGCTTCAGCTCATCCATCCCGTCCGCTGCCATGCGGCGGCAGATCGCTTCGACCAGTTTCTCCAGCTTGGCGGTATTTCCGGTTTCCAAAACAAGCAGCAGCCGGTGTTCGGCCTCGTCCGGATTGAAGTCCGGCAGCTCTTCGGCCTGAAAGCCGCTCCAGCCTGCCGCCGCTTCCTCCCGAATAAGCGTGTCCCCTTCGAAGAAAAAACTGAACTTCAACGCCTCGCTTGCCGCCGACAAGGATATATGCGCTTCTTCCGGCCCCGCGGCCTTTCCTCCGGCCGCCGCGCTGAACGTCAGGCCTTCCGCGGATACCCGCTCGGCAATCATCCGATGCAGCTCCCGGTCATCCTCCCGGTTTGCCGGCGGTTTCGTTAGAAGGATTCCCAAATGCGGGGGAAGATGAAAACATAGGCCCGCTCCGCTTTGCCGGACGGCCTCCTCCAATGCCTGGCGGACACGGGAGTAAACCTCCTCCGTCACGGAAGGCGCCGGTCCGAGCCGCAGCAAGACGACTTCGCACGGCCCTTCCGGAAGTTGAAGCGAAGCCGCGAGCCGTTTCAGCCGTTCGCCGCCGAGTTCGGTAGGATCCGGCAGCAGCAGCTCCTTCAGCGCCGCCTCCTTGCCGCGGGCCGGCTCTTCCCGGGTCCACAAGCTGAGCTGCCGCTCTTTTTCGATCGCCTCCCGGATCTGCCCGAGATAAGAAACCAATTCTTCCTCATCCACCGGTTTAAGCAGATATCCGTCGACGCGGTACGAAATCGCCCGCTTCGCGTATTCGAAATCGGCATAACCGCTCAAAATCAGCACATGGCTTTCCGCGCCCCGGCCCCGCAGCTCCGAAATGAGCTCCAATCCGTCCATGCCGGGCATCCGGATGTCGGCCAGAATCAGCTCCGGCTGATGGACCTCGTATTTTTCGAGCGCCTCCTGCCCGTTCGCTGCCGTATCCGCCACCTGATATCCATGCTCTTCCCAAGGAATCAGCATCCGCAGGCCTTCGCGGAGCTTCGGTTCGTCATCCACGATCATCACTTTAAGCATCTATCATTCCCCCCTCGAGCGGAATGGCAAAGGAAATGGTCGTACCGCAGCCGGGCTTGCTTCGAATGGACAATCCGCAGGACTCCCCGTACGTCAGCTTCAACCTGACATGCACGTTTCGCAGCCCGATCCGCTCGCCTTCCCTTTCCTCCGCGTCTTCCAGCGTCTGCATGATTTTATCCATCCTCTCTTCCGGGATGCCGATGCCATTATCCGTAATCGTGAACATGGCCGCATTCCCATCGCGCATAATCGCGACGTTGACGGACGCCCCTTCCGCGTTGTTGTCGAGACCATGCACGACGGCGTTTTCGACGAGAGGCTGGATAATGAGCGGAGGCACGTACAGCGCTTCCAATGCCGGATCGACGTGAAACTCGTAACGCAGCCGGTCCTCATACCGGAACCGCTGGATTTCCAGATAACAGCTGACCATCTCCAGCTCCTGCTTCAGCGGGATTTTGCTGTTGCCGGCCTCGAGGTTGCTGCGCATCATTTTGCCGAGCAGCCGCACGATTCTGGCAATTTCCGTCTGGCCTTTCATATGGGCCTCCATCCGGATCGATTCCAGCGCATTGAACAGAAAATGGGGATTAATCTGGCTTGCCAGCATTTTAAAGCGGATTTCGCTCTGCTTTTGCTCCAGCAGTCGGTTCCGTTCATTGGACTGCGTCACTTCCTCCATCAGGTCGTGAATGTTGCGCACCATGGAATTGAACTGCCTGGACAACAGCCCGATTTCATCCTTGCCGTCGATTTGCAGCGTCGTATCGAAATCCCCGAGCCCGACCCGGGTAATATGCCTGCTGAGCCGCAGCATCCGCCGGGAGAACAGGGAGGACACGCTGTAGATCAGCAGGAAGGCCAGAACGATGCTGATGACGATGACCGTCAGCGCGAGCCTGATGATTTTGTTCGGTTCCTTCACGATGCTGCCGATCGAAAACACGGAAATGATCCGGATCCCGTTTTCGCTGGAAGCCGGTTTGACCTCATCGATCAGCACTTTCGAAGGAATGCCGTTAAGCGTCGCCTCGAACGTGCCGCTGCGCTGCGTCATCATGTTCCGGTCCAGCGACAGGTCGGTCAGTTTCTTGTTTTTCCAGTCGCCGCGGTTCGCCGCAACGATGTTGTCCTGATCGTCCACGATCATCGTGTCGAACGTTTCCTGGCTCAAAATCGAATTCAGCATGTTGGCATTGACGTTCAGCACCAGCACGCCGTATTTTTTCAGGCTTTCGAGCTCGATCGTCCGCACCAGGCTTAAATATTTTTTATGGTCGCGTTCATCCTCGATATACCGCCAGCTGACCAGGCTTTCATGATCAAGCGCATGCCGGTACCAGTCGCTGGCCTTAATTTCGTCCGAGGCGTTGATGAGCTCCCAGTTGTTCAGCAGCGTGGCGTTGTCGGTATACAGCCTGATGTTCGAAATTTCTTTGTAGAGCCTTAAATACTCCCGCATGTCGGGATAGTCCCTGTAGGCCTCGACCACGTCGTATACGCTTTCATAATGCCGGTTGGCCAGCTTTTTGAGCCTGGCGTCATTGGACAGCCGGTAAGAGATGTCCAGCGAGACGCGGATGACCTCCTCCGTTCTTTTTTTGATCCGGTCGACGTTCGTCGAAGCCTGCTCCATCGCGTTATTGAACGCCATTTGCCTCATTTCGGCCGTGAGATATCCCCCGACCAGCAAAACGGGCAGCAGCGCCGCAAGCAGGAAAGACAGCAGCAGTTTATTCCGAATTTTGATGTCGTTTAATAACGTTACGAACCGGTGCCACATGTCTATTCCCCCACGGCAGTCTTTGCCGGACCCTATCCCGGCGGATGATCGTCCCTCTCTCTTTTAAACTTTATATCTTATTGGCGGTAGGCCGCAAGCCTTTCGTTCAATTCCCGGGTTTGGCCGTAGACGTCCCGGTATACCGAAAACAAACCGTCATACCGCTTCACCTGCTCCGGATTCGGTGAAAAGACTTCAGCCGGACGGATGAACTTTTTCGCGCATGCTTCAAGGGACGGAAACCATCCGCAGCCGTAAGCGGCCAGCATCGCGGCGCCCATGGCAGGCCCCTGCTCGCTTTCCAGCTTCACGATGTCGGCATTAAAAATATCGGCCTGCATCTGCAGCCATGTTTCGTTTTGGGCCCCGCCGCCGATCGCGGTCACCTCGGCAATCTCCCTGCCGGACTCGCGGATGAGGTCGATCGACTCGCGCAGCGAAAACGTGATGCCTTCCAGGACGGCACGCGCAAAATGCTTCAGCGTATGGCCCGAATCCATCCCGATGAAGCTGCCGCGGATGTCCGCATCCGGATGGGGCGTGCGTTCCCCGGAAATGTAAGGCGTAAACAGCAGTCCGCCGCTTCCCGCCGGAATGGCTTCGATCCCCTCCAGCAGCTCGTCGAAGGAAGACTCTTTCGCAAACGTTTGTTTGAACCAGGAGAGGCTATGCCCCGCCGCCAAAGTGACGCCCATGACGTAAAATGCGTCTTCTTCCCCATGGTTGAAAAAATGCATTTTGCCCTGCGGATTCACGTCCTTGCGGCTTTCATAGGAAAGAACCACGCCCGACGTGCCGATGCTGCACATCGTTTTGCCTTCGCCCAAAATGCCTGCTCCGATCGCTCCGCACGCATTGTCCGCCCCGCCCGCAAACACTTTGGTCGCCGGCAGCAGTCCCGCGGCTTCCGCCACATCCGGCAGCAGCGTGCCCGTCAGCTCGGAGGATTCCGCCAGCTTCGGACAAAGCGACAGGGGCAGATCAAACGCTTGTGCGATGTCCGCGCTCCATGTTTTGCCTGCCACGTCCAGCAGCAGCGTGCCGGCCGCGTCCGAATAATCCATCGCAAAATCGCCCGTCAGGCGATATCTAACGTAATCCTTCGGCAGCAGGAAAAGCGACGCTCGGGACAGAATTTCCGGCTCATGTTCCTGCACCCACAATATTTTCGGAAGCGTAAAACCTTCCAAAGCCCGGTTGCGGGCAATGTCCAGCAGCTTGGTTCCAAGGGTCTGCTCGATCCGGCGGCATTGCGGCGTCGTCCGCGTGTCATTCCACAAGATGGCCGGACGAAGCGGCTTGCCTTCCGCATCCACCAGCACCAGCCCGTGCATCTGTCCCGAAAAGCTGATGCCCTCCACGTCGGACGGCGCAACCTGCGATTTCTCCATCAATTTGCGCAGGCTGGCGATGGTGCGCTCCGCCCAGTCCTCGGGATTTTGCTCGCTCCAGCCCGGATTCGGGCGATGCAGCGGATAACTTTCCGCATGTTCGCAAACGACCTGGCCTTCCTCCGACACAAGCACGGATTTGACCGCGCTGGTTCCGATATCGATACCGATTACATACTTCATCAATAGCGCCTCCTTAAGGCTAAAGTCTTTTATGAAAAACAAGAAAGAGGCTGCCGAAGAATGCTTCTTCAGGCAACCTCCGCCGCATGCATGATTGCTCGCGTACCGTTTATTTCGCCAAAATGTATTGGTTCAGCAAAGACTTCAGCATTTCCTGGCGTCCGGACTCGTTTTTGCGTGGCTGCTCGTTGTTCAGCGCATATTCGGACAGGGATGCCAGCGTCGCTTTGCCGGAAACGATCTCGGCGCCCACGCCTTCCTTGAAGCTGCTGTAGCGTTTTTCGATGAAGTCGTCGAACACGCGGTCTTCGATCAGTTTGGCGGCTACTTTCAGCCCTTTGGCATACGTATCCATACCGGCGATGTGGGCCAGGAACAGATCTTCCGGCTCAAAGGACGGACGGCGCACTTTCGCGTCGAAGTTGATGCCGCCTTTGCCGAGGCCGTCGTTCTTGAGCACTTCGTACAAGGTCAGCGTCGCGTCGTAGATGTTGACCGGGAATTCATCCGTGTCCCAACCGAGCAGCATGTCGCCTTGGTTGGCGTCCAGCGAGCCAAGCATGCCGTTGATCCGCGCCACGCGCAGCTCATGCTCGAACGTATGGCCGGCCAGCGTCGCATGGTTGGCTTCCAGGTTCAGTTTGAAATGTTTGTCGAGACCGTATTTTTGCAGGAACGCAATCGTGGTCGCCGCATCGAAATCATATTGGTGTTTCGTAGGTTCTTTCGGTTTCGGTTCGATCAGGAACTGGGCGTCGAAGCCGATTTCCTTCGCGTAATCCACCGCCATGGAGAACAGGCGGGCCATGTTGTCCATTTCAAGCTGCATGTCGGTGTTCAGCAGCGTTTCGTAACCTTCGCGGCCGCCCCAGAACACGTAGTTTTCGGCGCCGAGGCGTTTGCCGACCTCAAGGCCTTTTTTGATTTGGGCCGCAGCATACGCATATACGTCGGCATTGCAGGTCGAACCTGCGCCGTGCATGTAACGCGGATTCGTGAACATATTTGCCGTGTTCCACAGCAGCTTTTTGCCGGACGATTTCATGCCTTGTTCGATCAAATCCACGATCGTGTCGATGTTGCTGAAAAACTCCTTCAGGCTGCTGCCTTCCGGCGCGATGTCGACGTCATGGAAGCAGAAGTACTGCAGGTTCATTTTGTCCATGAATTCAAAGGCGGCTTCCACGCGAGCTTTCGCTTTGTCCATGCCGCTGAGGTGATCCCAGCCGCGGACGGCGGTTTCGCTGCCGAACGGGTCGGTTCCGCCCGCGGTCAACGTATGCCAATAAGCCATGGCGAAGCGCAGATGCTCCTCCATCGTTTTGCCGGCAACCTTTTCCTCCGGATTGTAATACTTGAACGCAAACGGGTTGGTCGAGCGGCTGCCCTCGTAATTGATTTTTCCGACGTTTTCAAAATATGCCATAACGCATGTTCCTCCTTGGATACCGTATGATTTATTCTGCTGTTTTTTATCGACGAAAGCCTTTACAACACCATCCTAACACAAAGTTTCGACTTTGTATATTGGTTAAACTAAGTTTTTTTATCCTATTGCAATTTGCCCAGGAAGACACTAGACTAGGGGGATACAGGCGTAAACGACTCCCCGTCTTGACAGGCGGAGATGCCGTTTTGCGGATGAAATGCAAGCCTGATTCTACGTATGAATCCATACATTGTTGTATTTCGAAACATCGAAAGGTTCCTTGAAGGATGTGTTTTTGACATGAACGTGACCGGCGACCAGGCGCTCGTCAAAAAAATAAACAAGTCGCTGATCCTGCATACGATCCGCAAACATCCCGAGCTGTCGCGCGCGCGAATTTCGGAAATTACGGGACTGAACAAAGCGACCGTATCGAACTTGGTGGCCGAGCTGCAGCAGGAGCAGCTGGTGCTTGAAGCCGGGCCGGGCGAATCCAGCGGCGGACGCAAACCCCTCATTTTGCATTTTAACGCGATGGCCGGGTGCGTGATCGGCATAGAGCTGCGCGTGAAGCAGATGACCGCGGTTTTATGCGATTTGAACGGGAGCGTGCTGTCGGAGACGGAAGTCCCCCTTCGCCGGCATGATTTGGCCTATACGATCGAACTCATGAAAACGATGATTGCCGGGCTGATTGACGAGGCCCCTCCGACCCACTACGGCATGGTCGGCATCGGCGTCGGCGTTCCCGGCATGGTCGACGAGGACGGCGTCGTCCTGTTTGCGCCCAACCTGGGATGGGAGATGGTCCATCTGCGCAGCATGCTGGAAGAGCATTTTGCCATTCCCGTCATCATCGACAACGAAGCCAACAGCGGAGCGCTCGGCGAGCTTCATTTCGGCCGGGGCCAGGATGTGCGGCATTTGCTGTATATCAGCGCCGGTTCGGGGATCGGTTCCGGGATCATCATCAGCGGGGAGCTGTACAAAGGTTCAAGAGGATATGCCGGCGAAACCGGGCATATGAGCATCGAAGCGGAAGGCATGCCTTGCAGCTGCGGCAGCCGCGGGTGCTGGGAGCTGTACGCTTCGGAGAAGGCGTACGACCTGGCGGCGAGCGAGCTCCCCGCCTATCAGACCCGGGAGCTTGTCCGCCATGCCGCCGAAGGCGATGAAGCTGCGCGCAGCCAGTTCCGCGTCATGGGCAACTATTTGGGCATCGGCCTGACGAACCTGATCAACGGCTTCAACCCGGAGCTGATCGTGCTCGGCGGGGCGTTGTCCGAAGCCCGGGAATGGCTCGAGGAGCCGATGCAGCAGGTCGTGGCCAAACGGACGCTGCCCTACCACAAGCAGCAGCTCGAAATCGCGTTTTCCGCGCTCGGCAGCCGGGCGACGATGATCGGAGCGGGTTTCTCCGCGGCGATGCATTTTCTCGGGCACACGAGGGTGATGGTGTAAACAAAAAAAAACGCCTTTCGGCGTTTTTTTTCTTATTTAGGCTTTAGCCAGTTGAGCTCGCGAAGCGTGCGAAAACAAAAAACCACCCGCTGGACGGGTGGTCATGATTTGGAATTGAAAATCCAAAAAAAAACAGGATCAATCTATAACAAATTAATCGATTTTTGCGTTTAATACTTTAGTAACATATTTACAATTAGTAGATTCCAAGGTAGATTTCAGTTGTAAAAATGGTTGAAATGGGGTGATTCCACACCGGCTAGTGATTCGGCAACTGCTCCGATTGAGGCTGTTTTGCCTGTAATCCCATCAAATCGGCATCTCATCTTTTCCGGACAGCGATATTCACCTCATGGCTGATATGAATGTTAATACTTCATTTACTGGCACTGGAATCTGGGGCTTTAAATACGGCTACCCAAGTAAGCCAGACAAAATTCGCCTTCGGATAATACAACGATGGTAACAAAACATTCAAGTATGAACTACGTGATCCACGCGGGCAATCTTTGTCATATTCAAGCACGAATGACTAACGTCGTACTTTTAATAAAAATGATTATAAATATTTCGTAAAATGATATGCCCCCAAATGTAAACTGGCGAAATCACCGATGTTACTTGCTACGGTTCTATCGCCATTCTCACATTCATTTGAACCAAAAATCGACGGCCACAGACTAATACTTTCGCAGCGAAACGGAGTGTTCCATTTATATACACGTCACCGTAATGGCCGTACCGTATATCTTTCAGGAATTACTGGATGGACTCATTCCACTGTTTTCAAGTATACGGATAACAAGCTAAAATGTATTACCGATGTCAATGGTAATATATTGACCCTGCCAACACGAGCCAGCAGGGTTTTCACTTATTTTTGTTCGATTTGCTGCAGCTGCCGCCCAAACTCCGCGATCTAGCCCTTGTTTCCTTTAATCAGGGTAGAGAAATTTCCCTTTACTCATTAGTTGCACCTTTTCTGAAATGATATAAATAAAGAATAGTGCAAACCCATTCTTGTAGGATGCCATTCTAAATTGTTAAACCAATGTTGCTTCGGCAACGTTTATAAATTAAAAAAAGTTACATAAATCCCAAAAATAAATATAACTTTATTTTTTTTGGAAACTATTAACACGGAGGAGGAATAGTGGTATATTTTTCTCAGTTGGCCGACTTCCATTTTGTAGAGCTCTATGAAGGTTCCATAATTTTAGATACTGCGGAGGGTACTTATGAATATTAAGAAAACAGTAGTCGCTGCAACACTTGCTGTTGGAGTTGGATCTGGTGTTTTATTTATGAATTTACCAGCTAATGCTGATCGTGCTACATTTAGTGCGCTTGAAAATGATCATATTGTTAATGACACAAGAGAGTACACTACATTTAGTCCTCAACAAGTAATTACTCCAGAAATGGAAGCAAATGCTCAGAACGCAATCGATGCTATTTTTGATGCAAATGGAAACCAAGTCAATGTATCAAGCAACAATCAAGAACGTGAACACTTCACTTTCGGAGCTCAGCAACAAACAACTCCTGAAATGGAAGCTAACTCAAAAAATGCAGTCGAAGCTACATTCGATGCTAATGGGGTTCAAATTATTACGCCTGAGTTACTCCAGAAGTCAGGAGTTGCAAATGATTTAAATCCGATTGGTATACAGGATCTTGCAATTACCTACAATTTTAGAGAGCTACTTCCGGGACACTACGCTGAATCATTAAGACAACTAGACATTAGCGCACAAAGAAATGTTACCATCACCTTGGTTCAGTACCCTACTCCGGGTCATAGTGGGACATGTCACCTGTTTTATAAACTTATAGCAGTTGGTGGCGATGGTAAAGACACAGCGGAAATTGGTGTCAAAAATAATTATACAAGTAAAAATGTTTCAATCACATTCCCTAATGTCGCTAAAGGCACTTATAAAATTCAAATTTCCAACTATATCTCTGGTGGTGGACCAGAATCAGATGGTAATGGTTATACTAATTAATTTAATTAATTATAGAATTAACCAAAAAAGTGAAGACCCTGCTGGCATTGTGCCGGAAGGGTCTTCACTTTTTTGTTCGATCTGCAGTAGCAGCTGCTCAAGTTCAACAATGCGCTCTATATTTCCTGCAATTTAAAGCAGGAAATTCTTCCTTAGCCGATTCATAACAATAGCCAGTTCCCCATGAGCAACCAGCACGTAAGGGTGACTACCGTCAAACTCATTCAGATCAACTGAACCGGAAATGCGTCCACTACCTGAAGCGTAAGTGTGCCGTCACATTACTGTCTGTCTGTCCACCCGCACGCATCCGCTGGTTTCGGTGGCCGTGTCGGCATCGTGTTTGATTCCGGAACGTTCCAACTCATTTCCGGCGAGTTCCGGATTGGCGCCCTAGTCGATATAGGAGAAATAGGATTGTTGGTTGTAGAAGCTGCTGACCTGGAACGTCGATCTCGATCCTCGGATCCGGGCTGGGAAGAGTTCAATTCTTATAGAAGAAACAGACTGTCAGATGGTAGCGACTCCCATAACAATTCGTTGTTTGTATGGTCAAATAAGGAAAAGAGTTAAATCGAGGGGGAATTACTCCATGCGGTACCTATTAGCAATAATTTTACCGCCTGTAGCTGTACTTTTGTGCGGGAAACCTATTCAGGCGTTGTTAAATTTTGTACTCTGCATTTTCTTTTGGATTCCTGGTGTCATTCACGCCATCGCTGTGGTTAGCAGCCACAAGGCAGATAAGCATAATGATAAATTGATAAGAGCCATTCAGCAGCAAAACAGACATCCCATGCATTAATAAAGCAAAGGCTCTGCCGGCACATAACCAGCGGAGCCTTTGAATACTCTCAATATCCCGATTGAACAGCGAGCCTTCGGCTCGCACCTAAAGGTAGATGTTGACGCGCGTCCTGGTCCGGTCATTCCCAAGAAGCCTGCACGGACGGTCGCACCCACGCGCGTGGGTTCTCTTCCCCACAACCGTTCCAAATAAAAAAACACCTATTGGTGTTTTGGTTTTTTCTGAATTTGGAGCGGGTGATGGGAATACTCAACATCCCGATTGAAAAGCGAGCCTCCGGCCCGCGCCTAGAGGTAGATGTTGACGCGCGTCCTGATCGGGTCATTCCCAGAGATGCCTGCACGGACGGTCGCACCCACGCGCGTGGGTTCTCTTCCCCACAAGCCTCCATAAAACAAAAAAAACGCCTTCGGCGTTATTCGTTTTATGGAGCGGGTGATGGGAATCGAACCCACGCTACCAGCTTGGAAGGCTGGAGTTCTACCATTGAACTACACCCGCGAAAATGAATATCGGGACGACACGATTCGAACATGCGACCCCCTGGTCCCAAACCAGGTGCTCTACCAAGCTGAGCTACGTCCCGCGGTTACTCACGTCTTCAGATATTGAAGACAAGAAATAATATACCATGAGTCCGCGGGATATGCAACTCTTTTTTTGTTCAAAACATGTTATGTATGTGCTAATGAAGCAAAAACGTCTTCTCGAAATCCGCCGGCGGCACCGGCTTGCTGAAGTAGTACCCCTGCCCTTCGTGGCAGCGCTGCTCTCTTAGGAAATGAAGCTGTTCCTCGTTCTCCACGCCTTCGGCCGTCACTTTCAGCTGCAAATGATGGGCCATGGAGGTAATGGTGGACACGATCGCCGCGTCGTTATGATCGCTCATCACCTCGTTGACAAAAGAACGGTCGATTTTCAGCCGGTCGATCGGCATGCTTTTTAAATAATGCAAGGAGCTGTAGCCCGTCCCGAAATCGTCGATGCTGATGAACACGCCGAGCTCCTTCAGCCTCCGCAGCTGTTCAAAAGCCGTCTCTTTATCAAAGGTCATGCTTTCCGTAATTTCCAGCTCGACGTATTTGGGTTCCAGGCCGATTTCCTGCAAAATCTGTCCGATCCGATCCGCCAGATGCGGCTGAAGGAATTGGCGCATGGACAGGTTGATCGACACGCAAATCGGCTTGTAACCCGCATCCTGCCACGTTTTGTTTTGTTTGCAGGCAGTCCGGAGAACCCACTCGCCAAGTTGAACGATCAGGCCGCTTTCTTCGGCCAGCGGAATGAATTCCTGCGGCGAAACGTTGCCGCGTTTCGGATGCCTCCACCGCAGCAAAGCCTCCATGCCGACGATCTCGCAGTTTTCCAAGGAGACGAGCGGCTGGTACTCGAGGTAAAACTCGCGGCGTTCCAGCGCCTTGCGCAAATCGTTTTCAAGCTTCAATCTTTCCTTCGCCTTCCGCTGCATGGACGGCACGAAATGCCGTACATCGATCCCGTAATCCTTCGCGTGGTGCACCGCCGTGTCCGCGTTCTGAATCAGCTGCTCCGCCGTATCCCCGTCCTCCGGATATAAGGCCAATCCCGCGCATAACGTAATATGATAATCGCCGTCATCGATCGTCAGCGGCTCCTCAAACAGCTGCATCAAACCTCGGATTCGCTTGATTGCGGATTCCACGTCGCCAAGCTCCGGCATGATCAACGCAAACTCGTCTCCGCCCATGCTGAATACCTCCTCCTTTGGAAGGGTATTCCGCTTCAAACGGTCGCCCACCTGCTGCAGCAGCCGGTCACCCGCCTGGTGCCCCAGCGAATCGTTGATGTTTTTGAAACGGTTAATGTTAAACACGACGACTCCGGTCGTACCGTTGTCCCGGGCCTTCATCACCTTGTCCAGACGTTCGGTTAACCTCCGCTTGTTCGGGAGCCCCGTCAGATCGTCATGAAAAGCCAAATAATTCATTTTGGCTTCCATTCGCTGCTGTTCGCGGAAAGGGTCTTCGATCGTCAGCCGGTATACGCCTTTTAGCATCAGGTAATAAGACACCGCGCCCCCCAAGCTTCCCAGCAAATAATTGATTTCGTACATGCTGCCTGCGGACAAAATCATCCCTTGGCCGATCGCGGTGTAAATCAGCGCCCGGATGATGATCAGCAGCGAAGGGGCCCGCTCTTTTCTGCCTCGGTAAACGATTGAAGCGATGCCGCCCAGCGCCGTCAGCGCGGTAAAAAACACGGCGTACTTGACCGCCGGGCCCATTCCCCCGTCGACGAGCAGCGGCGGCAGCATGCGGCCCCACGCGATGAACGCCGCCGCCGCGGCAGCCGTAGCGACCATGGTGACGGTAAGCACGAAGCTTTTATGAGCGACATTGACCATAAAATCTTTTAACGAATAAATGCAAAATATGCCTGCCGTGAGCAGCAGCCTGGAAATCAAAGACAACCAAAGGGCGTCGTTGTCGTTCATGGCGGAGCCGATCAGCGGCATGCCCATCAGGCTCAGCATTTGCAGCAGGTCCAGCACGGCCACGCATAAGAATAAAGCCGCCGTATACAGCCGGTACCGCGACAATTTATGGGAGAACAAAAGCCATCCCTGCGAAAAGATGGCAAAGCTTGCGGCTGTGCAGCAGCTGCCCAGCAAAATATATGCCGTTTGAAATACGCGGGGATCCAATCCCGGCAGCGGATACAACGATTCCACAAGCAGGACGGCGGCAAACATCACTATTCCCCACAGGGCCGTTTTCACCGTTCTTATTTCCTCAACTCTTCTTGGACGCATAAAGCCATCTGACCCCCGGGTAATAAAGATATGAAGATGGATTCGTGTTAAATAATTCCACGTATCTGACCTTATTCCTGCTGATACCAGATAATATTTTACGCGCTTTGGCAATCTTCGACAGAAAACGCGGTCTTCGGTCTGAATCTTTTTTGCGTTTTATCCGTATTATGAATTATAACGATGAAGGAGTGAATGCGAAATGATCATTACGACCACGGAAAATATACATAACCATGAAGTCATCGAAGTGCTTGGAACGACGTTTGGCGTGGTGGTGCGGGCGCGGGGAATCGGCGGCGATATTATGGCTTCCCTGAAAGGGCTTGTCGGCGGCGAAGTCAAGCAATATACGCAAATGATTGAAGACGCGCGCCGTCAGGCGATCGACCGGCTGGTGCAAAACGCCCATGCCATGGGCGGCAACGCCATTATCATGATGCGTTTCGACAGCGGGGACATCGGCAACAACATGAGCGAAATCGTCGCCTACGGCACCGTCGTAAAAACAAGGCCGATCGGTTAGCCGGGATCCGCATGGGTGCGATCGTGGCCGTCGTCATGATTTACGGATTGCAAATCGTCGTCTTTCTTGTCCTGCTTTGGCTCAGTTGGCGCTTCTTCGACCGCCGTTACCGCAGAAAAAACGAACAGTCCAGCCGGAGCGACCTTCTCAGCGGCAAATTTACGCCGACCTCCGAAATATTCGTGGACCCGCGGGACGGAATCAAATATCAGGTGTATTACAATCACGAAACGGGCGAACGGGAATACGTTCCGATCAGATAGCCCGCCCTACTCGAAAACTCTCGTTCCGCAATCAAAAAAGCTTGGCCGCAGCGGATGCGGTCAAGCTTTTTATCATATTCCGGCTTTATTTGCTATCAAAATTGACTTCGGGCGTCGTCAACTTATCGTAGAACTCCACGTATTTGTCCTTGTCTTTCGAAGCGCGCTGCGCCATGGCGGATCGCGGATGTTCGTCGAGCGTGCCCGTGATCATGTACGGGATCAGATAGCCCCACTCCTCTTTTTCGCGCAGAGGGATCATGTAGCGTTCGATGATATCCAGAACCGGACGAAGATTATAATGCGTGTTTTTCAAATGCGTCACGAGCAGCTCCGTCGGGCAGTTGCCCGCCGCGCGTCCCATACCGTACACGGATGCATCAAGCAGTTCAACGCCCAGCTCGGCGGCAATCAGCGTATTGGAGAACGCCAGCTGCATGTTGTTGTGCGTGTGCACGCCGAGACGTTTGTTCGGCAGGTTCGTTTTGAACTTTTCCACCAAATATTTGACGTCCTTATGATCCAGGCTGCCGTAGGAATCAACGATGTACACGACGTCGACCGCACTGTCCTTGATCATCTCAAAAGCTTCGGCCAGCTCGTTTTCCATGACGTTGGACAATGCCATGATATTTAACGTCGTTTCGTATCCGCGGTCATGGAAGGTTTGGATGAGATCGAGCGCTTTATCCACGTCCTTGATGTAGCAGGCGACGCGGATCAGGTCGAGCATGCTTTCGGAGCGCGGAAGAATGTCGTCCACGTCCACCCGCCCGATATCCACCAGCGCGGATAATTTCGTTTTTCCTTTTTGGGGAATGACCTCGCGCAGGAAATCATCGTTCAAAAAACGCCATGGGCCTGCCTGATCGGCGCCCTTCAGCAGCTTGGGGGAGTTTTTATAGCCGATTTCCATATAATCAACGCCCGCCTCATTCAGCCCGGCGTACAGATTTTGCACAAATTCAACGCTAAAATCCCAATTATTCACCAGTCCACCGTCACGAATCGTACAATCCACAATTTTGCAAGGGTTCGTCTTCAACCAAAACTTCTCCTTCCGGCGTAAAATTTATTATTTCATCATACTTGAACGGCAGTCGAAAAGTAAAGATGAATATGACATTTTCTCATTAAAGCCTGGACGCTTTTACGCAAAATATCAAAAATACGGGCTTCACCTGCAATCCGTTGCGAATCACAATAAAAAAGCAGCCGCGGAAGCCGTGCGGACGACTCCGAAAGCTGCTTTTGCCTTCATGGTTATTTTTCTTTGGCCTCCTGCGCCAATATCCATTCCGTAATGCTACGAACCATCGCCCCCGTCGCCCCTTTCGGGTTCACGCCCCGCTCTTTGGCGAGAAAAGCCGTTCCGGCGATGTCCAAATGGATCCAAGGCAGCCCCTCGGCAAAAGTCCCGACGAACAGTCCGGCCGTAATCGCCGCGCCCCTGGAGCCCGTGCTGTTTTTGATGTCGGCCACGTCGCTTTTCAGCATATCCCAAAATTCCTTGTACGCAGGCAGCGGCCATACCTTTTCTCCGGCACGTTTGGAAGCGAGGATGAACTCCTCGAGCATCGTGTCGTCATTGGCGACGGCTCCGGTCGCCACGTCCCCCAAAGCGGTCAACACGGCCCCCGTGAGCGTGGCGACATCGATCAGCTTCGAAGCTCCCAACTCCCGTGCGTAAGCCATCCCGTCCGCCAGCACGACGCGCCCTTCCGCATCGGTGTTTAACACTTCGATCGTCCGGCCGCTGTAGCTTCGGATGACGTCCCCCGGTTTAAAGGCGCCTCCGCCCGGCATATTTTCGGCTGCGGGAATCACCATCACAACGTTGACCGCGGGCCTTAACGTCCCGAGCGCGTTCATGACGCCCAAAACCGCGGCCGCCCCGCCCATATCGCTGATCATTTCTTCCATCCCGGCCCGCCTTTTCAGCGAAATGCCGCCGGTATCAAACGTGATGCCTTTGCCCACCAGCCCGATCACGTCGTCCCATTTGTCCCTGCCCTGGTACCTGATCATAATAAGACGCGGCGGATGCACGCTGCCCTGCCCGACGGCAAGCAGTCCGCCCATTCCCAGATCCGCCAGCTGCCGTTCGTCCAGGACGGCAGATTCGAAGCCGTGTTTGGCGGCAACGTTTAACGCGGCTTCAGCCAACCCCTCCGGCACGAGCATATTCCCGGGCAAATTGGTCAAATCCCTGGCGAGGCAAGTCGATTCGGCATAAGCCAACCCCCGCCGGATGCCTTGCTCCCATTCCGCCTTTTCAGCCGCCGAAACCGATCCTTGGCGCAAAAATAAAAGCTGCTCGATTCCGGTATAAGCGGAGGCGTTTTGCTTATATTGCCGCTGGCGATACGCGCCGAGAATCATCCCCTCGGTCAGCGCCTGAGCCGCGGCCGCGGCGTTTTGCTCCGCCGTAAAAGCGACCAGAGGCGCGCTCAGCTCCCAGGCAAGCGTTTTGACCCTCATTTTTAATGCCGCCTTTGCCGCTTGGGCCGCCGCCACCCTTAACTCCTCCGACGTCAGCGGCCGCTCGCCGGCTCCGACGAAAATCACCGTCCGGGATTCTCCCCGGCCCTGCAGCGGCACGGCATAGGTCTGAAAGGGAGCTCCCTGGAACAAATGCCGTTCCATCAGCGGCAGCAGCAGCGAGTTCCATGCCTGACGCATGCTGCCGTCCTGGGCGCCTTGCGGCGAAACCAATACGATAAACGCGCCCACATCCGCCCTTGCCGCATCCGTCTCCCCGATCCACTCAATCGAAACCTGCATGGTTTCGGAACAGGAATATCCATCCATCTGTCATCTTCCTTTGTCATGAAGTTTTCGGACGATAATCATATATATTATTCCACGTTTGTCCAAAGCAACTCGGAAGACGGGCCGTTTTCCAATCATGGCGGGAATCCGTCGCGGTTTACAAAAACGGTCCCATGCGGATACAATGATTCCACACCTGTATACAAATGATTTCCAAGTTGGTTTTATCATCCTGAATTTCGAAAGCCCATAATGGTGGCCAGTTTGTAGCAGGATTAGTAGGCAACAACTGTAATAAACAGGGAAATACCCAGTGGATTACGCGACGATTCTGAAAAGAGGGTAGTCTTTCCCCCTCCCCATAAGACAGGGCTAAACGGTTTCCATGTTAATTTGTGGTAAACGTCATTCTAAGGCAGCGACTTTGGCGGCGATACGTTGCCAGGCGCAGCGGTTCGCGAAATCTTTAGCCAGTTTCAGAACGACTTGTCGGCTATGCTGAATCATCGTAGCTGCACAGTGGAAAAACTCTAGACGGAACCGGGCAATCGTATACCCTTGATGGACCGGTTCGCAACAGTCTCGCTTGAATCTCTCGTAGAGATTGTAGGCGAGCAGCTTGATGAGCAGGTCGATTTCATTAGCGGTAAAGTCACCGGTAGCGATTCGATCGATGGAAAAGCCGCGTTTGGCTTCTTTGATATAGTTCTCCATGCAGCAACGCTGGTTGTAAAAGCGCCAAAGGTCGATCGGCTCCCACTCGAGATTGGTGACGATCGCTTCGTAATGCCAGTCCGTATCGAGGAGAAGCCGAGCTTGATCGCCGTCAAACACCTGCGCTTTACGAATCACCACAACGCGGCGCGGTTTCTTCCATGAGGTGGCTTGGTAGATCAGGGTGATCCCCTCGATGACCCAATCCTCATCGACAAACCGCTTCCAGTAGCGGCATCGCCCTACTTCGGCCTGAAGTCGCTGCGTCCATTTCAATTTCCCGACATACCCGATTCGCTTGGCTTCCCATAGGCTGTAGAAGTCTTCGCCGCCAAATCCCTTGTCAAACCGGGCGTACTTTACCGGACGGTCACCAAGCAACTCAAAGATCTGACGGAGGAAGGCGGCTGCATCGGTGGAAGCGTGCGTATTCCCAGCACGCAGTACTGCATTCAGGCACAGGCGCGACTGGCCCTCAAACGCCATCAGCGGATGGTAACTTTTACGTCCGGGTTTGTGGGGATTCGTGCCGACTGCCGCCCCCTCTTGGTGACCGTATACCGTTTCTACCGTGGAGTCTAGGTCCACGATGAGTTCAGAAGGCAGACAGGGTGCAATAATCTGCTGATTCAGCTTTCGCAAATCCAGCGTTAAGGTTGGGCGGGTCTTGCTGAGTCGATCCAGTTCCTTATACAGCAGGGTGTGATGCGGACAGCGCCCGCCGAGAAACCGCCGGATGAGCGCGTCATGTTGCAGCCTGCGGAAATGAAAGAGGCGTTCGCATCCGAGTATCCAGCCGACAATGAGATAGAGCAGGATGCGGAAAACAGGGAACAGGGAATTGCCTTGCTTGGTACAATTTAAATTCTGCAAAGCCTTACCGAGCTTGATTTTTTCGAGATATTCCAGAAAGATTTTGCTTCCTCCAACATTTGAGGCGTTTTGCAAGGTAAATTCGGTCTTGATTTTGCTGACGGGTGTGGTAGACTTCATCTAAAAGGTGCTCCTTTCTTTGTAGGTGATGTTCTGGACAAACACCATTCTACCAAAGAATTGGAGCCCTTTTCTTGTTTTTCAGACGATGTTACTTTCGAAATTCAGGATCATTTTTCATGCAAACAAACGGAGGCAAGTTTATGGAACTACGGATGCGGCACTCATGGCAATTGGACGAATCCGAAGCCGCTGCGCTGCAGCGGGATCTGGCGCAAAAAGTGATTCAGGAAGACTCTTTTTCATCGGTTGAATATGTCGCCGGGGTGGACGTCGCCTACAGCAAGCATAGCGGCAATCTTGTCGCGGCCGTGGTGATTTTGGATGCAGGCTCGCTCGAGCTCGTCGAATCGGCCACCGTCGAGGACACCGCCGCTTTTCCTTATATCCCGGGCTTGTTTTCATTTCGGGAGCTTCCCCCGGTCATCAAAGCGTTTGAGAAAATAAAGATGACGCCCCAGCTGGTCGTCTGCGATGGCCAGGGCGTCGCCCATCCGAGACGGTTTGGATTAGCCAGCCATTTGGGCGTCCTTTTGGAACTCCCTACGATCGGATGCGGCAAAACGAGGCTTATTGGCAAGTATGCGGAACCGGATTTGAAACGGGGATCCTATTCTTCCTTAGTGGATCATGGCGAGGAAATCGGAAGCGTGCTGAGAACCCAGGAAGGGGTTAAACCTATTTTCGTGTCCGTCGGGCATCGCATATCGCTCGCATCCGCCCGCGAGTGGATTTTAAAGCTTTCTCCCCGCTACCGTTTGCCGGAAACGACCCGCCGGGCGGATCACCTGGTTAAGACGGTTTTGGGAAGAGATTAAAATCTGAATTCTTCATATAAAGGGAATTGCATCGGTTCCCCAAAGGATGATAAGTTTGATGTGTGGAAAGGAGAGATGGACATGAGCCCGTCGCTGCAATCACCAAAAGGCCAGCTGCTGATCCAGGAAATCGAAAATACCGTCGTGCCTTACGGCATGGTCGCGGTTTGGCCGCTTGGACAAGCCAGTTTTATCCTCAAAGGCGGAACAACCGTCATTTATATCGATCCGTATGTCACCCATAACCCGGACCGCATTTATCCGGCTCCGATCGACCCGGAACATATTACGAATGCCGACTACTGCCTGATTACGCATGAGCACATGGATCATTTGGATCTGGACGCGATTGCCGCCATGGTGCGAACCGGCAGGGACACCTTTTTTATGGCTCCGGCATGCTGCTGGGAGGACATGAAAAAGCAAGGCGTGCCTCGCGAGCGCTTCCTCATCGCGGATACCGAAAAAGAATTCGGCGATGAAACGATCATCCAGCCGATCCCGGCTGCGCACGAAGAACTGGAAACGGACGAGCAAGGTTATCACCGTTACGTCGGTTACCTCATCAAGCTGAATGGCGTTACGGTCTACCATGCCGGGGATACGGTGGTCTACGAAGGCCTGGCGGACCGGCTGCGCAAGGAATCCATCGACCTCGGGCTGCTGCCGATCAATGGCCGGGACACATTCCGGAACAGCCGCGGCATTGTTGGCAACATGGACTACCGTGAAGCAGCCGAGCTGGCGAAAACGGCCGGCATCGGGATGACGATCCCCATGCATTACGACATTTTTGCAGGGAATGCGGAGCGTCCGGGATATTTCGTGGATTATGTATACGACCATTTTCCCGAGATGCGCATCCACGTGATCGCCCGGGGCGAGAGGTTTATCCATGTTACGGAGGCGGCCCTCCAAGCCTTGAAATAGCATCGAACCGCTTTAAGTCAAGCTGCTCCCGTCTTCTTAGGAAGGCGGGCCTTATTCTTATTTTCCGTGCAGCAGCCGGCCGGCAGAATTACATGTTCGCCCGAAAAAAAGCCCGCTCCCTCAACCGTCTTGCGTGAAGGACCAGGCTTATTTTGGCATACCGGTTATACCACTTCCACGATCGGCAGCGAAATGACGAATTCCGTGCCTTGGCCGACGGTGCTGTTGACGGCGATATAACCTTTATGGTTTTTGATGATCCGGTAACTGACGGACAAGCCGAGGCCCGTCCCGCTTTCCTTGGTCGTAAAAAATGGATCGAAAAGATGGGAAAGCGTGTTATGGTCCATCCCCTTGCCGTTATCGGATATGCAAATATGTACGTTCTTATTGTCCCGGTTCGTTTGGATTTCAATAAGCCCTCCGTTTTCGCCGCTTAAATGTTCGATGGCGTCCATCGCATTTTTGACGATGTTCAAAATCACCTGTTTAATCTGCTTGACGTCTACCGAGATGTGCAGAGGCTGCTTGTCCTCGTGCAGGATGACCTGACAGCCTTTCATCAGCGCTTCGCTTTCGGTCAGCAGCACGACCTCCTTCAGGAGCGAGGAGACCGGAATAACGGTGGTTTGCGGAGCAGACGGCTTGGATGAATTCAGGAACTCGTATATGATATCATTGGCCCGATCGATTTCGGTCAAAATAATGCGGGCGTATTCGTCTTTACCCAGTTTAATGAGATGGGGACGCAAAAGCTGAATGAAACCGCGAATGGCAGTCAGCGGATTCCGGATTTCATGGGCAATGGAGGCGGAAATTTTGCCCAGCATGGCCAATTTGTCGTTGCGGTAGGCGGTCTGCTCGATCTGTTTGAAATCCGATACGTCCTTGACGCTGAACAAGTAGTCGCCGTCCATTTGGTCGCCGTCGGTTACCGTAAGCAGCCACTGCCGCCCGGACTCGTCCGTTAACTCGTGGTATTTTTTGCGATGAATCAGGGTTTCGCGATAAATCCGCAAAATTTTCTTTTTCTTGTAGCGGCTCAGCTGCGGATGGCGCAAAATCTGTACGATCGTGCACCCCGTTAATGATTTGCGGGAAACTTCGAGCAGTCTTGCCATTTGGACATTGATAAACGTCAGTACACCCTCGCTGTCAAACAGCATGACGCCGCTGTCGAGATGCTCCAGAATGTTTTCATACTTGTTTTTTACCAGCTGCGTAGATTGAAAAGCCTCAAGGGACTGTAACAGCGTCTCTTGGATATCGCCCAACACGATACTCCCCCTTTCAGAAATGAAGGATGGCCTCCCCCATTTCCTATTCTTCACCTACACGACAAACAAAAAGAAAACGTCGATCGACGTGACTTTCTTAGATGACGGTCCACATTATCAATGTTTCTCCTTGCGATTACAGAAATCCTTCAGCTTCTCAGTAAACTTGGTAAATTCTACAATCTAAAATGATAGTTTTATCATAGACAAGGTAAGCCGAAAACTCAATCGGAAAAACTGTCGAAAAATCGAAGATACCGTTAAATTTACCCATTTCGGCACAAAATTAAAGCATCAAATACATGAAGCGCATGTACCGATGCTTTTCTTTATCTATCCAATCAGGCATTTCTGCTTCTGTAATAGACTTTCTGCGTATCGTGTTTTTATGCCTTATGCTGCAGCCGCAATCTTCGCTGGCTCATCACGGCCAATCGTCTCTTTAATTCGCCCTCCCATTTCTCGTCCTTCATCTGTTTGGCGATGGTCAGCAGGTCCAGTGCCATATCGATCTGGCTTTGTACGATGTCTTTCGGATCCTCCTTTTCGCAGTTGACGACGTTTTCGAAGATGGCCTCATCGTCCTCCACGACGTAATCCTGAAAATCGATCTCCGCCGTCCCGTCTCCATGCGCATATTCAGCTAAAATTTCATATTCGTTTTCGACTTTATAATGAACTTCAACCCGGTGGCACACGGGACAGAACAGCAGGGGAACATTATGGACTTGGGTGCGGTAATGCTTCAACGTTCCCTTCGTTCCAACCATACTCGCTCCGCAGCAATAACTCATGCCAGTTCACCCTCCTCTTGATTCCACCGCATTCCTCATTAATGTATTCGCTTTTATTTATGTCGATTCCTTTTTTTCAGTTCGATGCGGCCGGATAAAAATCCTGCAACCCCAGGCCGGATTTAAGGCAAAAATCGGAATAAAGGCCTAGGCCGCGCCGGATCTCGTGCTTTTGACGCACAGGCGCCGTTTTTCGCCGACAGGTATAAAAAGCCCCCGTTGCCGGCATAAGGTTCATCCTTAGGCTTGGCAAAGGGGGCTTGTCTTATGTTAAAACTGAATTAGACAACAAGGTTTTTGTCGCCTGGTTTCCAGTTCATTGCGCACAGTCCGCCGGATTGCAGAGCTTGCAATACGCGCAATGTTTCTTCAACGCTGCGGCCGATATCGTTGTGGTTCACCACTTGATATTTCAGTTCGCCTTCAGGGTTGATGATGAAGAGGCCGCGCAGCGCTACGCCTTCTTCTTCGATGTATACGCCGTAGTCTTTCGAAACGGATCTTGTGATGTCCGAAGCCAGCGGGAAGTTGATTTTGCCGAGACCGTTAGCGTCCGTTGGCGTGTTGATCCAAGCTTTGTGGCTGTGGATCGAGTCCGTGCTTACGCCGAGGATTTCAGCGTCAAGCGCTCTGAATTGGGAAGCGGCTTCGCTCAGAGCCGTGATTTCCGTTGGGCACACGAAAGTGAAGTCCAAAGGATAGAAGAAAAATACGAGCCATTTGCCGCGGTAGTCGGACAGGCTTACTTTACTGAAATCGGAGCCGTCACCAAGTACGGTTTCCATCGTGAAATCTGGAGCTGGTTTACCTACTAAACGTTCTGCCATGTTTAAAAATCCTCCTTTATGATATCTATAGAACAGCCGGATGGCGAAAGCTCTCCCCTGTTCTATATGAAAGAAAAACATATGTTTTTCTTGTTTCAAAGTATGTGCGATCCCGGCGGAACCTACATTTAAAATGTTATCATCCGCCCATTTCAAAGTCAAGATTATATTCGTTATTTATTTGTAATAATTATAAACAGAACGATTTCGTGAACAAAAGCTTCCTATTATATATGTCTTTATCTGCACCTTATTTTTCTCACTTGTTTTTAAGGGTGCTCTTAAGGATTTCCCGATATACGGCAAAACGGGCACCGCCTCATAAAGGCGACGCCCGTTTGGTTTGTTGCAGCCCGGTTAAGCTTTCAATTATTTCTTCATCGCTGCCACGATCAGATCGCCCATCTCGCGGGTACCGATGGCTTTGCTCTTGTCCACGGCAATGTCGCTTGTGCGATGGCCGTCGTTCAGAACCTTCGCTACCGCTGCTTCGATGGCGTCCGCCGCGTCGGCATAACCGAAGGTCAGGCGAAGCATCATCGCCAAGGACAAAATCGTCGCGATCGGGTTCGCCAGATTCTGGCCGGCGATGTCCGGCGCGGAACCGTGCACCGGTTCGTACAAACCGAACGCCCCTTCGCCCATCGATGCGGAAGCCAGCATGCCGATGGAGCCCGTAAGCATCGCTGCCTCATCGCTCAAAATATCGCCGAACATGTTCTCCGTCACGATGACGTCGAAGCTTGCCGGACGGCGGAGCAGCTGCATCGCGCAGTTGTCGACGAGCACGTGTTCCAGCTCCACGTCCGGGTAATCCGCCGCAACGCGGATGACGACTTCCCGCCACAGGCGAGAAGTTTCCAGGACGTTGGCTTTGTCGACGGAAGCGAGCTTTTTGCGGCGTTTCTGGGCGATTTCGAAGGCTTGGCGAACGATGCGCTCCACTTCGGCCACGTTGTATACGCAGGTATCGACCGCTTCTTCCCCGTGTTCGCCTTGGCGTCTGAATTTATCTCCGAAATAAATCCCGCCGGTCAATTCGCGAACGACCATCAAATCCGTGCCTTCAAGCACTTCCGGTTTCAGCGTCGAGGCATCCTTCAGGCAATCGAACACAACCGCCGGACGAAGATTGGAGAACAATCCGAGCGCTTTGCGGATTCCGAGCAAACCCGTTTCCGGCCGCAGTTCCTTCGGGTTGCTGTCCCATTTCGGTCCGCCCACGGCGCCGAGAAGCACCGCATCGGCATTTTTGCACACCGCCAGCGTTTCCTCCGGAAGAGGCGTTCCTTTCTCGTCAATCGCAATCCCGCCGAACAGAGCGTGTTCCGTTTCAAACGAATAACCAAACAGCTCTTCCGTACGTTTAAGCACCTTCTCGGCTTCGGCTACGACCTCCGGTCCGATTCCGTCCCCGCTGATCACGGCAATTTTCTTCACTTCTGGCATGGTTTCCGTCACTCCTTCTGGTTCCTTCACTCACTGATCACTATTCTTATCTACTGTTGTATCATATTCCGCAGGGCATTGACCAAGATATAGAATCTATCACCTTTATAGTATTTTCCTATAAGCTGCTGCATGAGCAACCGATTCGCCATCCATCGTAATTTCCGACATTCCTATTCCTGCGCGATCGGGCTACAATGGTATCGTATAGACCCAAATTCACGCTGAAGGAGTTGAACGATGTTGCAATATACCTATCTCGGCAAATCAGGGCTGAAGGTCAGCCGCTTATGCCTTGGGACGATGAATTTCGGACCGGCGACGGACGAAAAAGAGGCGTTCCGCATCATGGATGCCGCCCTCGATGCGGGAATCCAGTTTTTTGATACGGCGAACATTTACGGCTGGGGGCAAAACGCCGGACTCACGGAAACGATCATCGGCCGCTGGTTTGCGCAAGGAGGCGGACGCCGCGAAAAGGTCGTCCTGGCGACGAAGGTTCACGGCAATATGCATGATCCCGCCGACGGGCCGAACGGAACGGAAGGCTTGTCCGCATACAAAATCCGCAGGCATCTGGAAGGTTCGCTGAAACGTCTGCAGACCGACCATATCGAGCTGTACCAAATGCATCATATCGACCGCAACGTATCTTGGGACGAACTCTGGGGCGCATTCGAGCTTGCCGTATCGCAAGGGAAAATCGGATACGTCGGTTCCAGCAACTTCGCCGGCTGGCAAATTGCCGAGGCGCAGGGCAAAGCGCAAAGCCGCCACTTCCTCGGCCTTGTGGCCGAGCAGCATAAATATAATTTGAACTGCCGCCTGCCGGAGCTTGAGGTGCTGCCCGCAGCCAAAGCGATGGGGCTCGGAGTCATCCCCTGGAGCCCGCTCGACGGCGGCATGCTGGGACGCAATGCGCTGAAAAAGCTGGAGGGCACTCGCAGCGGCGGCAATCCGAACAAAATCGAAAAACACCGCGCGCAGTTGGAAGCCTTTGCCGAGCTGTGCAGCGAAATCGGCGAACCGCAGGACAACGTTGCGTTGGCTTGGCTGCTTACCCATCCGGCCGTCACCGCGCCGATTATCGGGCCGCGGACGCTGGAGCAGCTCGAAAGCTCGCTGCGCGTGATCGACTTGAAGCTGGACGAAGCCGTCTTGAAGCGCCTGGATGAAATTTTCCCGGGACCGGGCGGCGAAGCTCCGGAAGCATACGCGTGGTAAGCCGGCCTTTGAAGAACCCTGTAATCAGCAAAAAAAGCAGTCCGCCGTTTGGCGGTCTGCTTTTTTTATGATCGCAAGGTGCACTTTCCCCTTCCGGGAATAAGCTGATGATAGGTATAAGTTCAATTATTTCTTGATCCAATGCATCATTTCGCGCAGCTGGGAACCGACGATCTCGATCGGATGGTTCGCTTCGTTGCGGCGGGTCGCATTGAGGAATGCGCGGTTGGATTGGTTCTCCAGGATGAAGTCGCGGGCGAATTTGCCTTGCTGGATGTCCGCGAGCACTTCTTTCATCGCTTTTTTCGTTTCGTCGGTCACGATGCGAGGTCCGGTCACGTAATCGCCGTATTCGGCGGTATTGGAGATGGAATCGCGCATGTTGGCCATGCCGCCTTCATAGATCATGTCGACGATCAGCTTCATTTCATGCAAGCATTCGAAGTATGCCATTTCAGGAGCATAACCTGCTTCCACCAGCGTTTCGAAGCCGGCTTTGATCAGGGCGGTTACGCCGCCGCAAAGTACGGCTTGCTCGCCGAACAGGTCGGTTTCGGTTTCTTCGCGGAACGAAGTTTCGATAACCCCTGCGCGGGTACAGCCGATGCCTTTGGCATAAGCAAGGCCGATTTGCTTGGCTTGTCCGGTAGCGTCTTGTTCGATGGCGATCAGGCCAGGCACGCCGAAACCTTCGACGTACGTGCGGCGAACCATGTGGCCCGGCGATTTAGGAGCGACCAAAAGCACGTCCGCGTCTTTAGGAGCCACGATTTGTCCGAAGTGAACGTTAAAGCCGTGGGAGAACATCAAGGCTGCGCCTTTTTTCAGGTTAGGTTCGATGTCGTTTTTGTAAACCGAGGCTTGCGTTTCGTCCGGCATCAGGATTTGCACGATGTCCGCTTTGCTTGTCGCTTCGGCAACGGAATATACTTCAAAGCCGTCGTTTTTCGCTTTATCGAAGGATTTGCCTTCGCGAAGTCCGATAATGACTTTCACGCCGCTGTCGCGGAGGTTTTGCGCTTGGGCATGGCCTTGGCTTCCGTACCCGATGACGGCAACCGTTTTCCCTTTCAATACGCTGAGTTCTGCATCCTGTTCATAATAAGTCGTCACTGCCATTGTATAAATCCTCCTTTGTTTTTAAAAGAACCCTTATGAAGAGCGGGTGTTTCAAGAGACCTCCGCCGTATTGCCGCCAGGCATGATCCCTTCAAACCCCCGCTCTCCGGCGGGCGGTATGCATATGGTAATCGTGAATAATTATACGTTTCCGCGAATCATCGCGGTGACACCCGTGCGGGAAAGCTCGCGAATGCCGTAAGGCTTCAACAGCTCGATCATCGCGTCGATTTTGGTGGTGTCCCCCACCACCTGTACCATCAAATTATGGCTGCCGATATCGACGACCGAAGCCCGGAAGGTTTCGACCACGCCCATGATTTCAGGGCGCTCCGACGGTTCGGCGTTTACCTTGATCAGGGCAAGTTCCCTTGCAACCATCGGATTGGAGCTCAGGTTGATCACTTTGATGACGTCGATCAGCTTGTAAAGCTGCTTTTCGATCTGCTCCAAGGTATGTTCGTCGCCAATCGTTACGATGACCATGCGGGAGAGCCCCGGTTCTTCCGATTGCCCCACCGTGATGCTTTCGATATTGAATCCGCGTCTGCCGAAAAGTCCGGAAACTCTTTGCAATACGCCCGGCTGGTCATTTACTAGAACGGCAATGGTATGTCTCGTACTCATATTTATGCATCTCCCATCAGCATTTGATCAATGGTCGAGCCTTGAGTTACCATCGGATACACGTTTTCACCCTTGCTGACCACAAACTCGACAACGACGGGTCCCGGCGTTTCAAGCGCTTCCGCCCAAGCTTGGCGGGCTTCTTCCTTGTTCGTCGCCCGGAGTCCCTTCACGCCGTATGCTTCAGCCAGTTTGACGAAATCCGGGCTTCCTTCCAGATCGATATGGCTGTAGCGGTTGTCGTATATCAATTCCTGCCACTGGCGAACCATGCCGAGCACCTGGTTGTTGATGATCACGATTTTGACCGGAATGTTGTTGATCGCGCAGATTGCCAGCTCCTGGGAGCACATCTGCATGCCGCCGTCTCCGTTGATCGAGATGACCAGGCGGTCCGGCTGGGCCATTTGGGCGCCGATCGCCGAAGGCAAACCGAAGCCCATCGTTCCGAGGCCGCCGGAGGTGATCATCGAACGCGGCTGGCTGAATTTGTAATATTGGGCCGCCCACATTTGGTGCTGGCCGACGTCGGTCGTCACGATCGCTTCGCCTTTTGTCGTTTCGTTCAGCATTTCGATGACCCACTGCGGTTTCAGCACCGTGTCGGAATCCTGATAGCTGAAAGGCTTCTCCGCTTTGGACTCCCGGATCCACGCTCTCCATTCGTCCGCTTTGTCCGCGCGTTTCACTTCCGAATTGAGCATTTCCAGAACGGTTTTGACGTCGCCGACGATCGGAATGTCCGTTGGAACGTTTTTCCCGATTTCCGCCGGGTCGATGTCGATGTGCACGATTTTGGCGTTCGGAGCGAACCCGTTCAGGTTGCCCGTTACCCGGTCATCGAAACGCGCCCCGATGTTGATCAGCAAATCCGACTTTTGGATCGCCATGTTCGACGTGTACGTTCCGTGCATGCCCGGCATCCCGGTCCAAAGCTCATGGCCGCTCGGGAAAGCGCCGAGTCCCAGAAGGGTCGTCGTGATCGGAATTTCGGTCCGTTTGACGAATTCGTACAGCGCTTCATGGCCTCCGGAGTAAATGACGCCGCCTCCTGCAAGGATCAGCGGACGCTCCGCTTCGGCAATCGCCTGCACCAATTTGTCCAGCTGAAGTTTGTTCGGCACCATCCGCGGGTTGTAACCGCGAAGATTTACCGCGTTACTGCTGGGCTCAAACAAAGTCAGCGCTGCTGAAACATCCTTCGGAATGTCGATCAGGACCGGACCTTTGCGTCCCGTCGAAGCGATGTGGAAGGCTTCGTGGATAATCCGCGGCAGATCCTTGACGTCCCTGACCAGGTAACTGTGCTTCGTGATCGGCATCGTGATGCCGGTAATGTCCGCTTCCTGGAAGGCATCGGTTCCGATCAAGGACGTTGCCACGTTGCCGGTAATGACAACCAGAGGAACGGAATCCATATAAGCGGTGGCAATTCCTGTGACCAGATTCGTCGCCCCCGGTCCGGACGTTGCGATACATACGCCGACCTTGCCGCTGGCCCTTGCATAACCGTCAGCCGCGTGGATCGCTCCCTGCTCATGACGAGTCAGCACATGTTTGAAATCCTCGTATCCATACATCGCATCGTAAATGTAAAGCACTGCCCCGCCTGGATATCCGAAAACACACTCGACGCCTTCAAGCAAAAGGCTGCGAAGCAATATTTCCGAGCCGGTAATGACTTCCGACTTCATCCATTTCTCACGTAATTGTTCTGTAGACCGCACTTCAGGAATTTGCGCGCTCATCAGTCATCCTCCTCCTCAAAATTTACATACATGTGACATGAGTCAATTTCAAAACATCCTCGGCAGTTCAATGGCGACGATCTATAGATTCAAAACGTTGACTGGACTACACATCGTTTCATTGCTGCCTTTTGAACCTTATGAAATTGATTCGCATCTAAGAAAAACGTCTGTTCGACGTACTTTCACGAAAGAAAGGTTATGCGTGCCGGGAGGTTTGCCTTAGGATCTTCGGGCTGCCATTGCTTGGGTGCTCATTTCATTCCGATATCCGAAAAACAAAAAAACCTTCCGCCCTCCACACAGAATTCCATCTGCGTGAGGGACGAAAGGTTGCGCTTCCGTGGTACCACCCATATTTGCCAAACATCTCGCGATGTCAGCCTCACCAGGTAACGGGATCGGGGCCATAACTTAAGCATCACCAGCCGTTCCCATACCTTAAGTCCGTAACGTGGACCCTACGATTCTCCCTAATAGGCTTTAACGCGTTTCAGGAGAACAGCTCCGAGGTGAGCTCGTATAAAAGGGATTTTGGTGGAGGTTGCAGCAATTCCTCACACTCTCTGAGCAAAAGAGCCCTTTAAACTTCGTCCTCTTCATTGCCGTTGCTTTATGTTCGTTAAAATGTTTAGACACATTATATGATCCCACGAACTTAAAAGTCAATACCCATATTTCTAAAAAAATGAAAAATCGCCCCCGGGAAGGAGCGTACACCGGATGTCGGCTTCACTCATATGATGACATAAATTCATCTTCGAAGAAGCCCAGTTTGAAGGGAGGTCAGACATGATGATCCGCTATCGGAGACCGAAACAAGACGATGCGTTCATTATGCGGTTAATCGATTCCCAGCTTGTCCCCATCTCGCATTTGTCTCCGTCCCAGATCGAAACCGTCCGCAAAGAAATCCCAAAAAGACTCAGCCGCGGCATTACCCTAATCGCCTGCCAACGCTATGAGGATGATCCGCTTGGATTCGTCCATTTCATATTGCACGGCAATCTGCTTTACATCGATATGCTGGCCGTCACACCCGAATCGCAGCGCAAAAGATGGGGCAATATGCTGATGGTGCATGCCGAAAAATTTGCGGCGTCACGCGGGTGCACCCGGTCGAAAGTGATGGTCGATGCCGGTAACGCCAGCGGCTTATCTTTTTACCGGAAGCTAGGTTATGTTACGGTGCGTTATCACACGCTGAACCAATGCCATGAACTTGAAAAGAAGCTTTGACCGATCTAAGATCCTATCAAACAGAACCCTGCGGTCGTTCAAATCATGTTTGCACTTTTTTTAGTGCACTATTTTCTTATTTCTCTTTCAGAAAAATCCGAACGCTCCAGGATATCCTGCCGGGTAACCTCCCGGATAAGGTCCGTATCCGTATCCCGGAACCCCGTAAGGTCCGTATCCATACCCTCCGCCGTAATATCCTGCATAAGGAGCCGTACCGATGGCCAAAAGATCGAACAATACAAGCGGAATGATCGCCTTTGTTTGCACTTTTTTACCTTTGTTCCGCCCGAGAATCAGACGGTTTCCTGATATCCGAAGAAGTTTGCCTGTAACCAAGTTGCCGTCTTTTTTGACAGCCACTATATGTTGACCGATCAGCTTTTGCGCTTGTTTACGGGTAACAGTCTGCTGCATAAGATCCCTCCTCCAAATGTGTTCAATGGCAGTCTATTCCGCCTGCCCCCCCTCCGCTTGTTCCATAGCCCGGTATACCGTCAAGTTTGGTGCCTATTCCGCCGGAAATTCCGGCGCAAAAAGGCCGCATTCCATTGGAATGCAGCCTTTTGATTTCACTTGCAAATAACGTTTTACCGTTTCCCCGGATCGTACGGTTCCCCGAGCGAAGCCGGAGCGGAAGATCTTCCGACCGCGGCGACAAGCACGATAACCGTCAACACGTAAGGAAGCATGTAGATAAATTCCTGAGGAATTTCCTTCGACCAAGCAAACAGCTGGAAGTAGTTCCCGATCGCTTGCGAAAAGCCAAAAAATACGGCGGCCCCAAAAGCGCCCAGCGGATTCCACTTCCCGAAGATCATCGCAGCGATCGCGATAAAACCTTGGCCGGAAATCGTATTATGCGAAAACGTATTGGTCGTCGTCAACGTAACGGTCGCCCCGCCGAGCGCAGCCAAAACGCCGCTGACGATCACGCCGATGTAGCGCATCCGCAGCACTTTGACGCCAACGGTGTCCGCGGCGCTCGGATGTTCGCCGACGGCGCGGAGACGCAGGCCGAACGAGGTTTTGTACAGCACGTAAAATACGACCAGCACCAAAATGATCGCCAAATAGGTCGTGATATAGTTGTTGAACAGCCCTTCCCCGATAATCGGAATATCCGACAGCAGCGGAATCGGCACCTTCGCAAGCCCTTCCTTGAGCAGCGTCGTTTCTCCTGCCCCTTCAAACAAGAGCTTCACCATATACAGCGTGCTTCCTGCAGCCAAAAAGTTAATGACGACGCCGCTGATGACCTGATCCGCCTTAAACGTGATCGATGCGACGGCATGAATCAAGGAAGCGATGGTACCCATGACCAGCGCGGCCAAAATGCCGATATACGGCGAAGCTGCGCCCATGCCGGCATCCTCGGCATAAAACGACGCCACGCCGGCGGCAAACGCGCCAAAGGTCATAAAGCCTTCAATCCCGATGTTGATGACGCCGGAACGTTCAGAGAAGATGCCTCCCAATGCGGCAAAAATGAGCGCGGTAGAAAAAACAAGCGTCGTATTAATCAGCTGGCCAATTGTTGTCATCCAATCCATTTACAACACCTTCTCTTTCTTGCGCTTAAGATAGAAGGGCTTAAGAACCCAGCGCACGATGCCCTGTGCGGCAATAAAGAATATGATCGAACCGATGACGATCCGGATGATTTCGGGCGGTACTTCCGCCCCGAAGCTCATGCCTGCCGAACCATATGTCAATATGCCGAACAACGATGCGGACAACAAAATGCCGAATGGATGGTTTAATCCGATCAATGCGACGGCAATGCCGTCAAAGCCGATTCCCGGGGATCCGGTGAAAATCGCTTGATAGTGGAATACGCCCAATACCTGGAACGCTCCGCCCAAACCGGCAAACACGCCGCTGATAAACATCGCTTTGACGATATTCTTTTTAACGCTCATGCCCGCATAGTGGGCAGCATGCCCGTTATGGCCGACGGCCCGGAGCTCGTATCCTTGCTTGCTTTTCCACATATAGATAAAAAAGAATACGGCTGCCAAAATGGCGATGATCGTGCCCCAATGCATGCGCGCATTGTCAAAAGCCGTAGACAACCAGCCGATGGAAATGGATGCGGTATCCTTAATTTCCTCGGATCGTTGCTGGCCTTTTTCGAGAAGGAAGTTACGCACGATGTAGTTGCTGAAGTACAGCGCCGTCCAGTTCAGCATGATGGAAATAATAACCTCGTTGACGCCGCGTTTCGCTTTCAAGTAGCCGGTAATGCCGGCCCAAATGCCGCCGGCAAGACCGCCGGCAATGATGGCTACAAGCGCATGCACCACGATCGGCAAGCCCGACAGCTTAATCCCCACCGCCGTGGCAGCCGTCATGCCGACGATGTATTGCCCTTCGGCGCCGATATTAAACAGGCCTGCCCGGAATGCAAACGCGACGGCAAGCCCCGTCATGATCAACGGCGTGATTTCGCGGATCGTTTCCCCGAAATCATAAACGTTGCCAAAAACGGTTTTAAACAGGGAACCGTATGCGAGCAGCGGATCATAACCGCCGATCAGCATAATGATCGCCCCGACGATCAGACCCAAAACAACGGCCACAAGCGGCACCAGGAGGCTGTTCACGGAAAAAATCTTAAACAATTTGCTCATTATGCTTTCCCTCCCGATTTCTTGCTGCCCGCCATCATGAGACCCAGCTCCTGATCGTTGGTTTCCTCAGGCAATACTTCGCCCACGATTTGGCCTTCGTAGATGACGGCAATCCGGTCGGAAACGTTCATGATTTCATCCAGCTCGAAAGAAATCAGCAATACGGCTTTGCCTTGGTCGCGCTGGGCAACCAGCTGTTTTTGCACGAATTCGATCGCGCCCACGTCCAAACCGCGGGTCGGCTGGGCAGCAATCAGCAGATCCGGATTTTTATCTATTTCCCGGGCTATAATCGCTTTTTGCTGGTTACCGCCCGACAAGGAACGGGCTTTCGTCTCGATGCTCGGCGTTCTGACGTCAAACGCCTCGATCAGCCGTTTCGCCTGCTTGTCGATTTCCTTTTTGCTCAAAAACCCGGCTTTGTTATACGGCGGCTTGTAATACGTCTCCAACACCATGTTTTCGCTCATCGAAAAATCAAGGACAAGCCCGTGTTTATGACGGTCCTCCGGAATATGGGACACGCCGCTTTCCGTAATGAAGCGCGGACTTTTGTTCGTGATGTCCTTGCCGTTGAGCATAATGATGCCGCTGTCGACCTGGCACAGCCCGGTGATCGCTTCGATCAGCTCGCTTTGTCCGTTGCCGTCGACGCCGGCAATCCCGAGGATTTCACCCGCACGAACGTTCAAATTCAAGCCGTTCAGCACGGAAACGCCCTCTTTGTTTTTCATCGTCAAATTTTGCACTTCGAGAACGTTTTGCTTCGGCGAAGCCGGCTTTTTGTCCACTTTAAAAGAAACGCTCCGTCCGACCATTTTCTCCGCAAGCTCATTCGGATTCGTCTCCGAGGTTTTGACGGTATCAATGACCTTGCCGCGGCGAATAATGGTCACATTATCGGAAATCTGCATGATTTCTTTCAATTTATGCGTAATGAGAATAATCGATTTTCCCTCTTCGACGAGACGTTTCATGATCCCCATCAGATCGTTGATCTCTTGCGGGGTTAAAACGGCGGTAGGCTCGTCAAAAATAAGGATATCCGCTCCGCGGTAAAGCGTCTTCAAAATTTCGACGCGCTGCTGCATCCCGACGGAAATATCTTGGATTTTGGCATGCGGATTTACCTTCAGCCCGTACTGATCCGACAGCTTCTGGATCTTGGCGACCGAAGTTTTGTAGTCCAGCTGGAACCCCATTTTTTTCGGTTCCATGCCCAGCACGATATTTTCGGTCACGGTAAACGGCTGGACGAGCTTAAAGTGCTGATGCACCATCCCGATCCCGAGTTCGATCGCTTTGTTCGGGCTGTCGATAATGACAGGTTTGCCGTTTACTTCGATGCTTCCTTCGTCCGGCTGGTACAATCCGAAAACGATATTCATGAGCGTGGACTTGCCCGCGCCATTTTCGCCGAGCAATGCATGAATTTCTCCCTTATGCAGCTTTAAGCTGATAGAGTCGTTGGCAACTATGCCGGGAAAGCGTTTGGTTATTTGCTTCAACTCAACGACAGGGGTCGCTGCACCCATGAGATCACCCTTTATCATGATTTGGTTTCAGGCCAAAAGCAAAGAAAAGGCCAGTTATACAACCAGCCTTGTCGTTTCGCAACTTTGGATCCGTTTAGATGATAAGCTCAGGCAGTATTATTCTTCAGGGACTTTGATTTCCCCGCTGATGATTTTCTCTTTGAACTCGTCAACGGCTTTCAATACGTCTGCAGGAACGTTTTTGCTGGAAGTGTCCGCAAGACCTACGCCGTTTTCTTTCAAGCCGAGAACCTCGGAGCCGCCTTTGAATTGACCGTCGATCACTTCTCTTGTGACTTTGTCGACAGCCGTCGTTACGCCTTTAACCATCGAAGTCAACGTTACGTCATCTCCGAATTCAAGGGATTGGTCTTTGTCGACGCCGATGACCCAAACTTTGCTGCCGCCGGCTTTGTTGCGGGCGATCGCTTCGTTGAACACGCCGGTACCCGTAGCGCCGGATGCGTGGAAAATAATGTCTACGCCGTCGTTGTACATCGTTGCTGCCGCTGCTTTACCTTGGTCAGGTTTGTCGAAAGCGCCTGTATAGTTGATTTTGACTTCGACATTAGGGTTCGCAGCTTTGACGCCGGCTTTGAAACCAGCTTCAAAACGTTTGATGACAGGAATTTCGGAGCCGCCTACGAAGCCGACTTTGCCTGTTTTCGTCATTTTGCCTGCAACGACGCCCACGAGGAATGCGCCTTCGTTTTCGGCAAACGTGATGGAACGAACGTTAGGGGAATCGACAGTAGCATCAATGATTGCCAAATGCGCGTCAGGGTTTTGGTCCGCCACGGTTTTCATGTCTTGGCCGAGGTCGAAACCGATGCCCCAAGTCAGATCGTATTTGCCTTTAACGTATTTATTCAGATTCGTAACGTAATCTTCTTTGGATTTACTTTGCAAGTACTGAGCTTCGATGCCTTTGTCTTTTTTCAAAGCATCGAGAGCTTCCCAAGCGGATTCGTTAAACGATTTGTCGTTTACGCCGCCCACGTCGGTAACCAGGCCGACTTTGACGCTGGACTTCGCGTCGCCTGCAGGCTCGCTGCCGGTTGCGCCTGTCTCTTCATTCTTTTTGCCGCAGCCAGCGAGTACGACTGAAAATGCGAGCAGCATGATCAGCGACAATTTGAACATTTTCTTCATTGCTGTATGTCCCCCTAAAATTTTTTTGCCCTATCATTTGCGCAAGATCCCTTCTACCAATTAATTTACCACCTATCAATTAGAAATAGAGAGCTTGTTTCAAACGTGGACATTTTACATTCAGATTATACAATCTCGCATCCTCAAAATCCAGCAAATTTGCGTCGGATTCAAAAAACTTTTTTTGAATAAAAGTAAAAGAAAGCGCTTTAAGAGTTTTGAATATACCAACACATGTCATATTTATCCCGAAATACATGTTATGTATAAGCGATAAGCGGTAATTCCTTGGTTTTATCTCATTCCATCACGAAATTCACGTCATGTTTCCTTCCATCAAGAGAAACAATGCCCCGTAGCGGCTTATTTCGAAGCATAAAAAAAACCGCCTTACGGCGGTTTTTCCATTTAATGTTAAACAATTACGCGTTGATTTTTTCTTTCGCAACGGTTGCGATCGAGTTGAACGCGTTGATGTCGTTCACGGCGAGATCAGCCAGCATTTTGCGGTTGATGTCCACGCCTGCCAATTTCAAACCATGCATCAGTTTGTTGTAGGACAAGCCGTTCATGCGCGCAGCCGCATTGATCCGGACGATCCACAGTCTGCGCATGTTGCGCTTGGTTGCGCGACGGTCACGGTATGCATATACCAAAGACTTCATCACTTGTTCGTTAGCTGTTTTAAAGATGCGGTGTTTGGAACCGAAATAACCTTTTGCAAGTTTCAATACTTTTTTATGTCTACGACGAACAACGAATCCGCCTTTTACTCTTGCCATAATAATAAACCTCCCAAAATTGTGTTATAACTATTTCAAGTTAGCCAAGCCTTGCTTCAAACGTCTTACGTCTCCAGGAGCCATCACCGGGTTGCCGGCGAGCACGCGTTTAGCGCGTTTGGACTTGTGGGACAGCAAGTGGTTTTTGTAAGCTTTGTAACGAGTTACTTTACCGGAACCAGTTACTTTGAAGCGGCCTTTCAAGCTGCTGTGTGTTTTCATTTTAGGCATAGTACTTCCTCCTCAGGACTATTGGGCTTTTGGAGCCAGAATCATAATCATACTGCGGCCTTCCAATTTCGGTTGGCGTTCGACGACGGAAAGTTCGGCAACCTCCGTTTTGACGCGTTCCAGAATCTTTTGGCCGATGTTGGCGTGAGTGATCTCGCGTCCGCGGAAACGGACGGAGCATTTCACTTTGTCGCCTTCTTTCAAAAACTTGACGACATTGCGAAGCTTGGTTTGGAAATCATGCTCCTCAATGTTAGCTCGGAACCATACTTCTTTGATATCCACGATTTTCTGATTCTTACGGGCTTCTTTTTCTTTCTTTTGCTGCTCATAACGGAACTTGCCGTAATCCATGATGCGGCACACCGGAGGCTTGGCCTGCGGTGCCACGTTCACCAGATCCAGATTCAAATCCGCCGCCATCTGGAGAGCCTCCCGAATCGGCTTGATGCCGATCTGTTCCCCGTCAGCTCCGACCAGACGAACCTCTTTCGCCCGAATTTCCTCATTAATCATATGATCCTTACTAATAACCGTCCACCTCCAAATTCGAATGGTGATGCTTTTGCAAAAGCAAAAATAAAAGGGATACCGGTGTCTACGACCAGCATCCCTATGATCAATTCTTCATGAAATTTTGCATTCATAAATCATCGGATCATGACCCGCCAACCTTCGTCGGCCAGGTGAGAAGCTGGTGCCTCTGCTTGCAAATCCATTTTGTTTTAACGTACTTGAGTAATGTACCACAGAGGACAAGCCTTTGTCAACAATAAATCATCCTTATCCCTGCTTGCTTTGCACTTCTTCCAGACGAACCACGCGAGTATGCTTCGTATGGCTCCACTGTTTGTTGTTTTGCGTGAAGAACGCCCAGAACGTGATCGGCCACCAGGAGATCAGGAAAATCGGATAAAACACGAGTCTGAGGTACGTTTTCCACGGCACCTTTTCCAGATACATGGCCAGCGGACATTGCATGATCCCGTAGATCGAGAACGGAATCGACACCCAAAGAGGCAGGTATCCGTAAATCGAGATCAGGTTCAGATCCGTCGGAAGCATGTAATTGATGTAATAAATGATCGTCAGCAGGAACCCGATCAGGAAGTTGTATGAGTTGAACACGTACAGAGCCGCATCGATTTTCGTCAAGCTGCGCTCCTTGATGCCCTGTTTGAGCAGCGGGAACATATACTTCCGCGTAACCTCGAAGTGGCCTTGCATCCAGCGCAGGCGCTGTCTGGCCGACGCTTTGAACGTCAACGGCTTTTCGTCGTACACCCGTGCGTCGAAATTGATTTTCGGATAGACGTTGCGCTGAATGCAGCGTACCGTAAATTCCAAGTCCTCGACCAGGCTGGTCGCGCCCCAGCCCATTTCCTTCAGAAGCTTGCTTTCGAAGCACATCCCGGTGCCGCCAAGGAAGTTGGAGAGGCCAAGATTGTATCTCGGAAGCTGCCACAAACGGTTACAGAACCAGTAGTTGATCGCGTTCGACGCACTGATCCAGGAATCGTTAGGGTTTTTCGTATCCAAGTATCCTTGAATGACCTGCTTGCCGTTGCACAAGTCATCGTTCATGTATTGCAGGAAATCGACGTCGACGAGATTGTCGGCATCAAAAACGACGACCGCGTCATACGACTTCGGCATTTTCCACAGCTTGTCGAGCATCCACTCGAGAGCATAGCCCTTGCCCCGTTTGTCCGGGTTATTTCTGACGCAGGCGGTTACGCCCTCGAAGCTGTTGGTGATTGCTACCGTATTGTCGGTACAGTTATCGCAAATCACGAAAATATCGTACATTTCTCTTGGATAGCGCATCTTCTGTAAATTTTCTAACAATGCGCCGATCACTTCTTCTTCATTGTGCGCTGCGACGATGACAGCGAAAGTTTTTTGCGGAGAATGCGATTTGGATTCTTTTTTGCGATACCATCCGAAAAAGGAAAGGACCAGCTGATACAGTCCCACAAGCCCGAAAAACACTTGGAGAACGATCATAATCTTTTCAAACACTCTCTTGACCCCCCATATCCTTGTTGAGTTGTACCCCTTTTTTATTCTCGATGCTTTAAACGGCCATTTTTATTTTTGTACTGGCATCCGTTATTTTTAAAATCCGAAAACAAAAAACGTATACTGATTGTCGGCCATATGACAGCTCATTGTCAAATTGCCATTTAAGAGCTTAAGCCAAAAAACATTGTCAATCAAGATGTATTTGCCCAACTTACCTCCCTTTATCATGAATTATCTTAGTTTTTGCTTATTTTTGAACTTTTAACAAAAGTTTATGATTAAAAAAAGGCACCCACTACCTCTTTAACCCACTTTTGGGTACTTGAATCATTTTAATCGCTTCTTCAGACGAAGTCAAAAATTCGAAAACGAGCGCATGACAGCGGAAAAAACGCAAACAAAAGGGACCCTTGAATAAGGGGCGGCGAGATTCCAAAACCCGAGCTCCCCTTCATGGTCCCACAACGCTCACGATCGATGCAGTGACGGAAATTTCGAAAAATGCAAATTTTTGTCTTCGCATTCCAATGCATATGTATATTTATAGACAGGTTGTCCATGATTAAACAAAACGATTGAAAATTCTCCCTCTTTGCAGTGGACCGTTTGAAGCGTGCAATGGGTCTTTAATTCCGTCTTGCCGGCCACGATCCGGTTCTTCTCCGTAAAGGCGATGAGTTGCCCTTGATCGTCGTACAGCTGCAGCTCGATTTCAAGCGGTTCGTTAACGGTCAAATCCTGAAGATGCACGACGACCCGCAGATTCGAAACGTAAGGAAGGGTTTCAACGAGAACGGACGGGACGGGTGCAGAATGGTTAAGCTTCATGCCTTGTTCCGACTGCACCATTTCGCAATAATCGACGATAAAACAGGAAAGTTTCACGAAACGCACTCCTTACATGATTTTTTTGACCGATGCCTTGGAATAATTCAGCCTGAGCAGGCTAGGATACTTTTTGACGTCCAGCGCCTGCGCCAGTTCTTTGCCTGCATCCCCGCAAACGATCATATGGCCCGGCAATTTTTTTCGAAACAGATTCATGCGGTATTCGGGGGCATGATAGCACACGATGGCCGTTCTGCCGGAATCGTAAGCGGCCCGGTTTCGCAAAAATTCGGGTTCGGATTCGGCGTCGATAAAAATAATGTCGAATGCCGTTTCCAAATCCGCTGCCGGCACCTGGTTCCTGTAAAGCATCTCCCCGGTTTTCAGCAGCTTTTCAAGGGCGGCGGCCCGCCTGACGTACCCTATCAAAAGAACGGCCAGCCCCAAGGAGACAAGGCTCAGCGCATATGGGAGCGTTTCAAGCATGAATCCCCTTCCCCCTTTTGTACCAATACTGCTTGATCAGGACCGCGAACAGCGAGCCATTCGCCAAAATGGCATACATCATGACGTTTTCCGATAGAGAAAAGCGCGGGCTCGCCTGAAACGTCCAGCAAAACAGGATGAGCGCGATGATGACGACATTGCGCCCGATGGCGTAAAGCTTGTTCGTCGGTTTGCGGCTCTGTCCGAAACAGTTGCAGTGCACCGTCTTTTTTTCGAACGATACTTTGAGCAGCGCGGCGACAAACGTCGTCATGAGCGCCATGGTCAGGACAAGCGTAATGACCCGGCCGAAAGCAAACACGATCAATACGGATGCCGCAAACTCGCCCAAAATAAACAAGTAAGCGGCCGCGGCGATCGCCCGGTCGTTGGTTAGGATGCCGAATTGCCGGATGCTGATCTTGAATTCGCCGACATCCAGGCTTTTGGAAATGGCGGATATGCAAAATACGAATACCAAAAGGCACTGGCCGATCGAAGTCAGGATCATACCAAACACTCCGAAACGAGCCGGTCCTCGTATTTCTCCCACTCCGTCAAAGAGGCTCCCAGCACTTTTTGGCGGTTTTTGACCAAAATCATGTAGGGGAAAGATTCAACGTCATACGTCAGCGTCGCATCTTCCGGCTCCAAATAGACGATCGGAAAGTCCCATTGAAAATAGGCCTTCAGGTCCCGATGCTCCTCTTCATCCCCGTTGCAGAACAGCACGAGTCCCATTTCAGGGATTTTGCTGCGGAGAACGCTGATTTGCGGCAAAAACTCGACGCAATGGTTGCAGAATAAAGACACGAACAGAAACAGTTGGGGGCGGCCGTCGGTGAAGCGGATCTCATTGCCTTCAAAGTCGACGACCGAAGCAAAATCGGTCATGGGTAAGCGACCTCCATTTCCTGCTTGATGTACAGCTCTTTTTGTTTCATCCACATATCGAAATAATAGCCTTGGGCATGGACGAGATCCGAATGGCTTCCGACTTCCTTGATTTCGCCGTTTTGCATCACGACGATCTTGTCCACGTTGGCCGCAATGCCGATGCGATGCGTAATGACGATTAGCGTTTTTTCGCCGGACGCGTCCAGCAAACGGTTAAGCAGCTCCAGCTCGCTATTGGGATCGATGGCTGAGGTAGGCTCGTCCAAGACGACGAGCGAAGCTTGTTTGAACAGCGCTCTTGCCAGCGCGATTCTTTGCCACTGGCCTCCCGAGAGATTGATGGAATCCTCCGTCAAGTAGCCAAGCTGCGTTTCGAGGCCCCGCTCCGGAAGCATGATATTCGCGATGCCGAACGCATCGGCGAGTTCGTACAGCCTTTGGTCGTTATGGATCTCCTTCAGATCGGATACCGCGATATTGTGGCGAATGTCGAGTTCATACTTCGAGAAATCCTGAAACACCGTGCTGACCTGGTTCCATACCGAGGGCAGATGGATGTCGTTCAAATCCGTTTGATTGTAAAATACGCTGCCGGGCTCCGGCGGATATAACCCCAATATTAGCTTGACAAGGGTGGTTTTGCCGGATGCGTTGTCGCCTACGATGGCGATTTTTTCGCCTTTGCGGATCGACAGGCGAATGCCGTTTAAGGCATTTTCGGTTCGGTTCGGATATCGAAAAGAGAGATTCCGGACCTCGACCGACTGGATCTCGGCGATGACGCTGCCCCGGGAACCGGCGTCACCGCCTCCGGCAGACAGCATGTCCCCGGCCAGCCGGAGATAACTGGTGTTCTCGTAAAATTTTCCGCCAAGATTAAACAGGTTCAATATATTGGATTCGATCAGCGGCGCGGCCATGGTGATGGCCATGTAATCGCCGATCGTCAATTTTCTATTATAAATGTAATAGATGATCAGGACGGCAAGCCCGAGTTTGAACAAACCCGACAGGATCTTGCTTATCGTAACGAAAACGATTGTCTTTTTTTCCAATCCGTATTGCAGTTCAAAGGCCTCCCGTTTCCTTTCAAGCCAAAGCTTTTTAAAGAACGGGTATGCCTGGTTTACCATCATTTCCTTATGCGCCGCAAAATTGCTCAACAACTGGTACAGATAACCGTACGTACGGTGCGAAGTTTGAAGGACGTTCGTGACTTCGACTCGGTTTCGGATCGTCTTCAGCTCCAACATGCCCCTAGCGACGCACACCGCCAATAGACAGATCATCGCAGCCGGACTTAGATTGCGCAGCAAATAAAGAGAAAGAGAGATGCTGACCAGCAGCGAAGCCAAGGACAGGAACGATTGGTAATTGCTTTCGATTTTGGACAACGCGAATTCATTGAATTGCGCCTTGCCGTGAAACGACGGATTTTCCTTTTCCACGAGATCGATCGAATAATAATAATCCAGCAATCTCGTTTTTTGCCTAAGCGTGAACTTTTCCGTAAACGCCAAGTTGAACTTTTGCTGAAGCTGACCCAGTACCGTTACCGCCAGTTCCATGCCGACGATAAGAACGATCAGCCGGAGAACCCCGCCGAACTCGAAGTTCGGGGAAGAGAGGTCGTTGATCAGCGCGGAGCCGAGATAAATCGAAGCATTCATCTGGAAAGGAATCGCGATCAGCATCAAGAGGCTGAAGAAGAAATAGGTTTTGTCCGCGATCCACACTTCCTTAAAAGATAAAGCGAACAATCCGAGCCCTTCACGAAATGTTTTCATTCAAAATGCTCCCGGAACCGAACACCTCGATCAGCGGCGAAATCTTGCGCGTCAGACTCTCGTAAGTATTGAACAGCCCGCCTCCGACGATTTGGCCAACCTTATTGACGGCATATACCAGGGGAACCGCTTCGACTCTGATTTCCTTGAACAACACGGTCAGATCCGATTTGAAAACTTCAAACCCGGGATACATTCTTTCAATCTCACTTGCAAAATCGTTGTCGGCATCCACAAATAAGTACGTTTTAAAACGAAAGGTTTCGGAATATTGGCTTAACAGCGAAAAATCGCATTTTTCGCAAGTTTTGCTCATAAAAAAGATCACCGTTCCGGTCAGCCCGAAATCGATCGCGGCTTCGTGCCCGGCTCGGTCAAACGCAAACGGGGTCGGCATGTTCTCCCCGATCGGAATCGGCGCCATCGTCCGCTTCTTAAGGAATTTCATATATTCTTGTTCCTGCATGTTCGCGTCACCCTTTCCGGAGCATGGATCAAACAGGCGCCCAAAACCTTGGGCACCTGTCGATATGGCCTGCATGACTAGCAACAATTTCCCCATTCGGAGTTGCAGTATTTCCAAACCTGGATCGAACCGTTTTGGTAGCAAGGGGTATAGTACTGGTAAATATAACGTGTTCTGACGCAATCCGTGCTGGATACGCAGCCGCTGTCGTCACCAGGCACCGGGGTGCCGCCGGACATTCCGCTTGGGCAACTGTATTTACATACCATATTATGAAACCTCCTTTGTTTTTTGCCGGCCAGGCAATAGGAACGTAGCTACATGATTCATGATAAATAATTTTCCGACTCTAGTTAACAGTTTTTGGGTAAAACACTAATATCTGAGGATATGTGGTACATCGTCTGACGAAACTCCTCAATTCATGTAGTTCAATGTCGCATTTTCCTTTTATATTCCTATTTTTGATTTATTCATCATTAATTAGTATAATAATTAATAGATTCCATATATAGGTAATTCAGGTAAACATATTCTTTTCGTTCCCTTGCGATCACGACTACGATTAGGAGGTTAATCATTTGCTGCCCTATTTTCCGGATGTAGCCGTCTATTCATCGAACTATTCATTGAAAATCAAATTGTCAGCTCACCTCAAAAACAATAGGGTATACAACCTGAAGAATCCCAAGGAGTTTCTGGATTTCGCCCGTAAAAACGACGGTTTTATCTTCGTATGGGAATTATCCAAGTCCACGCTATGCCATCTGCGGATTTTGTTGGCGAAACTGTGCGAACAGGAAAACAACATCGAAATTCTGTGCCTGTGCGGCGATGAGGATTGCGGGGAATTCATGAAAAAAATGATTTCTTATGCCAACGAAAAGCCGCTTCGGCTTCATTTTTCCGGCTATAATACGTTGTTGTCATCGATCAAATTGGCGTCCAGCCGCCTTCTGGAAAGCAAATTGGCCGCAATTGCCGAAAACGAAGACCGCCTGAACTACATTACGCTCAAGCATGACAACAAAAAGCTGATCCTGGTCGAAAATCTCATCAAATGCGTGGAGAAAACGGGCAAAAACGTTATTCAGGTGACCTTGTCCGACAACGAGAAGATCGACAGCACGTCCAATTTAAAAGACATCGCCAGCCAATCGACGCCATGTCTCTTTCAGTGCCATAAAAGCTTCCTGGTCAACATTAAATATATCCAAGCGATTTCCCCGAACGAATGGAACCATTACGACATCACCCTGGATGGCGAGCTGACGATTCCGCTGTCGAAAGGCTTCTTCCCGCACTTTACCGTTGCCAAAAACCTCCTTAAGTCTTCGGCAATCCAAACTTTTCGTTAAACGGGCGGGGCCTCCCCGCGGATCCAACCGCATACTCCCCATATACGTTTCAGGGGTCATTTTCAGGACTAATTGTTCCGAAAATGACCCCTTTTCGCGATCGTTCTTGAAAAGCCGACGGATTCAAAATATGATAAATTCATGAAAAAAATATCAAACCAGCGCCCGCTATGGCTAAACTACGCCCGGAGGTATCCCATGATCCGTCTTATTCAGAAATTAAAACGTTTGGACCAACAGTTATTTACAAAGGTGAACAGCAGCTTGCACCGGAGCATGGTAAATCACTGGCTTTATTATATTACCCATATTGGCGGCGCTTGGTTTACGATCTTGTTTTCCCTGTCCATGTGGCTTTTGGCGCCCAAACCGTGGAGCACATACGGACTGCAGGCCGGCGTGGCGCTCGCATTAAGCCATATTCCCGTAGCCGTGTCGAAAAAAACATGGCCCAGGCAACGGCCGTATTTGACGCTGCCGGGGACGAACACGTTTCGCAATCCGCTGACGGACCACTCATTTCCGTCGGGCCATACGACCGCCGTTTTCTCGCTGGTTACGCCCTTTGTGGCCGCATGCCCCGTTTTGGCTTGGGTTCTGGTACCGGTCGCTCTGTCCGTCGCCGTATCCCGCATGTATTTAGGCCTGCACTATCCCTCCGATTGCCTCGCAGGCGCGACCATCGGGACGGCCGTTGCCGCGGGGACGGTTGCATTATGGCCCTAAAGCGGATAAGGTGTAATTAGACCAAAACAAGCAGGAACAGGTGAATTGAGAGTGAGCAAAAAAAGGGTATTGTTATTATCTGAAGGCTTCGGTGCTGGACATACTCGAGCTGCGTACGCACTCTCAAGCAGTCTACGCAAACTCTCACCGAACGTTCAGACGAGAGTCCTTGAACTTGGAAGTTTTTTAAACCCGAAGGTTGCGCCTTTGATCATCACCGCATATAAAAAAACCGTGCTTTCGCAGCCCAAGCTGGTCGGCATGATGTACCGCCATCAATACAACAAATCATTGAACCGTTTTACGACGCTTGCGCTGCACCGCATTTTTTACACGCATACGAAAAACGTCGTCCACCAGCTGCGGCCGGATATCGTCGTCTGCACGCATCCCATCCCGAGCGCCGTCATCTCGCGCCTGAAGCGGCTCGGAGAGCAAATATTGCTGTGTACCGTCATCACGGACTATGACGCGCACGGCACATGGATCACCCCCCAGGTCGACCGTTTTTTGGTTTCCACCCAGGAGGTGCGGGCCAGAATGATCCACCAAGGGGTTCCCCCTTCCAGAATCAAGGTCACCGGCATCCCCGTCCATCCCAGCTTCTGGGAGCATCCCGGGAAGGAAGAAATCCGCGAACGCTTCGGGCTGAAGGACATGCCTACGGTCATGGTGATGGGCGGGGGCTGGGGCATCATGAACGACGAGGTCATCAACGATTTTTTGACCCGCTGGAAGGACAAGGTCCAGATTCTGTTCTGTCTCGGCAATAACGAAAAAGAGCTGAAAAAGCTGGAGCAGGACCCCAAATACAATCATCCCAACATCCATTTGATCGGGTTTACGCTCGAAGTGGACAAGCTGATGGAAGTGTCGGACCTCCTCGTCACGAAACCGGGCGGGATGACCTGCACGGAAGGTTTGGCGAAAGGCATCCCGATGCTGTTCCACCATCCCCTTCCCGGGCAGGAGGAAGAAAACTGCCATTATTTCACCGCGCAAGGGCTGGGCGAGCCGATTTCGTCGCTGGACGTCATCGTAAAATGGATGGACAAGCTCGTCGGCGATTTGGACGGCATCCGGCGGCGGCGGGAAGAGCAGCTGCAGAGCATTGCCCGGTACCGCCCGATGGAAAGCGCGCATAGCATCATCGAAATGCTGGATTCGAAAACGGTGTCCTCCTGAGAAGGAAGGCGCCGTTTTTTTGCGCTTACAAAAAATCCCCGCAAACGGGCCCCGCGGCCAAACCGGCCGGCGCACGTTCGCAGGGATTGTTTTTTGTTATAAAAGACCGGGCTGCATCGCAGCTCTAGGTTCCCTCGTTATTCCTGCCCGCTTTTGTTCGCTTGAGGCTTGTCCTGCAGGCGGTAATTGTCGAGCCGGTGTTCCTGGTAACGCTGCAGCGCTTTTTCCCCGACGATGGCCTCGCAGCGGTGGATGTTCACGCCTTGCCCGTGGAATTTCGTTTCGTATTCGGTCATGACATGCTGTTCGTTGGGACCTTCGCGGTGAAGGTTTAGCGAAATGTTCGTCATTTGCAGGCCGAAATCGGCAAAAGCGTTCAACGAAAACTCGAACAGCGTCTGCGAGTCGGTCTTGAGATGAATTTCTCCGTTTTCGTTCAGCAAGCGGCGATATTTCTCCAAAAAACGGGGATGTGTCAAACGGCGGCGGGCATGTCTCGCTTTAGGCCAAGGATCGCTGAAATTCAAAAAAATCCGCTCGATTTCCCCTTCTTCGAACACGTCCTCCAAAAATTCCACGTTCGCAAGCGCGAGCCGCAAATTCGGGGGCGTTTCGACATTCCGCTCGGACCAGGCCAAACGGGCCTTTTCGCTCGCCCGGCGGATCAGTTCGTCATACATATCGATGCCTATAAAATTAATGTCCGGATAACGGAAGCTCATCTGGCTGATAAACTGGCCTTTGCCCATGCCGAGCTCCACGTAAATGGGACGGTCGTTGCCGAATAACGTATGCCATTTTCCTTTATGGGACCGGGGATCAAGAATAACGAAGCCTGCCTGGGCCTCCAAATTCTCCCGGATTCCTTTTCTGCCGCGTAAACGCATTTCATACCTCCACTTTCATCGCTTTAATATCCGCGCAGGTATTCGCGGACAGCTTACTTGCAATATTGTGCCGAAGATACACTCAAATGTAAAGAGCATCCCCGGAAAAAAAGAAAAAGAATTCCGGCCACCCGGCAGCGATGCCAAGGGGCGCAGAATTCCTTTTCCAAATCTATTTGGAATTGGGGTCCAACGAATTCTTTGTTGTTAGTCTAACCTATCTTGATACTGAAAATCAAATGTCTTTTCGAAGGCTTTGCGAATTTTTCGATGCGCCTCCGCTTTCACCTCCGGATTTCCGTTAAATTTGACGCCCGTCAACGCAAGCGCCTCCTCCGGAGTCAATTCCACAGCAATTTTACCTTTTCCTGAAGCTTCTGCGGTTAAATAACTCATCATGATCACCTCACGGATTATGGTTGCCGAGATTCGTTTCTTTTATGAATCGGTGCCGGTTTTGCGAAAACAGGAGCGCGCCGACTCTCACTTTTAATATAACATTTCATGTAAGTTTTTTCAATAAATCATATGCCCGGCCGCCGATAAAAATGACTCGGTTTCGCCCTCTCATACCCTTCCCCGATTTTTTTTGCTACAATAGAGCAAGCAGTAAGCCATAACGTTTTAACCTTTGCTGATACGCCAAAAAGGAGCACCTTCACATGCATTCGAAAGCAGCAAGCCCTCCGCTTCTATGGGGAGATAAAAGGTTCCATACCTGGAATTACGAAATGCGCCGCGAGTTCGACGAAAAGGTGTTCAAGGTCATGCTCGATGCCGGCTTCACCTGCCCGAACCGCGACGGCACGATCGCCAGGGGCGGCTGCACGTTCTGCAGCGCGCGCGGATCGGGAGACTTCGCCGGCAAACGCCGTGACGACCTCGTCACCCAATTCAATGAAATCCGGGACAAACAGCACCTGAAATGGCCGAACGCGAAGTACATCGGATATTTTCAGGCTTACACGAATACCTATGCGCCGTTAGAGGTGCTGAGGGAATATTACGAAACGATCCTGCGGCAGCCCGGCGTCGTCGGCTTGTCGATCGCGACTAGGCCCGATTGCTTGCCGGACGATGTCGTCGAATATTTGGCCGAGCTGAACCGGCGGACCTACCTCTGGGTCGAAATGGGGCTGCAAACGGTCCACGATTCCACTTCCGAGCTGATCAACCGCGCCCATGATACGAAATGTTTCGTGGATGCCGTCGCCAAGCTCCGCAAGCATGGCATCCGGGTCTGTGCCCACATCATTTACGGACTTCCGCAGGAAACGCATGAAATGATGCTCGAAACCGGATACGAAGTATCCAAAATGGGCGTGCAGGGGATCAAGATCCACCTGCTCCATCTCATGAAAGGCACGCCGATGGTACGCCAGCATGAAGCCGGCTTGCTCCGCTTTCTGGAGGAGGACGAATACATCAAGCTTGTCGTCGACACGCTCGAGATGCTGCCGCCGGACATGATCGTCCATCGCCTGACGGGCGACGCGCCGCGCAAGCTGCTGATCGGACCGATGTGGAGCCTCAATAAATGGAAAGTGCTCAACGGCATCGACGCCGAACTGAAAGCGCGGGATACATGGCAAGGGAAATATTGGAGGAACGCGTAAATGGGTTTTTTATCCGTACTCAGCTTCGCGCATAAGCAAATCGAAGGACGCCTGGCGCCCGGAGACATCGCCGTCGACGCCACGGTCGGCACGGGAGCCGACACGGCGTTCCTCGCCAAGGCCGCAGGGCCTAAAGGCCGGGTGTACGGCTTCGATATTCAAGAGCAGGCGCTTCGCCTTGCCGAGGAACGGCTGTCCCGGGAGCCTGCCGGCGGCATGGCTTCCGTTTCCCTGTTTCTTGCAAGCCACGCGCGGATGACGGCATACATCCCCCCGGAGTGCCGGGGCCGCGTCGGCGCCGTCATGTTTAATCTGGGCTATCTGCCTGCGACGGATGCCGACAAACATATCATAACGAAAACGGAAAGCACGCTTGAAGCGCTGGAAGCCTCGCTTTCGCTGCTCCGCCCCAAAGGGATCATTACGGCCGTGCTGTATCCCGGCCATGCCGGCGGGGCTGCCGAAGCGGAAGCGGTGACGGCCTGGGCCTCAAGCCTGCCCCAGGATACGTGCCAGACGGTGATGTACAGGCAGCTTCAGCGAAACGACGCGCCGTACGTCGTCGCGATCGAAAAAAAGCGGTAAACCGCGGGTGGCACATCCAAGCATGTGCGCCTGAAACATATAGATCTCGGATCTGACGAATCCGAATGCAAGCGGTTTGATTCAACGAATCATGTTCAGATTAATGACTTGAAAGGAAGATGCAGCTATGACACAACCTTATCCATTATTGTTCCAACCCGAATTCAAAGAACGCGTATGGGGCGGCCGCGCCCTTGAACGTTTCGGCCTCACCCCTCCGGAAGGGCATATCGGCGAAGGCTGGATGATCGCCGATCATCCGAACGGCACCACGACCGTCGTCAACGGCGAACTGGCCGGAAAAGGACTCGATCAAATCCGCGAAGAGCTCGGCAAGGAATGGTTCGGCAGCAAAGGCTTTTCCGAGAAAAACGGGCGTTTTCCGCTCCTGATCAAGCTCCTCGACTGCAACGACAACCTGTCCGTGCAGGTTCACCCGACGGACGACTATGAAGGCCTGCCGAAAGGCGAGCTCGGCAAAACGGAAATGTGGTACGTCCTCGACGCCAAACCCGGGGCCAAAATCATTTACGGCCTGAAGGAAGGCGTCACCCGCGAAAGCATGAAAGCGGCGCTGGAAAACGGAACCGTCATGGATACGCTGCGCGAAGTATCCGTCGAAGCCGGCGACACGTTCTACATCCCTGCGGGTACGGTTCACGCCCTTTGCGCGGGCGTCGTCGTGGCGGAGATTCAGCAAAACTCCGATACGACCTACCGCATTTACGATTATGACCGTCCGGGCCTGGACGGCAAACCGCGCGAGCTTCATATCGAGGATTCCCTGAACGTTACCGCGTTCGAAGGCTCCGGCGCAACGACGATGAAAACGGGCGGCCTGGGTGCCGGAGAATGGCTGCAAATCGCCAAATCGCCTTATTTTATCGTGGAAAAAGGCATCGTGGACGGCTCCTGGAATTTGAACACGACGCCGGAAAGCTTTACGATCCTGGTCGTATGCGACGGCAGCGGCAAGCTGGGCTGGAACGGCGGTTCCCTGGACATCAAGGCGGGCCAATGTTTCCTTCTTCCGGCCAACCTCGGCGCATACACTTTGGAAGGCAACGCAACCGTGCTTCGTTCTTATTTGCCGGAATAATCTATTCGCTTTTATATATTTTCGAACCTCGGCAGCCGATCCTGCGGCCGGCCTGAGGGTTCCTAATGGATAACGAGGAGGGATGGCGCATGCTTGAGCAGACCTTTGCGATGACAGATCCGCATGGAACGAAGCTTCATGTCTATCAGTGGCTTCCCGATCCGGAGGCCGAAATCGCCGGCATCGTCCAGATCGCCCACGGCATGTGCGAAACCGCCGAACGTTACGGCCGCTTCGCTTCGGCGCTGACCGGCAAAGGATATGCGGTATACGCCCATGACCAGCGCGGACACGGCTTGACCGCCGGTTCGCTCGAGCGGCTGGGAGACGTCGGAGAAAACGGATTTCAGCTCATGGTTCAGGATATCGTCCAGCTGGGCCGGCTGGCGCGAGCTCAGCATCCCCGCGTCCCCTTGTTCCTGATGGGGCACAGCATGGGATCCTTTCTCGTGCAAAAGGTCATCATGACGCAATCGGACGGGTACGACGGTTTCATTTTATCCGGCACCAACGGTCCGCGCGGCATGCTTCGCGCAGGCAAAACGCTGGCCTCCCTGCAGCGGGCGCTGCAGGGCGATTCGCATCGCAGCCTGATGATGAACGCCATCGTGTTCGGCGGATTCAATAAGGCCTTTGCCCCTAACCGCACCCGGTTCGATTGGTTGTCGCGCGACCCGGCCGAAGTCGACCGTTACATCGAAGACCCCTACTGCGGGGCGATTTGCACGACAAGATTTTTCCGGGATTTTTTCGGCTTGCTCCAGGAAATCCAGCAACCGGAAGGGTATCAAGGCATTCCGAAGCATAAGCCCGTCTACCTGTTCAGCGGGGAAAAAGATCCGGTCGGCCTGAACGGCCGGGGGGTCCGCCGCCTCGAAGCGGTTTACCGCAACCTGGGTCTGGCCGACGTGGAATGCCGGCTCTATCCGGAAGGACGGCATGAAATGCTGAACGAAGTCAACCGGGACGAGGTTACGGCGGACGTCATCGACTGGCTCGACCGCCATACCCCGTCTTCTTCGCAAACGAGTTCCGGAGAGGAAGCATAACCCTTTCCACGCAAAAACGCTCTCGGTTCCATAAAGTTCGACTTTATGGCCGAGAGCGTTTTTTTTCGTTAAGGAATCAGCTTTGCGCCGAGCCGGCCGGTTCCAGCTCCATCGTGTAATAGACCGGCTGCTCGCTGTCATCCTGCTGGTACAGCACCATCAGAAGCTGCCGCAGCGGCGTTCCTTCCGGCGTTTCGCCCGTACCTCCCGCCAGCACGTCTTCCAGCCTGAAAGGAAGCACCTCCAGAACGGCATGCTTTTGCAGCTCCCTTTCGCCGATTCCAAGCCCCGCGAAGCTGCCGGATACGTTTTCGGGATGGTCCAGCACCCGCCGCATTAGCGTGCTCCACTCCTGCTTATCGATCGGCTCGCTCCACCAAATTTTGCGCGGCTTGTATTTGTGGTTCAGGAAATAATCCAGCTTCATCAGGCCCAGCGCCACGTCCATCCGCCGGATGCCCCGATGCGCGAGAAAAGCGGACAGGCGCGTGAACAGATCCTCCAGCTGGTGGCCGATTTTTTGCCATCCCTGCCCTTCCCAATAATCGCCGAATTCCTGAAAGAAATCGAACGGCGAGTCGAATTCATGCTTCATTAAATAGTTCAGCGTATGATCCATCCGGTGCGCGTTCCAATATTTCTCGAGCACGTCCTCGAGCCTTTTCAGCCGCACGATGTCTTCGAACGGAAGCTTATGGCTGCCGAGAATTTCGTAAGGCGCCTGATCCATGTAAGTATATTCGTATTTTTCGGCGTCGCGCCGGAGGCCGGTCCCGCGCAGCATTTTCAGGAAGCCGAGCTGCAGCTCTTCCGGCCTGAGCGCAAACACGTCGTTGAACGTTTTTCGGAACGTGTCGTAATCTTCCTCCGGCAGGCCCGCGATCAAATCGAGATGCTGCGCGATCCGGCCGCTGTTTTTGATGATATTGACGGTCCGGGACAGCTTCTCGAAGTTTTGCCGGCGTTTGACCAGCACGTTGGTCGGGTCGTTGGTGGACTGCACCCCGATCTCGAAGCGGAAGATGCCGGGCGGCGCGTTGTCCGCCAAAAATTGCAGCACCTCGGGACGCATGATGTCGGCCGTAATTTCGAACTGGAAAATGCAGCCGCGGTTATTTTCGATCAGGAACTTGAACATTTCCATCGCATAGCTGTGGTTGATGTTGAAGGTCCGGTCCAAAAACTTGATCACTTTGGCGCCCTTGTCGATCAAATACGTAATATCCGCTTTGACCCGCTCAATGTCGTAATAACGCACCCCGTTTTCGATGCTTGACAGGCAAAACTGGCATTGGAACGGGCAACCCCGGCTTGTTTCGAAATAAACGATCCGTTTGCCGAGGTTCGGAATGTCCTCCTGAAAACGGTGCGGGGACGGCAGCGAATTCAAATCGCTTTTCGGGCGGGGCGGATTGATGATCACCTCTTCCCCTTTCCGGTAGGCGATGCCGTACACAAAATGGTATTTCCGGTCGCCTTCGATCACCTGCAGCAGATGATGGAACGTCTCCTCGCCTTCGCCCATGACGATAAAATCGACGCCTTTCGCGCGCTCCATCCAAAACCCCGTGTCATAAGACACTTCAGGACCGCCGAGGACGATTTTGACTTCGGGCATGACCTTTTTGACGATGTCGATCACCCGGAGCGTCTCTTCGATGTTCCAGATGTAACAGGAAAAACCGATCACGTCGGGGCGCCGCTGGAACAAGTCGGAGACGATGTTCATCACCGGATCTTTGATCGTATATTCCGCCAGCTCAATGTCAAACGCATGCTCGCTGTAGGCCTTCAGGAGGCGGATCGCCAGCGAGGTGTGGATGAACTTGGCGTTTAAGGTCGATAAAATGACTTTCATGGGTTCACATTCCTTCTATTATTCATAATCGCCGTCGTAACGGTCGTCGCCCATCTCCCGGAAAAAATCCAGGAACGGCTTGCCGTATTTGCGGTATTTCACTTCGCCCACGCCTTTTACTTTCAGCATGGCTTGTTCGGTCTGCGGGCATACCACGCTCATCTCGCGAAGCGTCGCATCGTTGAAGATGATATAGGAAGGCACGCGCTCCCGCTCCGCAAGCTCGCGCCGGATCAGGCGCAGCTGTTCGAACACCGTCTCGTTGACGGCCGACGGCGAATAGTCTCTCCGCGAACTGCCGGAGCGCCCGCCCGTACCGTCTCCGGAAGCCGCCTTGGCCGGCAGGCGCTGCATCACCTTCCGCTGCCCTTTCAGCACCTCCGCAGCCAGCGGCTGAAGCTTCAAGACCGGATATTGTCCCTCCGAGAGGGATAAGTACCCTTCCGAGGCCATGACGTTGATGATCTCCGAAATTTCCTTTTCCGTCCGGTCCGACATCGCGCCATAGGTCGACAGCTCATCGAACCGGTATTGAAGCACTTTCTTGTTGCGGGAGCCCTTCAAAACGGCCGCCACCATGGATACGCCAAACCGTTCGCGCATGCGGTGGATGCAGGAAAATATTTTTTGCGCATCGATCGTCATGTCGACCAGCTCGCGTTCGTCCGTACAGGAGCTGCAGATCCCGCAAGGCTTGTCCTCATGCTTTTCCCCGAAATAATCGAGCATGGCGCTGCGCAGGCAGCGTGTCGTATAGCAGTAATCGACCATCTGCTGCAGTTTGCGGTAATCGTTGGCTTTACGCTCCGGGTCCTGCGGATTTTGCTCGATCAGAAACTTTTGCGTGATGATGTCCTGGGCGCCGAACAGCAAAATGCACTGGCTCGGTTCGCCGTCGCGGCCCGCGCGGCCCGCTTCCTGGATGTAAGCCTCCATGTTTTTCGGCATGTTGTAATGGATGACGTACCGTACGTTCGATTTGTCGATCCCCATCCCGAATGCGTTGGTCGCCACCATGACCCGGATATCATCGTACAGGAAAGCCTCCTGGCTTGCCGCCCGCTCCTCGTCGCTCATGCCGGCATGGTATCTCCCCGCGGCCAGCCCGTTGCTGCGCAAACGTTCGTACAAATCGTCCACGTCTTTACGGGTGGCGGCATAGATGATTCCCGGCTGATGCAAATGAACCTCGGCATATTTCATGACAAAATCGCGCTTGTTTTCCCCGCGCAGCACCGACATCGCCAAATTATCGCGGCTCAGCCCCGTGACGAACACTTCGGGCTTTTCCAAACGGAGCAGCCGAACCATATCGTCCGTGACCTCCGGCGTGGCCGTGGCCGTAAAGGCGGCGACGATCGGCCGGTCGCGAAGACTCTCGACGAACGGCGCCACCGCCAGGTAGCTCGTCCGGAAATCATGCCCCCACTGGGACACGCAATGCGCCTCGTCCACCGCGACGCAGGAGATGGAAAGCTGGTTCATCTCGTCGCGGAACCATTCGACCTCCAGCCGCTCCGGCGCCACGTACAGCAGCTTCAAATCGCCGCGTTTGGCGGCGCGGATCCGCTCGTTGACTTCCTTGCCGCTCAGCGTGCTGTTGATGTACGCAGCCGGAATGCCCATCGCCGTTAACGCATCCACCTGGTCCTTCATCAGCGAAATCAGCGGCGAAACGACCAGCGTCAGCCCCGGCAGCATCAGCGCCGGAATCTGGTAACAGATCGATTTGCCCCCGCCCGTCGGCATGATGCCAAGCGTATCGTTTCCTTCCAGCAGACTGAGGACGATCTTTTTCTGGCCCTCCCGGAAATCCGGGTACCCGTAATAGGTTTGCAGCTGCTGCTGCGCCCTCTCCATCGTCATCGTTTCCACACTCATATATTTAAAAACTCCTAACGAAATCTAGTTCAAAACCGTTACTATTAAGTTTACCGGGCTTTCCGGGAATGAGCAACCATCCGAAGGAGGCACGGCCCCAACAAAAAAAGTAAGATAGCCCGGTATCAGGGCCTCGATTTCAGCCCGTTCTCGTATTTTTTCGGAGCCCGGTGCAACAAACATCCTTTGCATTTAAAAAACCGGCACGAATGCCGGCTTTGTTTACATTGCATGAATCGCTTATTCCCCTGCCCTGGGTTCTCCCGATACGTCCCAGCGGTTCTGGTATTCTTCAAGCAGCGGGTGTACCCGCTCCGGGCGCTCCGACAAAATGAGCCGCAGCCGGACGATCCAGTCTTTAAAAGAAGCGTAGGACGCAAACAGGTTTGCCATGTCCGGCGTCAGGTACAAAAAATGCGGAGCCGGGTATTTCTCCGTCAAATGGCGCAAAGCCGTGTCCATCGGGGTATATTTTTTCCGCTTGGCTTCAAATCCCTCGATCACGGCGGAGGAACGATGTTCTTCCTTCCAGCTCTCCAGCTGCCGCTCGCGTTTGTAATAAGCACTGACGGCAGCCTTCAGCATGCGTTTGGCCGTTTCTTCATGCAGCGGATACAGCACCAACCGCGAAAACGCGCGTTCTTCCGCCGTTTTCTCCGCTTTAAGCAGTCCTTGGACGGTGATGTCCTCAAAGGCATCGTAAAAAATCAGCGTCCCCTTGTTTTGCTCTGCGGGAGGTTCATAGCCGTAAGGAACCGTCACGGGCGTACGTCTCATGCTTCCGCATCCCCCAGATGCTCGCGGCAAAACGCCTCGATCATCCGAACCTCGTCCTCTTCCAGATCGAAGTCGAGATAACGGTCCGTCGATTTTTCGTACAAATCGTATTTGACGAGATTTCCGCCCTCTTCCAGCTCGTTATAGATGGCCCGGACGTACAGCCCGTTTTCGGAGTAAAGCTCGTCGTCCTCCGGAACCTCGAGATCCAGCTTGTATTCGTAACGTTTGCCCGCCAAAATGCGGAACGGGTCTTTAATATGCTCCACCTCATATTCGGTAATCGTCAGCATGATGTCATCCTTTCTCAGCTTAAATTCAGCTCGTTGCCGCCGCTTGTTGCGTTCCTTCTTATTCTAACAGACATGCTCATGGAACATACACCTTTTCCCGCAGCCGCGTTTTCGTACCGCTTAGGGAAGTCAGGAGCCCCTTGACGGTGAAGGCGCTGCTTTCCCTTCTAATCGATCACCGGGATGCGTTCCGGATGTTCCAGCAGTTCAAACATCAGGCGGATCTGCGCTTCCGTATTGCGGCTGCGCGATAGCTTGGGAAGCTCCTCCCTGCCAAAAAACCTTACGCCGCTCGTCTCCACGCCTTCCTGCGCCCGGCCCCCCGTAATCTCGCATTGAATAAACATTTTATAGACATGATAGGGAGCGGGCGGATTATGTTTCTGGTTGTCCATCACGGCCAGCAGACGCAGCGCCTTCACCTCGTAACCCGATTCTTCACGCACCTCTTTGACCGCAATTTCGGTCGGGGACAGCAGCAGGTCGGCCCATCCGCCCGGCAGCGACCACTCCCCGTCTTCCTTTTCGCGAACCAGCAAAATTTCGCCATTTCGAATGACGACGCCCCGGATATCCACCTTCGGGGTGGCATAGCCGTGTTCGCCCGCAAACAATTCGGCCAGCTTGCCGGTTTCCACTTCCGTATATTCCGCCATGATCTCCAGGCTGAGCGCCCGCAGCTGCTCGTACCGTTCCCTGTCGTATACGTCCTTGGCGTAGGCGAGTCCCGTCTGGGCAATGCCCTGAATTTGCTTGGCCCAATCAAGCCATTTGAGTGGTTTCTCCATACTGCGCACACGCTCCTTCGCATTAAAAAATTTATATTTTTCATTGAGAAAGATTATCACTACCCGAATGAAGTGTGATACAATGATGTAAGAATCGCAATCAACACCAATGGTAAGGAGTCGACGAGCATGGTAAACCCATCGGCCCAATGCGCCGAGCTGCGCATTGACGATTATTTGGATTTGCTGAATCTTGCCAAACAGCTGGACGACGCCAGATGGCAAAAAGAGATCATCCGCAAGCTGGAGCGTCTTCAACACAAACATTTTGCCCTAAATTCATAGAATAGCAGCATCGCTATAACTCAATTCCAATTCTAGCGGATATTATTTTTTTGTTGAAAATAACATTCGCTTTCCGATCGGCGGCTCCTTCAACGGCCGTCTTTTTTGCTGCCAAAAAACGAAAAAACGCCGCTGGTGACGAACGATCGCGAACCCTCGGTTGATTTTGGTTAAGAGAATACTATAAAATGATGGAAAGCAGAAGAAAATTTTGTAAATCGAAACAGGAGTGACCGATGGAAAATCAAGAGCCGACGCGGCTTACCCGCCCCAGGAAAAGGAAAAAAAAGCGAAAAGGAAAAACGTGGCTGCTCGTTACGCTGATCTGCCTGCTGCTCGCGGCAGGAGCCGGATATATCTTCCGGAAACAAGTCGCGCTGCTCGCTTTTGATACGCTGATGAAAGATACCGTTGCCGAGACGCTTGACCAATCCTATGAAAAAATCGACGAAGAGGTAAAACCGGAAAAGGTTCAAAACCCGTTTTCGATTTTGCTCCTTGGCACGGATGAACGCAAAAACGAACCGGGACGTTCCGATACGATCATCTTTTCCGTCGTGCGTCCGAAGGACGGCAAAGTCCTGCTCATCTCCATCCCGCGGGACACCTACACCGAAATCGCCGAGGAAAACAAAAAAAGCAAAATCAACGCGGCGTATGCCCGCGGCGGGATCAAACGCAGCGTCGACACGGTGGAAAACCTGCTGGGAAGCAACGTCGATTTTTACGCCACCATTAATTTTCAAGGCCTGAAAGACGTCGTCGACAAGCTTGGGGGCGTGCGTCTCCCGATCACCAAAGTGATCGAAAACAAACAGAAATACCACGAAAAGCTCCGGATCGAGCCGAACAAACCGATTTACGACGGCAAGGACGCGCTCAGCTACGCCCGCTACCGCGAAGACTCCGACTTTAACCGGACGATGAGGCACCGCGTGCTGATCGACGCGATTCTGGCAAGAGCGCTTGAAATCAAAAATATTACGAAACTGCCGGATTTGATGAAAGTCGCGGGAAGCAATTTCAAAACGAACATGACCTCCACCTTTATGATCGATCTGGCCAAAACCTTCTATGAAGGGGGCAGCATGCCGGCCATCAGCAATTACATGCTCAAAGGCAAAGGAGCCATGCGCGACTCCCTTTGGTATTACGATCCGGACGAAAAAGACATCGAATATATTCGCAAACTGATCGACAATTGGCATGATCCGAATACGCCCGCCGATCAACTGATCGAGCCTGCTTCGGATGATGACAAAGCGAAAGCGAGCGGGAACTCATAACATCATACGTCAAAAAGGCCCGCTTGTCCTTCCGGTCTCCGGAAGAACGAGCGGGCCTTTGCTATGGCGGGCTTCAGCGCTTTTCGATGCCTGCCGCCCTCTCAGAGGTTTCCGTTAAGGTATTCGCTTTGCCCCACCCTCGCAAAAAAGCCGCCCCGGTCGCAACCTTCGGGCGGCTTTAAGTTCCTAGTAAGTGTTATGAATATCATTAACCTTCGAGCAGCAGCGATTCCGGATCCTCCAACAGTTCCTTCACCGTTACCAGGAAGCGGACAGCGTCGCTGCCGTCTACGATGCGATGGTCGTAGGAAAGCGCGATGTACATCATCGGACGGTTCTCCGAACGTTCCGCATCGATCGCAACCGGACGGAGTTGGATTTTGTGCATGCCGAGGATGCCTACCTGCGGCGCGTTCAGGATTGGCGTGGACATCAGCGAACCGAATGTGCCGCCGTTCGTAATCGTGAACGTTCCGCCTTGAAGTTCGGACAATGCCAGCGTGTTGCTGCGCGCTTTGGAAGCGAGCGAAGCGATTTCCTTCTCGATATCGGCGAAGCTGAGGCGGTCCGCATCACGGACGACCGGTACGACGAGACCTTCCTTCGCCGCGACGGCGATGCCGATATCGTAATATTTTTTCACGATGATGTCTTCGCCGTCGATTTCGGCATTGAGCAGCGGGAACTGCTTCAGCGCGCCGACGACCGCCTTCGTGAAGAAGGACATAAATCCGAGTCCGATGTCGTGTTTATCCTTAAACGCATCCTTGCGGCGTTTGCGGATGTCCATAATCGCGGTCATATCCACTTCGTTGAAGGTAGTCAGCATAGCGGCCGTGTGCTGTGCTTCCACCAGACGTTTGGCGATCGTTGCCCGGCGGCGGGACATGCGCTGACGTTCGGCAGGTTTTCCGGGCTGGCCGGTTACGGCCGGCGCTGCCGTTTGCGCTGCAGGCGCTGCGGCTGCCGGACGAGGAGCCGGAGCTTCCGCGTGGTTTCTCACGTTTTCCTGGAAGATGCGCCCTTTCGGATCGCGGTTCACCTGTTCCAGATCGATGCCTTGCTCACGGGCCAGTTTACGCGCCGCCGGAGAAGCCGCAAGGTACGTTTCCCCTTCCTTCGCAGGCTCGGCCGGTACGCTTGGCGCCGCCGGAGAAGCCGGAGCGGCTTTTTCTTCCGCTTTCGGCTCTTCCTTGGCCGGCGCGGCGGAAGCTGCGGCGGCAGCTTCGCCGCCTGCCGCCAATCTTCCGATCACTTCGCCGATTTGGACGGTTTCGCCGTCTTTTCTCAAAATCTTTTCGACGACGCCGGACTCCTCCGCGCTGATTTCCAGGTTAACCTTGTCGGTTTCCAGCTCAAGGAGCACATCCCCCTGATTGACGGCGTCCCCTTCCTGAACATGCCACTTATAAATTGTTCCCTCGGTAATCGATTCACCCATTGCCGGTACTGTAATTTCGCTCACGGCCTGCTACCTCCCCAATGCGATGTTATGCTTGATAGATTTTTGGTTCAAAGCTGTAGATACGATCTGCTGCTGCTCAAAGCTGTGTACCTGCTGGAAGCCGCTGGCCGTGCTCGAACGTTCAGGACGGCCGTTGTAGTTCACAGGCGTGCCTTGAGGCGCCAGCTTGCGGAGATGAGGTTCGATGTAACGCCATGCTCCCATGTTTTCCGGTTCTTCCTGTACCCACAAAATTTCTTTGGCATTCGTATATCTTGCGAAAATATCGCGGATTTCTTGTTCAGGGAACGGATACAGCTGCTCCACGCGCACGATATGCAGCCAATCATGCGGTCCCTCTTCCTTGCTGAGCGCTTCCTCGAGTTCGACGGCGATTTTGCCGCTGCAAAGAATGAGTCGCTCGACGCGTTCCGGATGTTGGCCCAGTCCTTCCTGCTCAAGCACGCGTTTGAAATGCCCTTCGCTCAGCTCCTTGCCGCTGGATGCGACGCGGTTGTTGCGGATGAGGCTCTTCGGCGACATCACGATCAGCGGACGCGCGTCTTCGCTTTCGGTCAAGGCCGCCTGACGGCGGAGCAGGTGGAAATATTGAGCCGCGCTCGTCAGATTGACGACGGTAAAATTCTCTTCTCCGCCAAGCTGAAGGAAACGTTCCAGGCGGGCGCTGGAGTGCTCAGGCCCCTGTCCTTCGTAGCCGTGAGGCAGAAGCATTACCAGGCTCGATTTTTGCCCCCACTTCGAACGTCCGGCCGAAATGAACTGGTCCGTAATGACCTGCGCGCAGTTGGCGAAATCGCCGAATTGCGCTTCCCAGATCACCAGCGTTTCCGGGGAATATACGTTATAGCCGTATTCGAATCCGAGCACGGAGGCTTCGGACAGCGGGCTGTTATGAATCGCAAAGGATGCTTTCGCCTGCGGCAGCTCATGCAGCGGGCAGTAGGTCGATCCGTTTTTCACGTCGTGAAGCACGAGATTCCGGTGCGCAAACGTTGCGCGTTCGGCGTCCTGTCCCGTAATGCGGATCGGTTTGCCGTCGGCGATGATGCTGGCGAACGCCAGCGTTTCGGCCAGGCTCCAGTCCACCTTTTCCCCGTCGTTCAGCGCCGTTTCGCGGCGTTCCAAAATGCGCTGCAGCTTCGGATAAACGTTGAAGCCTTCAGGCCGCTTCAGCAGGTCGGCGTTGATCTCGCGCAGCTTTTTCAGCGGCACCCCGGTTTTGATCGCTTTGATGCGATCCTCCGCAGGCGTCTGCTGATGCGAAGTCGCCGGCTCCTGCTCCTGGTCCTTGATTTTGTCGTACGCTTCCTTCATGCGGTTCTGCACGCCCTGGATCAAGCGGCTGTTTTGCTCCTTGCTGACCAGGCCCTGTTTCTCGAGCAAGCCCGCATAGATGGAGGCGACGCGCGGATGGCTTTTCACTTTATCGTAAATGAGCGGCTGCGTCGTATCCGGATCGTCCGTTTCGTTGTGGCCGTAACGGCGGTAGCCCACCAGGTCGATCAGGAAATCCTTCTTGAATTTGTTGCGGTATTCGCATGCCAGGCGGATCGCTGCGATGCATGCTTCCGGATCATCCGCGTTGACGTGGACGATCGGAATTTCGTACCCTTTGGCCAGGTCGCTGGCATAATGGGTCGAGCGCGAATCACGGCTTTCGGTCGTAAATCCGATGTTGTTGTTCGCAATGATATGGATGGTGCCGCCGTTCTGGAAGCCCGGAAGCTTGTTGAAGTTGAGCGTTTCCGCCACGATGCCTTCGCCAGGGAAAGCCGAATCCCCGTGAATGAGCACCGTTGCCGCCTTGTTGACGTCCTGCTGCGGGTAACCCGGCTTCGAACGGTCTTCTTGAGCCGCGCGCGCGAAACCTTCGACGACCGGATTGACGAACTCCAGGTGGCTCGGGTTGTTCGCAAGCGTGATGCGGGTTTGCACGACGCTGCCGTCCTTCAGGACGCGTTTGGCTCCCAGGTGGTACTTGACGTCGCCGGTCCATCCGAAGTTAATGCCCATCGAACCTTCGGAAGGGAACAGCTTTTTGTTCGGCGAGTGATGGAATTCGGAAAATATCTTTTCGTAAGGCTTGCCGAGCACGTGCGCCAACACGTTCAAGCGGCCGCGGTGGGCCATCCCCATCAGGATATGCTCCGCTCCGTCGTCGGCCATGCTCTTCACCAGCTCGTCGAGCATCGGAACCAGCACGTCGTTCCCTTCGATCGAGAAACGTTTCTGCCCGACGAAAGTGCGGTGCAAAAATTCTTCGAATTGCTCGACTTCGATCAGTCGTTCCAGCAGGTTCACTTTCTCCGTTTCGCTCAGCGGCGCCGGGAAGATGCCGCTTTCGACGTGGCGGTTCAGCCATATGCGTTCTTCGGTTTCATGCACGTGGCTGAATTCGAACGCAATCGTTCCTGTATATGTTTGACGCAGTTTCTGGATCGCTTCCCAGCCCGTTTTGACGTTCTCCGGCGCCCCGTCCCAGATCAGGGATGCGGGAAAAGCCGTGAGATCGGCCTGGCTGAGACCGTATTGTTCAGGTTCAAGCACGCGCGTATCCGGCTTCGGAATGATGCCGAGCGGATCGATGTCGGCCGCCAAGTGGCCGTATGCCCGGATGTTCCATACCAGCTTGCCGGCATCCACGCCCTTTTTCAGCATGCTCGGGTCAAACGGCGCGCCGGCAGATACTGTGCTTACAGGCGCCGTCTGTGCCGATGCCATCGGAGGCGCGCCCCATGTTTCAAACACTTTGCGGTACGTTTCGTCTACCGATTCGGGATCGTTGACGTAACGTTCGTACTGCTCCTGAACATAACCCAGATTGGGACCGTAGTAAGATTCCCAGGCACCCTGCGTTTGTGTGTCGCTCTTATTGGTTATCATCGCTAAAGTAATACCTCCGCCTTGATTTTTTAATAGTCATATAGAATGAGAATCGTTCGAATCATTCAATCTATACGTTGGACGGAAATCTGAAAAAATGATTCTTGTAAGCCGTTTCAGCAAAATGTAAGCGGCTCAATTTCTATTATAAACAAATCCTCTCCATACCTGAAATAACCATTTAATATAGTTATGATCTAAAAAACAGATCAATCGGGACAAAAACGCCCGTTTGCCCGTCAAACGATATGGCAACATTGACAGCACCCATGCAAAACCGGCATCGATGCATGACGCCCATGGAAAAATGGGCGCCGTTGACGGGCCCGGGTACGGGACGATCGGTTCTCTACGCCTCGTCAAAAAGCGAAAGCTGATCCGGCGGCAGCGCGGGCACGTCCAAGCCGAATAAACGCATCAGCTGCATCGCGTTGTCCGCCGCGTCTCCGCCGGAGTTGTTGTTGAACACGATCCAGCACGTCTGCGTCGATTCGAGCAGCGTCATAATATTCGCCTTCCATTCCGAAAGCTCCCGCTCGTCATAGCGGTACAAGTATCGAACCTCTCTCCAGTTCGGCTGGCCGCCGGATTGCCATCCTGCAGCGTTCCTCCCGTGCAGGCGGACGAGCGTGAAGTCCTCCCGCGTCGGCGCAAGGACCGTCGGGATGGAGCCCTCCCCAGCCTGAGGTTCGTCGCACACCGAATGAATCCATCCTTCCTCGCGCATAAAGGCGAGCGTCTTCTCCCGCATCTCCCCGGCAAACCAGCTCTGATGGCGGAACTCCAGCGCAAGCGGCAGCCCGTCCATCCACTGCCGGGTTCTGCGCAGCACTTCCACGTTTTTGCGGCCGCAATCGAACCAGGGCGGATACTGGAACAGCACGGCCCTCAGCTTGCCCTCGGCTTGAAGCGCTTCCGCGGATTCCCGGAACGCCTCAAACATCGATCTGGCGTCCGGGAACGGGATTTTGCCGCGGGTATGTCCCGTCATCCCCTGATAGGCTTTGACGATAAATCCAAAGGAATGCGGCGTCTGTTCGCTCCATTTTTGCATTCTTTCCGGCGTTGGAATCGCGTAAAAAGAGCTGTCGAGCTCCACGATCGGAAAACGGCGGCCGTACTCCTTGAGCTTGTCTCCCGTTTTCGTCCCGGGCGGGTAAATGCCGTCATGGTCTCCCCAGCCCGCAAGGCCGATTTGGACCTGTTTGTCGCTTATGTCTGCATGTTTCAATGGCAATCGACTCCATCATGACTTAGTATGACCAACTATTTCCTTCCAATAACGTTATACCCAAAAAACGGGCTTTCCGCTTTTGTCTACGAAATAACTCCTTGCTCCCACACGGATTTCAAGATTTCATCGGCCGTCTGTTCGGCCGTCATCGACGAAGAATCAAGCCACATGCCGATCCGCGGGGTTTCGCCGAGCAGCACTCCATGCAGCCCTTCCACCGTCCAGTCCCCGTAGCCTTTTTTGGCCCGTCCGGCTTCCCTTTGCGCCACGACGGAAGGATCGGGGTTTAACACGACGACGTAAAAAGGGCGGCTATGTACATAAGAGACAAAATCCTGAAGCATCCTGCCGATCACCACGTCCTGCACGACCACGTTGTATCCCGCGGCAAAATAGGCATCGGCGGCCTGCGCGGTCAGCCGGTAGCGCAGCGAAAGCTGCTCAAGCTCCGCTTGGCCGGCATCCGGCCGCACCTCCCTGCGATCGTTTACGATCATTTTTCGGAACACGTCCCCGCGCAGGTGCACCGATCTGTCCAATCGTTCGGCCAACAGCTGGGCGACGGTCGATTTTCCGCTGGCCATGATCCCCGTGATCAAAATGATGGCCTTCCGGCTGGTTTCCATCGCTTCGGCTCCTCTCTTGAAAAAACGTAATTTAGTCTTTCTACTGCTAGTATACAAAAGGCCCGCCGGGTTTAGGAGCGTTTATTCGAAAGCTAACGCAAAAATAACCCCGCAATTCGGGGCTTTCCAAAATGAGCAAAAAGAGCCCGCTGCCATCGCAGCGGACCCTCGCAATTTCGTTGCTATTAAGCTTTGACCTCGTCTTCGCGTTCGGCGCCGTCCGGCACCGGAATGCCGAAATTCGGCGTCCCGTCCTCGTTCCAGGTAAATACCTGGGCTCTCGTATGCCGGTTCGGATCGTACAGCGGATCTCCCGTAATTTCTTTGTAATTGCGGGCATGGTAGACGATGACGTCCTCCCCGTCCTCGGAGACGGTGAAGCTGTTGTGCCCCGGCCCGTATTGCCCGGTCGCTTCCGACGTTTGGAACACGGGCTCCGGCGACTTCACCCAGGAAGCCGGGTCCAGCAGATCCGCCGATTCGTCGGCGTACAGCAGCCCCATGCAGTAGTTATGGTCGGTGGCGCTGGCAGAGTAGCTGATGTAGATGCGTCCGTTGCGTTTCAGCACGGCGGCTCCCTCGTTCACCTTAAAGCCGATCACTTCCCACGGATACTCCGGCGTCGAGATCATGACCTGCTTGCCCTTCAGCGTCCATGGGTTGCTCATTTCCGAAATGTACAGATTCGAATTGCCTTCGATTTCCGGATCCTTTTGGGCCCAGACGTAATAGCGCACCCCGCGGTGTTCGAACGTGGTGGCATCCAGCGCGAAGGATTCCCACTGGGTACGGACTTGCCCTTTTTCGACCCACTCGCCTTCAAGCGGATTCTCCGACCCGTTCTCCAAAACGTACATCCGGTGGTCGAACAGCCCCTCCTTCGTTTCGGTGGTCCGGGCGGCGGCAAAATAGATGTACCATTTTCCGTCGATATAATGAATCTCCGGCGCCCAGATGTTCGCGCTGAGCGGGCCGGTTTCGTATTTGCGCCAAGCCACGACCGGCTCGGCTTCCGCCAGCCCTTGCAGCGTTTTGGATCTGCGGACTTCGATGCGGTCGTATTCCGGAACGGAGGCCGTAAAATAGTAGTAATCGTCGCTATGCTTATACACCCAAGGATCGGCACGCTGCAAAACGATCGGGTTGTTGTATGTTCGGTTTCTCTCCATATCAGGTTCTCCTTTATAACGTATTACCGATTTTTCGGACCGGGGACCGGTCCTTTTTCTGCGCTTGCTTTGCCCCCTCTAGCCCCATTTCGGAGCAAAAGGATACGGACAAGCGGAATCCAGCAGCCGGGCTTTTACGGCAACGAGGCACCCGCAATATTGGCATGTCGTGCCATATTGAAGCCCCGGGCAGCGTTCGCACTGGGCGATCCGCTGCCGGTATACCTCCTCGGAAGCCGTTTCTCTGCCGCGCGTCGCAATCTCGACGAGCCGCTCCAGCTTTTCCGGCGAAACCTGGACGCTCGCGCTGCATCCCTTGCAGCCTTCCTGACGCTCCATGACGGCTCAGCCTCCTTTTTCCCCGCCTGTCGGCATTGGGGGTTATGGCGCTATCAATAATTATTGAATAGCCAGCGTGACCACCGACATCGCCGGAAGCTTCACGTTCAGCTTGCCGCCTTCCACGGCCGCGCCGTTGAATGCCGCCGGCGCAACGACGTTCGGCTGCTCGAACGTGTTATGCGCGTTCAAGCGGTCCGCCGTCAGGATCGTACCCGACACCTGCGGATTTCCGGCTTGAAGCCCGCGAAGCTCCAGGCTGACGACGGCTTCGTTTTGATGGTCGATGTTGACCAGGCTGACATGGACTTTGCCCTCGGCATCCTTGGAAGCCGACACGGTCACCTGCGGCAAGGTTTCCCCGCCCATTTCATACGTGCCGATCGAACCGTCCACGGCCAGCAGCTCGGCGTCCTGATGCACCTTGAACATATCGAACACGTGATACGTCGGGGTCAGGATCATTTTTTCGCCTTCGGTCAAAATCATCGCCTGAAGCACGTTTACCGTCTGGGCAATATTCGTCATATGCACGCGGTCGGCGTGTTTGTGGAAAATGTTGAAATGCACGCCCGCCACGAGCGCGTCGCGGATCGTGTTTTGCTGATACAGGAATCCCGGGTTCGTTCCAGGCTCAACGTCGAACCATGTGCCCCATTCGTCGATGATCATGCCCACGCGTTTCTCCGGATCGTATTTGTCCATGATCGTGCTGTGCTTCGTGATGAGTTCGTCCATATGAAGGGCCTTTTTCATCGTGATGAACCATTCGCCTTCTTCGAAGTCAAGCGCCGATCCTTTGCCAAGCCAGAAATCGCCCGGAATCGTGTAATAATGCAAGCTCAAGCCGTCCATGAGCCAGCCCGCGTTTTTCATGAGCACTTCGGTCCAGTTGTAATCGTCCACGTTGGCACCGCCGGCGATTTTGTAAATTTTGTTGTCGCCGTAATTGCGGACGTACGTCTGGTAACGGCGGTACAGGTCGGCGTAATATTCCGGACGCATGTTGCCGCCGCAGCCCCAGTTTTCGTTGCCGACGCCGAAATATTTCAGCTTCCAAGGCTCTTCTCTGCCGTTTTCCTTGCGCCAGTTGGCCATCGGGGATTCGCCGTCGAACGTCATGTATTCGACCCACTCGGACATCTCCTGAACGGTCCCGCTGCCGACGTTGCCGCAAATGTACGGTTCGCATTCCAGCAGGTCGCACAGCAGCATGAATTCATGCGTGCCGAAATGGTTGTTTTCGACCACGCCGCCCCAGTGCGTGTTTACCATCCGTTTGCGGCTTTCTCTCGGGCCGACCCCGTCCTTCCAGTGGTATTCGTCGGCGAAACAGCCCCCCGGCCAGCGCAGAACCGGCACCTTGATGTTTTTCAAAGCTTCCAGCACGTCATTGCGGATCCCTTTCGTGTTCGGAATCGGGGAATCCTCTCCGACCCAAATGCCTTCGTAGATGCATCGGCCGAGATGCTCGGCAAAATGGCCGTAAATATGTCTGCTGATTTTTCCTTTTGCAATGTCCGTGTTGACGATAACGTTATGCATATTCTGAATCCTCCAATGAGATGTTGTATTTTTATCCTTTGATGCCCGAATTCAAATTGATCGATTGAATGAAGTACTTTTGGGCAAACGCAAACAGCAGCAGCGTCGGAATGATGGCCAGCATCGCCGAACCCATCAATTGCCCGATCATGCGGTAGTTGCCGTAAATATCCTGAAGCAGCAGCAAACCGGCTGTAATCGGCATTTTGTCGACATCCGTATACACGATGACCGGCCACAGGAAGTCGTTCCACGATCCGACGAAGGAAAACAGGCCGCAAACGATCAGCACCGGCTTGATGAGCGGCAGGATGATGGAGAAATAAATCCTGAAATCGCCTGCGCCGTCGACGCGCGCGGATTCGTCCAGCTCGCCCGGAATCCCCTTCAGGAACTGTCTGACAAGGAAGATGTTCCCCATTCCGGCCAGGCCGGGAATAATCATCGCAAGCGACGTGTTTACCCAGCCGAAAGCATCGATGATTTTATAAGAAGGGATGATGTTGACGACCCCCGGGAAAAACGAGATGCCCAGCAGCGTGAAAAACAGCGCGTCCCTGCCTTTAAATTTCATGCGGGCATACCCGTAACCCGTCAGGGAAATGATGACGACGACAAGCAACGTGTGCGACACCGCGATAAATACGGAGTTGAACAGCCAGCGCACGATCGGCGCCGTGGATGTGTTGTCCAAAATGGCTACGTAGTTTTCGAACGTCCATTCTTTCGGGAAAAGACGGAAACCCGAAGATACCACTTCGGTTTGCGATCGGAAAGATGTCGATATCCCGAACAATACCGGGACCACCCAAATGACACAAAGAACGATTAAGAATAGGTACGCGATATACTTGGAGATGCTCACTTTTTTCGACATTTTGATTAACCCTACCTCTCGTTTCCTAAATCCAGCATCTGCTTAAACGACCTACTTCGTGTTCCGGTTCATGACGTAATATTGCAGCGCTGAGATGACCAAAATGACCACGCCGAGCAAAACGGCCATGGCGGAGGCCATTCCGGCAATCGATTCCCCGTTGCCGAAAGCAAGCTGGCGAATATACATCATGAGCACGTGCGTGCTTTGCTGAGGTCCGCCTTTGGTCATCATGAGCGGTTGTCCGAACACGTTGAAGGCGCCCGCCGTCGTCATGACAAAGGTGTAGATTAACGGGAAATTGATGGAAGGCAAGGTAATGCTGAAAAATCTCCGTATCGATCCGGCTCCATCCATCTCTGCCGCTTCGTACAATTCTTTGGAAACACCGGCGATGGAAGCCCGGTAAATGATCATGTTGCCGCCGACGCCGCCCCATACCGTAATGACGAAAATAATGATCCAGGCGTAAGGCTGCGTTGCCGCCCAGGAAACCGCCGAATTCAGCACGTTGCCGGTTATCCCCAGCTGTTTATTGAAAATCAGCAGCCAAATCAAGGCGGCCGCGGATATCGAAATCAGACCCGGAATATAGATGATCGATTGAATGACGCCCTTCAGCTTCACCTGCTTATGCTCCAAAGCGACCGCAACCATAAGCGGGATGACGATCAGGAGCGGGACGCTGATGACGACAAAAATCAACGTATTTTTCAAACCGTTAAAAAATTGGGTGTGAAACGTCGAAGTCGTGTCGAACAAAATCGTTTTATAGTTTTCAAGGCCGATCCAAACCGGATCGTTCATGAGATTCCACTGCGTAAACGAAGCATAAATCCCGTAAATCGTCGGGATCAGGATGAAAATCAGAAATAAAATCAGATGAGGGCCGACAAAGAAAAACGGTGCAAATGATTTCTTTTTCATAGCCTTGTAAATTCTCCTTTTGGAGAAACAATGCGCCAGGCAGAATTGTCCGGCACATTGTTTCTATCTTTCTATTTTGCTAAGGCTTACTTGGTGCTTTGTTTGCTGCTTTCCGCGATCTTATCCTCTACGAATTTCTGCATTTTCTGAAGCGTTTCATCCAGATCCACGTTGCCGCGAACGATATCGGCGCAATATGTGTCAACCGCTTCGGCTACGTATGGGTAATATTCGTAAGTGTAGATGTAGAGCGATTTCGTTTCCTGATCATTCGAAGTGAAGAAGGACTGCATGAATTGCTTGTATTCAGGGCTTTCATTGACTTGCTTACTTGCTACGATTTGTCCTGCTTTCGCCCATTCCAGGGAGTGTTCGCGAACGAACTCCAGGAAGGCGCCGATTCCTGCTTCTTTTTCATCCGTACGCTTGTCGTTTTTGAACATCGCGAACAAGTGGGAGGATGCGCGGTTGGTAAACTTGTCGGCCGTCGGCGAGTAGACGTTCGTCACGCCGAAGTTCAAGCCTTCGACTTTGGCATGGGCCGTCGAGCTCCAGGTTCCGTCCGTCGAGAAGAGCACTTTGCCGGATTGGAACATCAGGTAGCCGTCTTCGCCGAACGGCGTCATCAGGCCGGCGTCGGCAATCTTTTTCACGTTTTCGAACGCTTGTTTCATCACCGGCGTATTGACGGCCGGCTTGCCGTTTTCTTGGATGTCTCCGCCCAGGTCTTGAACCTGCGCCAAAATAACCCAACCGAGCAGCGCGTCGTTGACGACGTATTCGTCCGGAGCCAGCTTCCCTTTCAGGGAAAGCATTTCGTCGATCGTGACGACGTTGTCGTCGAGGATGGACTCGGCATTGTATTTTTTAAGCAAATCCTTGTTGTAGTACATCACGTTGCTGTGAATATCGAGCGGTACCGTATATTGCGTGCCCCCCACGTTTCCTGTCGACCACGCTTGCGGCAAATAGTTCTCCTGCTTGATTTCCGGCTGCCCTTTAATGGCGCTTTCGATCGGCTCAAGCACGCCCTGCTTCGCGAATCCCGGCACGCGGTCTGCGTGGATGATGGCCAAATCCGGAACGCCTTTGCCCGAGTTCAGCACGGTCGAAATTTTCGTGTACATATCGGACGTAATGACGTGTTTGACTTTGATTTCAGGATTCGTCGCATTGTACGCCTTGACGATTTCGTCCATATAGGCACCGTCGTCGCCCGTCAGCGGCGTCCAGAACGTAATTGTCTTGCTGTCGTTGCCCCCGCCGCATGCCGACAGCAGCATGCTTGCCGCGAATACCATCAACAATGTAGCCACAAAGCCTTTTTTCTTCAAAACTTCCGCCCCCTAAAGATGGATTCTCTCGTTTCCTTCGAGATTTTTTCTTTTTTTTGATAGCCTTGCTTTCACTGCATTTCGAAAACTTGTAAAGCATTGCGTTTTTTTATAAGACCCGCCTTCAACTTGTACGTACATGTTGATGTGCATTGAACCTATGACATTCATGTTCCTGGTCCCTTGCCGGCGCCCGGATCGTCCCACCCCCCAAAGCAAAATCCTGAAGACCCGCCGTTCCTTTCGGCCCGATCGTTTCTTTTGCCGACGGACAAAAAGGAAACGGCAGATCCACACCTGCAATCTATGAAAATATGAGGTAATATCCAAACTTCATTTAAACGCCTCGGCCCCAGGCCGCCCGGATCCATCCAAAACGTCTCTTTGAATTAACCCTTTTTCAAACGGATCACGTTCCAGGAAGCCTTGCCAAGACGGGCGTTCACGAATCCGTCCTTGCATTCCGCGTTGCCGCGCGAATGAGGTTTGACGTTTTCCGCGTCGGCCGTATTGACGGCTTTCACGTCGTCATGCTCCAGAACGATATGTTCCGCGACCCGGTACCCCTCGAAACCTCTGACGTCGATTTCAACGTCGAGCGCTTCCTGCAGATGGCGGTTCAGCGCAAAAACGGTCAGCTCTTCGTCTTCTTCGTTGTGTACGACCGCGCTTTCCAGGTACGGCACGTCCGTGTAGTCCTGCGCGTCGTATTTCGGCGAATCGATGATCGGCAGCAGCGAGGTGCCGCGTCCATACATTGAAGCATGAAGGTACGGGTAAAAGATCGTCTGCTTCCAGGAACGGCCGCCGTTTTCGGTCATGATCGGCGCGATGACGTTGACCAGTTGGGCCAAGCAAGCCATTTTCACGCGGTCGGCATGTCGCAGGAAGGAGATCAGGAAACCTCCGACCAAAAGCGCATCTTCAAAGTTATAGATATCTTCCAGCTGCGGAGGTCCGACCGACCAAGGCTCGATTTTCGTATCCGCCTGGTTGGAATGATACCAAACGTTCCATTCGTCGAAGCTGAGATACATCGTCTTTTTGCTGCGCTTCTTCGCTTTTATGTAGTCGCATGTCGAAATGACGGTGTGGATGAAGTGCTCCAGATCCATCGTTCGCGCAAGGAAGTTGGCGGTGTCGTTGTCCCGGTTGCCGTAATATTGGTGCAGCGATACGAAATCGACGACGTCATACGTATGGTCCAGCGTGACCGCTTCCCATTCGGGGAAGGTCGGCATCGCGGTGCTCGAACTTCCACAGGACACGAGTTCGATGTCCGGGTCGACGAGGCGCATCGCTTTGGCCGTTTCATAGGCCAGCCGCCCGTATTCGACCTGCGTCTTCTGCCCGATCTGCCAAGGGCCGTCCATTTCGTTGCCGAGGCACCACGTTTTTACCTTGTGCGGCTGTTCGAAGCCGTGGCTGCGGCGCAGATCGCTGTAATAGCTGCCGGAAGGATGGTTGCAGTACTCCAACAGGTTGCGGGCCGCGTCCACGCCCCGGGTTCCCAGGTTGACGGCCATCATCACTTCCGAGCCGACTTCCTTCGCCCAGCGCATGAATTCGTTGGTCCCCACTTCATTCGGTTCGACCGTTCTCCATGCGAGTTCCAAACGCTTCGGCCGGGATTCGACCGGCCCTACGCCGTCCTCCCAATTGTATCCCGATACGAAGTTGCCTCCGGGGTATCGGATGATCGGAACGCCCAGCTCCCGAACGAGCTCTTTGACGTCGCCGCGGAAGCCGAAGGCGTCGGCCGTCTCATGCGAAGGCTCATAAATTCCGCCGTACACCGCGCGTCCCAAATGTTCGATGAACGAGCCGTATATCCGTTTATCCACTTCCGCGATTTTAAAAGCTTTATCTATGACGATGCGGGCTTTTTGTCCTGTCGATGACATCGTTCGACCACCTTCCGTTTTAACGATATATGAATTAATTTAGAAAACTTGATTGAATCCGCTTACAGATATAAAATAACATATGATCAGCAAAATGTAAACATAAAAATCTAAAACATTTTATGTTTTTCTAAAATTAATTGTCGATCCGGCGCTTATTACGTAGATTTCATAGGGAATTCCCACCCGGTTTTTGCTTATTTTTTATATTTATATAAAACAAATGGGAAAACAAACGTTAGGAACCGGTATCTGCCGATCGGCCGCCGGACTATCATTAGCCGTTCCGTTCGTTTATAATGATGTGAAATGAATCATTTATTTTTTCCATATCTACCGGAAGAAGGGTTCGATGATATGATTTATATCAAGGATTTAATGAGTGGCATTGATATTTTCAAAGCATTAAGCTCGGAAATCAGAATTCAGATTCTGCAATTGCTCGCCCAAAACCAGGCGCTTAACCTCAATGATTTGGCCGGCAAGCTCAATTTGAGCAACGGGGCCATCACCATGCACGTCAAAAAGCTGGAAGAAAGCGGGCTCATCGAAATCAACACCAGCGTAGGCAAACACGGCATCCAAAAAATTTGTTACCTTAATAAAGACAAACTGATGGTCGACCTGCGCAGCAAGGATTTCGACAATCTGTACGAAGTCGAGATCCAGGTCGGGCACTACAGCAACTACCGGGCGGAGCCGACCTGCGGCCTCGCCACCAAAGACAGCATTATCGGCGACTTCGACGATCCCCGGTATTTTGCGGATCCGCAGCGGATCGACGCGGAGATCATCTGGCTGACCGAAGGCTTTCTCGAATACCGCATTCCCAACTACCTAAAGCCGAACCAGGCCTTCCGCGAAATTCAGTTTTCGATGGAACTCGGCTCCGAAGCCCCGGGTTTTTGCGACAACTACCCGTCGGACATTTATTTTTACGTGAACGGCGTTGAAATCGGTTTCTGGACCAGTCCCGGCGACTTCGGCAATGCAAGAGGCACGTTCAACCCGGACTGGTGGCCGCCCCATTTGAACCAATACGGCATGCTGAAGCTGATCCGCATCAACCATGAAGGCAGTTATATCGACGGCTGCCGGATTTCGGACGTGACGCTGGATCAGATCAACCTCGACTACAAAAGCGAGCTGACCTTCCGGATCGCGGTCACGGAGCATGCCGAAAACAAGCGGGGCCTGACCATCTACGGCAAACATTTCGGCAACTACAGCCAGGACTTGCTGGCCCGCGTGCTGTATGACGTAAAACAGGATTAAGCTCAAGCGTTCGCGGAAGACAACGCTAAAGGGGACCGGGCCATATTTTGCTCCGTGTCCCCTTTTGGGCTTGAATGGCGTGAGGCCGTTCCCGCAGCGGATGCATCAGCCTTTTACCGCCCCGGCCGTCATGCCGTCGATAAAATACTTTTGGAAAGCGACAAACAGGATAAAGATCGGAATGATCGAAAAAAACGAGCCGACGATCAGCAGGTCGTAGTTGTTGCCGTAAGGCGTCAGCAGCGTTTTCAATCCGATCGGCAGCGTATATTTTTTGTCATCGCTCAGAACCATGAACGGCCACAGGAAATTGTTCCAGCTGTTCATCCCGTTCAAAATGGCCATCGCCGCAAAGGACGGCTTCATCACGGGCAAAATCAAGCGGGCGTAAATGCCGTATTCGGTGGCGCCGTCGACCCGTCCCGCCGCGATGATTTCCTTGGGTACGCCGCTGAGGTACTGTCTGAAAAAGAAAATCGTGGCCGCGCTCGCAACGCCCGGCAAAATGATGGCCGAATAGGAATTCATCAGTCCCATGTCGTAAATCAGCCTATACAGCGGAAGCAGCAAAATTTCAAACGGCACCATCATGATGAGCAGCACGCAGACGAACAACATGTTTTTTCCTTTAAAATCGTACGCCGCGAATCCGTAAGCCACCGTGGCGCTGACGATCAGCGTCAGGGCCACCTGGACGACGGTCAGCAGGAGCGAATTGAAAAACCACTTGAAATAAGCATGATCGCCGGTGAACAGGTAGGCGAAATTGTCCAGGCTCATCGCGGATACGTCGAACCGCAGGTTCAGGCCGTACCGGATCAGGTCCTCCCCGGGTTTAAAGGAAGCGATCGTCACCGCGTAAAACGGAATGAGGATCAGGAGACAGATGACCGCAAACAGCGCGAAAATGGCGATTTTGGCTGCCAGCTCTTTTTTCATGGACTACTCCTCCTTCTTGAACATGCCGGAGAATGCCAGCTGGGCGAGGTTGATGATCATGGTGATGGCCAGCAGCACGACCCCGACGGCCGCCGCGTAACCAAGGTTGTTTTTCTCGATGCCCTGGCGGTACAGGTATCCGACGATGGTAAGGCCGATGTTTTTGGGCGAATTGTTGCCGTTCCACAGCATCATGCTTTCGATAAACATGGCGAGTCCCGCGTAGATGCTGATCGTTACGACGTAGATCGTCGTCGGCTTCAGCAAGGGCATCGTGATTCTGGTGAATTTTTGCCAGCTGGAAGCGCCATCGATCGAAGCAGCCTCATAATAATCGTCCGGAATGCTTTTCAGCCCCGACAAAAAATAGAGGATATTAACCCCGGTCCATCGCCACGTGGCCAGCGCGACCAACGCGATATAACCCGTCGCCTGCCCTTTCAGAAACTTGATCGGGTCCAAGCCGAACCAGCCGAGGATGCTGTTGATCAGGGAACCTTCCATTTCGCCGAACATCAGGCGGAAAATCGTGCCGGCCACGACCACCGAGGTCAGCGCCGGGAAGAAAAAGGACGATTTGAAAAATTCCCTCCCCCACATCAGCCTGCTGTTGATCAGCACCGCAAAAAGCATCGGGAAAGGAATGAGAATGACAAGCGTCAGCACCATGTAGACCGCGCTGTTGGTTACCGCTTTAAAAAACGTCTTGTCGCCCATCAGCTTCGCATAGTTGTCGAAACCGATCCACTGCGCCTCCTGCCCGAGCGTCACCTTCTGAAAGCTCATGCCTACCGAACTCGCAAGCGGGTAAATCCAAAATACGAGAAAAACCAAAACGAACGGCAGAACAAAGACATACGGAGCGACTTTCTGCGAATACAAAAATCTTTTTACCATAGCCTCCGACCCCTTTTGGAGGAAAGCTGCCCAGGTCCCCGGGCAGCTTTCCTGATTTGCCATCACGACGGCTTTATTTCAATTCCTGTTCGATTTGCGCCTGGGCATCGTCAAGCGCCTGCTTGATGTCCTTGCCGTCTTCGAATATTTCGTTCAGCGTCACCGTGCAAAGCACGTTGTTGATCGTCGGGCTTGCCGGCGTCGATTTGATCAGCCGGATTTCGTCCTTGATTTCGTTCAGCACGTCAAACGGGTTGTTGACGAAATATTTGACGAACTTGTTCTCCGGATTGTGCGTGACGTCCTTCATGTTCCAAACGTCCATGTTGACCGGGTCAAACCCGAGCGTGTTCCAAATTTCCTTGTTCGCGTCCAGGCTCAATTTGGCGAATGCGAGAAAATCTTTGGCCAGCTTCACGTCCTTCGCCGTTTTCGTGACGACCGTGCCCGTGCCTCCGCCGCCGACGGAACGAGGCATTCCTTTTTCCATGACCGGAATCGGCGCGATCGCGATTTTCCCCGCCAGATCGGTCATGTAGTTCGTGTATCGCGACATTTGCCAAAGCGGCATGAAAGCCGTAGCGTAATTCCCGGAATTGAATTCCCCGTAAGCTTCCTCGGTGTCCGGCTGGCCTCCGGCAATGGTCGCAATGACGTTGTTGTCCTGCAAATCCTTCAGCAGCTTCAGCGCTTTCACCATCGCTTCCGAATTCACCACCGGATTGCCTTGATCGTCCGTCAAGTCGGTTCCCTGCTGGGCGAGCAGCTGGGAAACCTGCCAGAGCGCGCTGGTGTCCGCGGTTCCCATATATTTTCCCGTCTTCTCATGCACCTTGATGCCCGCCTGTTTGAAATCTTCCCAGGTGACGATCTTCGTGTAGTCGACCCCGGCTTCCTTCAAAATTTCCGTATTGTAAAATGCGACCGATGCTCCGACGTGGGTCGGAACGCCGTAATTTTTGCCGTCTTTGCTGTACAGATCGATTCTCGACTTCACGACCGTGTCCCGGTAAGGGTCGATCACGTCGTTCAGCGGCTCCAGCTGCGGGGTGCCCTTCAGGAAGTCCGGGAATTTGCCCAGCTCGATATCCGCGATATCGGGAGCCCCGACGCCGGTTTGCACCGCGATGGACAGCTTGTTGTGCATGTCGTCGTAAGGCATGACCGTCACGTTCAGCTTGATCTGGCGTTCCGGGTTTGCCTTGTTCCATTTTTCAAGCATTTTTTCGAAATGCTGTCCATGAAGCTCCACGAACGTCCAATAGGATAATTCCGTCGCGCTTTGACCGGCGCCGCCATCCAGCACGGAGGTTTTCCCTCCCGAAGTCGCCGGCTTGCCGCCGCCGCAGCCCCATAAAATCGTTGTCATCGTAAGCACCAGAAGCGTAATCAGCCATGTTCTCTTCATACTTGACCCTCCTGAATGATTGATAGGCTTGAAGCCTTGTTCAAACTTATAACATTCCGGTTTCAGGCCCAAGCAGGCGCAAGGTCCCGCGCTTTCAGCCTGATTCGGAACGAGGTTTGACTTCATCATTTCATTTCATCATGAACCGCTTTCAAATGAACCCTGTTTTAAGGCGCTGGCGTGTCGGCGTTTCGCAACCCTTTATTTTACTTTATAGTGAATCATTTTATGTATACCACAATGAATTCGCTTACATGTATAAAATATCATACCGAATTTCGGTTGTAAATAAATAACTGTAAAACTTTTTATTGTTTATTAAAACAAATTAGCGATCTACTTAACGAAAACGTTACATACTCCTGTTACACTTTTTACCTCACCTATATAACTTTATCTTTTTATGAAATGAACTGTCTTAAAATCTATCATTTTTCCTAGAAAGATTGTAATTTATTAAAAAAATAGGCGGCGCACTATCTTTAGCCGTTATATTAGTTTATAATTATTTAAAATAAAAGAATTAGGGATTGATCCATTACCTATTGAAGAAGGGTTCGATGAAATGATTTATATCAAGGATTTAATGAGCGGCATTGATATTTTCAAAGCGTTAAGCTCGGAAATCAGAATCCAGATCCTCGAGCTGCTGGCCAAAAACCAGGCCCTGAACCTGAATGATCTGGCGGGGAAGTTAAACTTAAGCAACGGGGCTATTACGATGCACGTTAAAAAGCTGGAGGAAAGCGGACTGATCGAAATCAATACGAGCGTCGGCAAACACGGCATCCAGAAAATCTGCTATCTGAACAAGGACAAGCTGATGGTCGATTTGCGCAGCAAAGACGTGGATAATCTGTACGAGGTCGAAATCCAGGTCGGGCATTACAGCAACTATCAGGCGGCCCCGACATGCGGACTCGCAACCAAAGACAGCATCGTCGGAGATTTCGACGATCCCCGGTATTTTGCCGACCCGCAGCGGATCGACGCGGAAATCATTTGGCTGGCCGAGGGTTTCCTGGAGTACCGCATTCCGAACTACCTGAAGCCGAACCAAACCTTCCGGGAAATCCAGTTTTCGATGGAGCTCGGTTCCGAAGCCCCGGGTTTTTGCGACAACTATCCTTCGGACATTTATTTTTACGTCAACGGCATCGAGATCGGCTGTTGGACCAGTCCCGGCGATTTCGGCGATGCCCGCGGCACCTTCAATCCCGACTGGTGGCCGCCGCATCTGAACCAATACGGCATGCTGAAGCTGATCCGCATCAACCAGGACGGCAGCTTTATCGACGGCTGCCGGATTTCGGACGTGACGCTGGACCAAATCAACCTCGACTACAAAAGCGAGTTGACCTTCCGGATCGCCGTCACGGAACAGGCCGAAAACAAACGCGGCTTGACCATTTTCGGCAAAAATTTCGGCAACTACAGCCAGGACCTGCTGGCCCGCGTGCTGTATGACGTAAAGCCGGATTAAGCCGCGCCGTTTCGGGTGATCGCGCTTATCCATAAGGGACCTCGAACATGCACCTGTTCCGGGTCCCTTTTGCTTTCGGATATGCGCCCTGTCAACGGGCGGACGGAACTATGCTTCATTGAGCGCCCGCAGCAGCGTATGGCGGTCGCGCAGGCGATGGGCTTCGCGCACGCTATCCGCAAACAGGCCGTCGTCTATGCCAAGCTCCTGCAAGCTTGCAGGGCCGCCTGCACGCTGCAGCAGCGAGCGGATATCGGCTTCCCCGGGCACCTCGTTCAGCCATTCCCGGACCTGGGATTCGTGCTTTTTCAGCATCTCCGGCTCCCGTCCCGGATAGACGCCGCGGAAGGCTGCATCGTGGTAAAGGCGCGAAATTTCCGCGCAGGCGACGCCGACCTTCGCGCCATGCAACAGCGCGCGGCTGCCGCGGCGCAAATATTCCATCTCCCAGAAATGGGACAGATGATGTTCCGCGCCGGAGGCCGGATGGGATTGCCCGAACTTCAGCATCGCAATTCCCGATTCGATCAGGGAAGTCATCAAGATCCGGATGCCTTCCTCGGTCCGCTTCCCGATCTCGTCGACGTGCTCCACGCAGGCGCGAAGCGCTTTCTCCGTCATGTCGGCGACTTCCTCGTCGTATGGCTCCTGTGCGGCAAGATGCGAGAACTTCCAATCGAACAACGAAGTGTACTTGCCGAGCATGTCTCCGAAACCCGCGGCAACAAGCTGCTGAGGCGCCTTCGTCAGAACGTCCACATCCGCGAAGATCGCCACGGGCCCGATGGCCGGGAACGTCTTTTTGACGCCGCGGACGATCAAGGGAGCCCCCTTCGACGTAAAGCCGTCCACCGACGGAGCCGTCGGCACCGAAACGAACGGTTTGCCGGTTTTGTAGCAAACATAACGAACGATATCGTGGATCGTTCCCGAACCAACAGCAATCACGGCATCCGTCGTTTCCGGATTCACCTCGATCAGCAGCTGCAAAAGCGAAGTTTCGTCGGCCACGACGTCGCCGGAAGCTCCGGGTTCGATGAGGCACAACCGAACGGTAACCCCGGCTGCCTCAAGCTCCTCTTTCAGCTTCTTGCCTGCGGCTTCGTAAGTGTTCGTGTCGGCCGCCATTATGACGTCCCGGCATCCTTTGTCCTTAAGATAGAAGGCCGCTTGCTTTAAAGCCCCCTTCTCGAGCACCATCCGATCCAGACCGTATTCTCCCGGAATGTTCATGCTGATCCCCTCCTTATAAATCTGCTCGCAAAACGAAACGACCGCCGGTTTGAGGAAAACCGTCTGCCCCCCATTGCATGGAAGGCAGACCAGCGTCTTTGCAAGTTTCCTCCCGGCTACTCGACCGACTTTTTGATGTTCTTGAGCCGCTTCATCACGTCGTTCGCGCCGCGGCCAAAGTAATCATGGAGAAGGTTGTATTCCTGATAGAGGCGCTCGTACACTTCAACGTTTTCCGGAATCGGCTTGAAGGTTTCTTCTTTGACCCTCGCCATTTTTTCGGCTGCGGCGATGACCGTGTCGTAACCTCCGGCTTCTTTGCCGGCCGCAACCGCCGCGAAGATCGCCGCTCCGAGCGCCGGCGTCTGTTTGGAATCCGCAACGAAAATTTCCCGGTTCGTCACGTCCGCGTAAATCTGCATCAGCAGCTTGTTTTTCTGCGGCAGACCGCCGCATGCATACAGCACATCCACGTTGACGCCGCTCGAATGGAAGGCATCGACGATTTTGCGCGTGCCGAAAGCCGTCGCTTCAAGCAGCGTGCGGTAAATTTCCTGCGGCTTGGTCAGCAGCGTCATGCCGAGAATCATGCCCGTCAAATCCGTATCGACGAGCACCGAGCGGTTGCCGTTCCACCAATCCAGCGCAAGGAGTCCGGTTTGGCCAGGCTTATACTGCGCGGCTTCCCTTTCAAGCCAAGCATGAACGCCGATGCCCTCTTTGTCCGCCGCTTCCTTCACGTAAGCCGGCAGCGCTTCTTCCACGTACCATTCAAAAATGTCGCCGACGGCCGATTGGCCGGCTTCATACCCGTACAATCCCGGAATGATGCCGTCTTCCACGACGCCGCACATGCCTTCGACCTGCTTTTCTTCCGTGCCGAGCAGCATATGGCAGATCGAGGTTCCCATCGCCATGACCAGCTTGCCCGGCGTCACGACGCCAACGGCAGGCACGGCCGCATGGGCGTCCACGTTGCCGGCCGCAACGGCGATGCCCGGCTTCAGCCCCATCATGGCCGCCATGTCTTCCGTCAATCCGCCGACGTTGGTTCCGAGCGGAATCACTTCGCCGCGGAGCTTCGTTTCGGTCAAGTTCTCCAGACGCGGATCCAGCGCTTTGAAAAATTCCTTGCTTGGATATCCGTCCTGTTTGTGCCAAATCGCTTTGTAACCCGCGGTGCAGCTGTTGCGCACGATTCTGCCGGTCATTTGCGAGATGACCCAATCCGTCGCTTCCAGGAACTGATCCGCCTGATCATAAATCTTCGGAGCTTCGTTCAAAATTTGCCATACTTTGGCGATCATCCATTCCGAAGAAATTTTGCCGCCGTAACGCGCCAGGAACGCTTCGCCGCGCTCGGCGGCGATCCGGTTGATCGCATCCGCTTCCGGCTGGGCCGCATGGTGCTTCCACAGCTTCACCCAGCTGTGCGGATCGTCCTGAAGTTCCGGCTTCAGGCACAGCGGCTCGCCCTTTTCATCGACCGGCAGCATGGTGCAGGCCGTAAAATCGATGCCGATCCCGATGATGTCCGCCGGATCGACGCCGGATTCGCGGACGACGGCCGGCACCGAACGGCGCAGCACTTCGATGTAATCGGCGGGATGCTGCAGCGCCCAGTCATGCTCCAGCTTTTTCCCCGCCCCCGGCAGCCTTTCGTCGATGACGTGATGCGGGTAAGGCGTGACATGGTCCGCGACTTCGCGCCCATTGGACAGGTCGACCAATACGGCACGGCCGGATTGGGTTCCGTAGTCCACCCCGATCGTATACTTTTTGCTCATTTGAGTCCCCTCCAGCTCGATAACGAGTTATCATGAGAAATTTCTATATCCGAAAATAACCTTCCCATCCAGCGCTGCCTAGCTCGAAACCGATGAACTTGGCAATATCTTACACGGAAGCGGCTGGAATGCCTATTGCAAAATCATAAAATGATGGCAGTAAACGTTGCTTGCTTTTCGATTATTTTTGGCCGTAATAAGCATTGGCTCCATGTTTGCGCAGAAAATGCCGGTCGAGCAGCGTTTGGTCCATCGGCTTGCTGTCCGGATTGAGCTGCAGCTGCCGCGCCGTGATTTTGGCGACTTCCTCCAGCACCACCGCATTATGGACCGCATTCAGGGCATCTTTTCCCCATACGAACGGCGCATGCGCATGCACCAGGATGCCGGGCACCTGCATCGGATCCAAGCCAAGCTCCTGAAACCGCTCAACGATGACGTTCCCGGTTTCCAGCTCGTAAGCGCCTTCGATCTCCACCTTCGTCATCGGGCGCGTCACGGGAATTTCGCCGTAAAAATAATCGGCATGGGTCGTTCCCGACGCCGGCAGCGGCCGTCCCGCCTGGGCCCAGCTGGTTCCCCAAGGCGAATGGGTATGTACAACCCCGCCGATCTCAGGGAATGAACGGTATAACACCATGTGCGTCGGCGTATCGGATGAAGGCCGCAAGTCGCCTTCGACGACCCGTCCCTCCAGATCGACGACCACGAGGTCTTCCGCTTTCAAATCCTCGTAAGGAACGCCGCTCGGCTTAATGACGAACAGTCCTTTTTCCCGGTCGATTCCGCTTACGTTCCCCCATGTAAAAGTGACAAGGCCGTGTTTCGGCAAAGCCAAATTCGCTTCCAGCACCTGTTGTTTTAATGCTTCCAGCATGTCGGACACATCCTTTCTTATCGATGGTTGTACGTACAAGCGAAGGCGGGGAGAGCCCGCACTTAAGCAGACCCGTCCCTCTTCGCGTCAATTTCTTTTCGCTACGGAATCCCGCACGATGAGTTCGGGTTCGTAAATCGTATCCCGTGCCGTTTTTCCTTGTTCGATCATCGCGATCAGCTGGCTCGCCGCCGCCTGCCCCATCTCCGTCTTCGGATGCGTCAGCGTCGTCAGCTTCGTTCCCGAAGCGGTGGCCAAGCTGGAATCGTCGAAGCCGATGATGGACACGTCTTCCGGCACCTGCAGCCCGCTTTCGGCAACCGCCTCCATCAGCAGCACCGCCAGCTCGTCGTTATAACACACGAATGCCGTCGGACGGTTTTCCCCTTCCCCAAGCATTTGCAAAGCCTGGCGGTATGGCAGGCTGTTTTTCTCCTCCGTCGTGTAGGTGACGACCCTTTTCGGGGAAGCGCTCATTCCAGCGGCTTTATGCGCCGCCAAAAAACCCTTCAGGCGGTTTACGCCCTGCAGGTCGTCCCGCTTGAAGAAACCGGCGATCTGGGTATGCCCCATCTCGAGCAAATACTGGACCGCCTTGTAGCCCCCGGCTTCGTCGTCCACCTTCAAGCAGGCGCATTCCAGCTCCCGGTATTTTTCGTTGATCATCAGGTAAGGGATTCCCTTTTCCTGAAGCTCCAGGAAATAGGCCAGGTTCGGATTGCCTTCGGCGCTTTTCGTCGGCTCGATGATCAATCCGCTGAGCGGCTGGCTGGTCATCAGCTGCAGGCTTTCCATTTCCTTTTCCTTGGTGTTGTCCGTGCTGGACAACAGCAGCCGGTACCCTTGGCTGCGGAGCTCCGCTTCGGCACCCCGGACGATATGCGGAAAGATGTAATCCGATATATACGTCGTAATAATGCCGATCGTTTTCGCCTGTTCGGCTTCGCGGCGCTGCGGATGGCGGGCAAAAGTGCCTTTGCCTTGAATCCGCTCCAGCCACCCTTCTTTCTCCAGCTCGCCGAAGGTTTGGCGGACCGTCTGGCGGCTCATGCCGAACTGCTCCGCGATCTCGTTCTCCGAAGGGACCTGCTGTCCCCGCTGCAGCTTGCCCGATTCGAACCAGGACAACAGCTCTTTCTTTAATTGAATATATTTGGGAATCCGTCTATTATTCATCATTCACCTCAGCGAAACAATTCGAGTATAGAGCCTGCCGTGCCCGACGCCAGGTTCGATGCAGCCGGGCAGGCTCTTCCATATATAGTTATTGTATCATAGGCTGGGCGAATAGAGACAAACTGCCCTTTTTATCTTAAGCGATATGCCGCTTCGCTCCACAGAAGCTCGTTCTTGAAGCGCTGAACCGATGTGTTTTTGTCGATGACGACGGCTTCGATGCCGGCCATTTCCGCAAAGTCCGTCAGGTTCTCCGCCGTAATCGCGTACGAGAGCACGGTATGATGCGCTCCTCCCGCCAAAATCCACGCCTCGGCGGATTCGCGCAGGGAAGGCTGCGGCTTCCAAAGCACGCGGGCAACCGGCAATTTCGGCATCGCCTTCTCGACTTTCACGCCGTCCACGACATTCACGAGCAGGCGGAAACGGTGGCCGAGGTCCACAAGGGACGCATTGACCGCTTGGCCGTCGCGGCCGTCGAATACGAGACGGGCAGGATCTTCCTTGCCGCCGATGCCGAGCGGATGCACTTCCAGGGACGGACGCGTAGCCGCGATGGTCGGGCATACCTCCAGCATGTGGGCGCCGAGGATCATATGGTTGCCCGGTTCGAAATGGTAGGTGTAATCCTCCATGAACGACGTGTCCTTATTGTTCGCGAGCACTTTCAAAACGCGCGTCAGCGCGGCGGTTTTCCAGTCGCCTTCGCCGCCGAAGCCGTATCCGGCTTCCATCAAACGCTGCACGGCAAGGCCCGGAAGCTGCTTCAATCCGTGAAGGTCTTCGAACGTCGTCGTGAAGGCGCCGAAGCCGCCCTCCTCGAGGAAACGTTTCATCGCGATTTCAATGCGCGCCTGGTACGCGATCGCATCCCGAACCGGTCCGTCGCTGAGTCCGGCCTGGGTAATCGTATACTGCTCCGCATATTCGTTCAGGAGCGCTTTCACTTCGCTGTCGCTGACTTCGTTCAGGACCTGCACCAGGTCGCCTACGCCGTAGCCGTTGACCGACCAGCCGAATTTGATCTGCGCTTCGACCTTGTCGCCTTCGGTTACGGCCACTTCGCGCATGTTGTCTCCGAAACGGGCCACTTTCAGGCGGCGGCTTTCGGCAAATGCGGCTGCGGTGCGCATCCAGCCGGCGATGGAATCCCGTACTTCAGGATCTTCCCAATGTCCGACGACGATTTTGCGGGCGATGCCGAGACGGGCTCCGATATGGCCGTATTCTCTGTCGCCGTGGGCGGACTGGTTCAGGTTCATGAAGTCCATGTCCATCGTTTCCCACGGAATATCGCGGTTAAATTGCGTATGCAGATGAAGCAGCGGCTTCTGCAGCTGCGAAAGGCCGGCGATCCACATTTTGGCCGGGGAGAAGGTATGCATCCACGTAATGATTCCCGCGCAGCTTTCATCGCTGTTCGCTTGGATGATCAAGTTGTAGATTTCATCCGGCGTGGTCACGATCGGCTTAAAGACGACCGGATACGTAAACGAAGCGTCCTGATCCAGTTCTTTTGCGATAATTTGCGAATGCGAAGCTACTTCTTCCAATGTTTCGGGTCCGTATAAATGCTGGCTGCCTGTCACAAACCAAAATGAGTGCGGTTTCAAATTCATTTTGTTAGCCCTCCTAAATTGATGCTTATGGGTTCATTCACTTGTACATACCAATATGATCAAATTTCGCGAATTATTCACACTTGTACGTACATGTATCTATGGCTTTATCATATGCCTGCCGCCCCAAAAAAGCAAGCAAAACATTTTTTAGCTTTGCGGTCGGAGCGCTGACCGTTATCATGGGAATAACAACCGTTTCCAGGAGGCAAGGCCATGAGCGAACCGTTTGTCCCGTTTTCAGCTTCCCATCTGCTTATGCTTCTTACGCTTGTCGTTCTCTCTATTCTGCTTTACGCCTTCCGGTTTCCTTTGCGCACGCGGCCAAAGCTCAAACGTTTTCTCCGTTATGCCTTAGCCGTGCTGCTGGCCGTATCCCAAGCCGTCCTTGATGCATGGAATATCGCCGAGGGCGCCTGGAGCGCAGCGTATACGCTGCCTCTGGAGTTATGCAGCATCACTTTGCTTCTATCCGTCGTCATGCTGCTGACCCGCAGCCGGGTGCTGTACGGCATCCTCTTTTTTGCCGGGATCGGGGGCGCGCTGCAGGCGCTGGTCACGCCCAATCTGGCCTTCGGCTATCCGCATATCCGCTTTTTCCAGTTTTTTGTCGCCCATATGCTGATCATTTTGGCTTCGCTGTATATGACCTGGATCGAAAACGACAGGCCGACCTGGAGATCGGTGGGGATGGCGATGATTTTCCTGAACGCCGCCGCCGTGGTCGTCGGGACGCTGGATTACCTTCTCGGCGCCAACTACATGTTTTTGATGCATAAGCCTTCCACGCCGTCCCTGCTCGATTATCTCGGTCCCCATCCTTTCTATCTGCTGGTTGAAGAAGGCATCGCCCTGCTTATTTTCATTCTGATGCATCTGGTCTGCTTTGTTCTCCCGGAAAAGAGGGCCAAAATGGGAAAATCCCGCGGCCAATCGGCCATGTAAAATATCCAACCTTAACGCAGGGCTTGGTGTTGCCGCCTTTTCGGCCGCTTTTGCATCGATCCTAGGAGAATACATATATGCTGTACGCAAAAAAGCGGTCGATCAATGCCTGAACCCTGCGGCGCAACGCCTCCCGCCTTCATTGTGGAATCGCCCGCCGGGAATTATAATGGTCTGAAAAGCTTGTCCGCAACGTGCAAAAAACGCGAAAAGGAGCTTTGCGCCATGACACGACCTAAAGTGGTACAAAACATAACCGAACTTATCGGCCAAACCCCGGCCGTCCGCCTGCACCGTCTCGCGGGCGCCCAGGAAGCCGAAGTGTACGTCAAACTCGAGTATTTCAATCCGAGCCGAAGCGTCAAAGACCGGGCGGCCTTCAACTTGATCGCCCAAGCCGAAAAAGACGGGCTGCTGAGGCCCGGCTCCACGATCATCGAGCCGACGAGCGGCAATACGGGCATCGGACTGGCGATGAACGCCGCCGCCAAAGGATATCGCGCCATTCTGGTCATGCCCGACAACATGACGAAGGAGCGGATCAACATTTTGAAGGCTTACGGCGCGGAGGTCGTGTTGACCCCGGCCGCCGAACGCATGCCGGGCGCGATCCGCAAAGCGGTTGAGCTGAGCCGGGAAATCCCGGACAGCTTCATCCCCCAGCAATTCGAAAACAAAGCCAACCCCGACATTCACCGCCGGACGACGGCGCTGGAAATCCTCGAGCAGATGGAGGGGCGCCTGGATGCCTTTGTGGCGACGGCAGGGACCGGCGGAACGATTACCGGCACCGGCGAGGCATTAAGGGAGAGCATCCCGGGAATCCATGTGTACGTCGCCGAGCCCCAAGGCTCGCCCGTGCTGTCCGGCGGACAGCCGGGCCCGCATAAGCTGGTAGGGACGAGCCCCGGTTTCATTCCGCCCATCCTGAATACGGACGTATACGACGAAATCTTCCAGGTGAGCGACGAGGATGCGATCGGAACGGCCCGCCGGCTCGCCAAGGAAGAAGGAATACTGGTCGGACCGTCCTCCGGCGCCGCCGTCTGGACCGCCCTGCAAGCGGCTAAGCGGCTTGGTCCGGGCAAACGGGTGCTGTGCATCGCCCCGGATACCGGGGAGCGTTACCTCAGCATGGGGATTTTTTAGGCTCACCTGTGATCGCAAGAAAAGGCAGAACTGGAGGACCAGGGCCCCCTCCCGAATGAGAGAGCAAAATTTTGGCATTCCCCTTATGTTATAACTGTATCAAACAGGAACATCCAACAGGGCGCCTGTTAAACATAAAGGGAGCTGAAGGTTATGAGTACATTGGCAGGAAAAACGGCGCTGGTAACGGGCGCAAGCCGCGGCATCGGACGCAGCATCGCGCTGCGTTTGGCGGAGGAAGGCGCGCTTGTCGCCGTTCATTACGGAAGAAACCGGGCCGCCGGCGAAGAGGTCGTTCGGGAAATCGGGGAGCGCGGCGGAACCGCATTCGCCATAGGCGCGGACCTCGCGTCCATGGAGGGCATCCGGCAGCTGTATGCATCCCTGGATGCATCGCTGCAGGAACGTTCGAACGACAGCCTCTTCGATATATTGGTCAACAACGCGGGGATCGGGCTGCCGGTTCCCATCGAAGAAACGACGGAACAAGCTTTTGACGAAATCGTGGCGGTGAATGTGAAGGCTCCCTTTTTCATCATCCAGCAAGGCCTATCCCGCCTGCGGGACGGCGGACGCATCATCAATCTTTCATCCGCCACCACCCGAATTTCCCTGCCCGTCGTTCCCGCCTACAGCATGACCAAGGGGGCCGTAAACGTTTTGACGCTTTCCCTTGCCAACCAGCTGGGCAGGCGCGGGATCACGATCAATGCGATACTTCCCGGTTTTGTCGAAACCGACATGAATGCCGGAAGCCTGGAAAGTCCCGAAGGCCGGAAGTTCGGCGCCGATTTTTCGATTTTCGGACGCTGGGGCCAGCCGGGCGACATCGCCGGCATCGCCGCTTTCCTTGCATCGGAAGACAGCCGCTGGATCACCGGCCAGCTCATCGACGCCAGCGGCGGATCGCATCTCTAAGCGCCGGCCTGCATGGATCGCGCTTTTTAACGCCGCATATAAAAAATCCAGCACGTCAAAGTGCTGGATTCTTTCTTTTTATGGAATATATTGCTGAACGATTTTAACCACTTTGCCGTCCCGGATCGTCAGGTGGTACGGGAAGCTTTTCATGTCGATCAGCTTGTCGTTGTTCATGATGGCCAAATATTTATCCAGCGATACCGGTTCATTCCACTGGATGTCCATCCCTTCGTACGTTCCGTCGTGATCGTACAACTGCATCAGCACCTGGGCATCCGGCGCAATGTCATACGTCTTCAGCGTCGGATCGTCGTTGACGATGTAATAACCGTCAGGCGCGCCGCCCAATTCTTCGGCGGCTTCTTTTTCCCGTTCCATGAACTTCTGGTCGGCCGCGGCGCCTTCATACCATTCGATCGGATCGGCCTGGACGACGATATGCCCGTTCTCCTGTTTTATCGAAGAAATCAAAGCTGTCACTGTGTCCTCGCTCGGAGGAACCGGCGTATATTCCTTGTCCGTTCCGACTGCACTGGCCGATGTCGTCATGCTTAGCAGAACCGCGATCATGAGGGTAGCAAACAGCGTGATTTTTTTCATTGAAAATATCTCCTTTAATGGACATGTATTGATTTCCATATTATCCATTACCCTGCCGAGTTATTTTCAAACGGAATTTTGCGTAAAAACTCCGGAATAGCTCCGTTCGGGCGTGGTCTTCTTATAGTTTCACTATAAAACATCCCCCGCGCCAAATCGTCACAATAAGGTTACAACCACGTCAAATTGTTGTCATGATCGAGTGCGCTTTCATCAGGTTCTGGCTTTGGCTTTGCCGCGCTGCAAAACCGACTTGAGTTCGTCCAGCTTGTGGATTTCATACGTCGGAACGATGCCGGTCGGGTTCGGCAGGCGGTCCGGATTATACCAGCACGTATCGATGCCGATGTTGTTTCCGCCTTGGATATCGGAGGTCAAGGAATCGCCGACCATCAGCATTTTTTCTTTTTCGTTGCTGCCGATTTGGGTAAAAGCATGCTCGAAGATCCCCGGCTGCGGTTTTTGGAAGCCCGTATCCTCGGAAACGATCACCGCTTCGAAAAAGTCTTTAAGCGCCGAACGGTTAAGCCGCCCGAACTGCACCTGCTTGATGCCGTTGGTGACGGCGGCGATGCGGTAGCCGTTGTCCTTCAAATATTGCAGCAGCTCAAGCGCCCCCTCAAACACGTACGAATGCTCCGAAAGGGATTGGATGTAGCGGTCGCTGACGATTTGCGCATCCTCCTCCAGCTTTTGCTCCTGGCAAAACCGGCGGAAACGCTCCACCTTCAAATCGGTCGAATTGATGAACCCCTGCTCAAGTTCCTTCCACAGCCCTTTGTTGATCCGGTTATAGCAATCGATGATGCCGGCATCCTCCGGATCGAGATTCAGGCTCGAAATGACGTAAGCCAAGGCGCGCGCCTCGGACATTTTAAAATCAAACAACGTTTCATCCAGATCGAATAAAATCCATTCGTAAGACAAATTGCAGGCCTTCCTTCTATGTAAAATCGGCTTCTTGCAGCCTTTATCCTAACTAGTTTAAGGGAAAAAACGCATTTTATCCACCTTCGCCGGGACTTCTTCCGGGCACGCAGGTTTCCGTCAACAAAAAAAAAGCACGCGGCCCGCCGGACGGATCTCCGAAAGACAAGCCATGTGCTTCTGGTTATTGGACGAGCGTTACACCTTTCTTTTGAACACGGCGATGACATCCCTGGAATGTCCTTGGCCCGCGCTGGTGTCGAAGCAGGAGGTCAGCTCCCAGCCTTCCATGCCGCATTCGTTCAGCAGTTGTTCGAATTCCTCTTCGTCCACCTTTCCTCCCAAAAAGCCGCCGGTTTGGTACTTGACCGTTTTGTACTCCCATTTTTCCATCGTCTAACGCATCCCTTCGAATATTGATTATATTCAACCCCGATGACCGCGTCGCCCATGGACGGAGCAGCGGCGGTACCGGGAATCCAGCAATCCGTTGACAGCTTAGAACGTTTCCTTCAAATAAAACGGTTTGCACTTGCTTTCAAAATAACTTTCAAGCCCGGAGCTGCCGTTCAGCTCGATAAACTGCACCGGAGGATACTGCACTTGAACCGATTCGGCGACTTTCCCGGCCTCGGCAATGATTTGATCGCCTTTGCCGATGTAGCTGACCGCAATAAGCGTCCGCGGCGCGCGGTCCGTGCGCGGGTTAAACACCTGGGCGTTGTAGGCGCAGATGACGTTTTTTAATCCTTCAAAAACTTTGCTCAACTCGTTCAGCAGCTCCGTCGGCGGTTCCGCAGGGGGACCGATCATCGTTTGGGTGTTTTTTTCCACGACGTAAGCTTCTTGGGCGTTAAACACGGAGCCGTTCAGGATCGCTTCGATTTCCTGCGCGGTAAACTCTTTGCCGAACTCGGAGCCCGGATTAAGCAGAAGGTCGGCTCCCTTCGTCAAATTAAAAAAATGCACCGCATTAATGGCCAAATATTGCACGGGCTCTTGAATGAAGGCCTGCATGCGGGTCAATGAAGAAAATATCGGGATGTATCGTTTCCCGTTCATTTCAACGCTTAACAGCTGGACGGATTGCCCTGCTGTCAGCTCGGTTGTTTCCTGAACAGGGTTTGTCCCGCCTTGGATCGCGTAAATTTCGGAATTCCGGAGTTCGTAATAAAAATCAGGTCTGGCGGAAGGCTCGTTGACCGCTTTGATCAACTTCTCCTCCAGCGTGTTCGTTGCCTCAAAAGACATGGTTGATGCTCCCTTCAGGAAAGTATCGGATAAGGACCAATATAAGTAGTGTACCTTTCTTTGGCTGTGAACTAAAGCCCTAATTCCTTCGAATGGCGTTTAGGGAATGATTTCTTGGAGAGCTTCTCCCAACGTTTTGTACTTGAAGTCGTACCCCGCCTGCATTAATCGCTCCGGGACGACCCAGCGGCTTTTTAAAACCAATTCGGTTTCGGTTTGAATGATCCTCGCCCCGATTTCGAGCATCCAGGCCGGGGCCGGCAGCCCGAAAAGCATGTTCATCGCCCGGCGCAGCTCCCGCATCAGCTCTTTGTTCGTGACCGGATTAGGGGCCGAAACGTTAAAAACGCCGCTAAGCTCCGGATGCTCCTTCAAGAACAAAATGACGCCCAAAACATCGTGAAGATGAACCCAGCTGAAACGTTGATGGCCGGGCCCCTGAATGCCGCCGAGGCCGAAACGGACGAGATTGCGGTAGGGAACCATCACCCCGCCGCCGCGCCCCAACACGATCACGATCCGCAAGGCCGCCTGACGGGTACGGGGAAGCTTAAAAGAGAAAAAAGACCTCTCCCATGCCGTGGCGACATCCACCGAAAATCCGGAGCCGATCTCGCCTGCTTCCTCGGTCATCGGACGGTCTTCGGCATGCCGGTAAATGGTGGCGGTGCTCGAATTGATCCATAGCTCCGGCGGCTGCTCGCAGGCCAAAACGGCCTCCCCGAGAATCGTCGTCGTTTCGGTGCGGGAGTTCAAAATTTCGGCTTTGTTTTTGTCATGATAACGGCAGTTGACCGATTTGCCCGCCAAATTGACGAGCAGGTCCGCAGACTCCAGCGCCTCGCGGATTCCTTCCCGGTCCTGCCAGGAGATATGGCCAGCCCGTCTGGAGATGATGCACACCTCCCATCCGCGCCGTTTGAATTCTTGTTCGAGGTACGTCCCGATAAAACCGGTTCCGCCGGCGATCACGATTTTTTGTTTCACCGCTGCTCTCTCCTTTTCCGTCAAGTAGGACGATGGCGCGTCCTATGGCGATGGTAGAAAAAAATGCCGGCTGCGGCTAGCAGCGCAATGACGAGAATGCTTAACCAGGCCTCTCCCGGCCTGCCTGCCGGTCCGGCATAGGGTAGCTTTTTCATCGCAACCTCCGGTCAACGTCGACAGACGTTATTTTTCAAAAAACGGACTACGCCTTAAAATGCTCCTTGATCTCATCCTGCGGGTCCCATTTGGACCAGGCGGCTTCCAGCAAATGGCCTTCCGGGTCCCGGAAATAAAAATATTTGGCTTCGCCTTGGCCGAGCGTATGGAGCTCTTCCACCTGAACGCCCGCGTTTTTCAACTTGTCGTAGGTATGCTCGATGTTTTCGCAATTCAGGGCCATGATCGGAAAAGGCTTGCCGTTTCTTCGGATTTCCAGCGGCTGCTTGTCCCGGGTTTCGATCAGCAGCAGGGCAATCGAGTTCACGTGCGGATGATGCAGCACGGCCAAGTCAGAGCCGCGGTCTTCGAATTTTCCCATCAGCTTGAAGTCCAGATGCTGCGTATACCACGCAATCGAATCGTCGAGGCGGGTCGTCGGCACGTACACGTAACCGATCCGCAGGAAAGAAAACGTCATGAAAAAACCTTCCCGAAGATTATTTTTCGTCGTTTTGCGATGCTCACGTTTCGTTCAGCTTCAGCGCCATTTTTCGAGCATGACGACGCCACGATGGCGACGACCCGGGCGACCGTTTCCCTATGGATTTCGGCTTCCCCACTCGCGGTAAAACTGCTGCAAATACTGCTCCATAAACGCATGCCGCTGTTCGGCCAGCTCCCTGGCGTACGGCGTGTTCATTAAATTTTTAAGCTTCAGCAGCTTTTCGTAAAAATGGTAGATAGCGGTCTTGCCGGCGGACCGGTAATCCTCCTGGGCAAGATCATCCAGGCTCAGCTCCGGGTCATGGATGATGCGGCCTTTGGCCCCCGAATACGCAAACGTTCTGGCGATGCCGATCGCCCCGATCGCATCCAGACGGTCCGCATCCTGCACGACCTGCCCTTCCAGGGTGGTCATCGGCGGATTTTTGCCGCCGTTATAAGACATGTTCGCGATGATGTCCATCACCTTGTCGGTCAAATCTTCGTCAGCGGCTTGTTCCGTCAGCCATGCCCTCACTTTTTCCAACCCTGCTTCCTTGCTTGCATTCAATTTTTCGTCGGCCACGTCATGCAGAAGCGCTGCCAGCTCGCACACGGTCCGGTCGGCGTTTTCCTTGGCGGCGATGTCGAGCGCCGTATTCCGTACCCGATCGATATGCCACCAATCATGGCCGCTGGCCTCCCCGGCATGCACTTGTTTTACGAATCGCTCCGCCTGTTGGATAAGCCAAGAATGATCTGCCACTTTCATGTTTGCCTCTCTCCTTCTGCGATTGCGGCATTGTTTTTTGCCTGTTGCGGCATCTCCGCACATTCCATGCTACAGCGTTTTTTTGAAAAAAACCTCGCCGATCCCGCCCTCGTTGATGCCCGAAACGATTCCCGCTTCCTCGAAGCCGACATGCCTGTGCCAGCTTTGCGGCTCCGCTTCGTTCACTTGCGACGAGCTGTACAGGTAGCGGTGACCGCGTTTTTTTAAATCCTCTGATGCAAAAGCCAACAGTTTTTTGCCGATCCCCTGCGCGCGGCGGCCTTCTTTCACGAGGATAAGACCGATGTAAGGAACCGTGGACCATATGTATTCCAAGCGCATATAGCCGAGCAATTCTCCGTCGTTTTCGGCCAAAACGACTTCGCGGCGGCCCAGCTTCCACCTCAGAAACTCGGGATCAAAATGCGGATCCATCTCCCGTGCCTTCGCAAAATCTTCGGGTTCACCGAAACGTGTGACAGTCTGCACAAACCGCCCCTCCTTCAAAACATCGCTTTTGTTTCGTTATCCATTTTCAATTCTTGTTACCAAGCGGTATGACGGGGCGACCTCCCATGTCTCATACGGAATCATACCTTTGGCCCTCATCGCGTCGAGCGTGCGGGATTTTTGCTGCGGGCGGGTAATATATTCATCGATGTTGGATTCGGTGATTCGAACGTATCCGGCTTCCTGAATTTCTTCCGGCTGGATGCGGATCTCCCCGCTCACATATTCGGCTTTGAAAACAACCGAAAGGACGTGCTTCGTCGCGTTGAAGTAAACGCCCGTAATTCCGACCGGCCGAATCACGACCCCCGTCTCCTCCAGAAATTCCCTGCATACGGCCTGGTCCAATGGCTCCCCTTCATCCACGTTTCCTCCAGGCATCTCCCATGTGTCGCTCCGCCAGTGCGTCCTGACGAGCAGCACCTCGTCGTGTTCGTTCATCAACAAGGCGGAAACCGAAACCGTGTGTTTGGGCGGATTATGCTCCATGCCGATCGTCCTCTCTTCGCGTTATTTGGAAACGGTCCTTTCGCCGCTCACCACATGCCAGTGAAAATGCTTGGAGTCCTGGTAGGCTCCGAGGTTGGTGATCACTCTGGCGGCGCCCGTGCTTAAGGTCATGTCCGAAGCCACCTTTTTGACGACGGCCATAAGCTCCAGCAGCAGATGATCGTCGTTGCTTTCTTCATCGGAGACGAGCGAACCGACGTGAATTTTCGGAATGACGACGACATGATGTTCATAGGACGGTCTTGTGTGATGATACGCCAAAACTCGCTCCGTTTCCATCACTTTGCGGACAGACGTTTTTCCGTTCAAAACCTCATCACAATAAAAATCTTGGCTCATATGCCCCTCCTGTTCCTGCATCCTGCCGGATCATGATTCAACCGTGCTAAACGATATCCTTTTGATACACGATAATTTCTTTTCCGTCTTGATTGATTACGGATTTTACGGGCGCCATCCCCTGACCCTTCCAAAACCGGTGTCCCGGTTCATTTTCGGCGATCACCCCCAGGCGAAACGTTTTGACGCCTCTTTCCTTCATGATGTCATAAAATAAGTCCATCGCCCGGCGGCCGTACCCCTGCCCCTGAAAGCTCTTTCGTATTTGCAGCAGCCCAAGCCACGGATAACCGTCTTTGGGATTGTTCATCAACAGCTCGAGCACGCCGACGTACCGGTCTCCGTCTTGAATGACAAACCGTTCTGCCTCCATGTTTCGGCCTTCTTGAATCTCTTCCCGGATCTCTTCTTCCGTGAACACGTCCTTCTCCTTCGACACCCGGTTAAAAAAAGGATCCGAATTCAAAATGATGACTTCCTCGCTAAACAGCTTTGGCGTAGATGGTATCAGTATCATCAGTTTCTCCTTTCAATTGAATGTATTTATTTCATATTTCCCTGCGCCCGGAGCCTCAAAATGTCGATCTTCCCCGTCACCCGAAGCTTCGAACGTCTCAACGCGATCTCCGGTGATCGCTAAAACGCGTACGTCTTTTTCCTTTTGCAAACCTTGGATATTAAACAGAAGCGTGACCTTGTAACGGGTTCCCCAGCCCTGTGACATCTGATGGGTTCCAAAATAGGATTGATGCGTTTCGATGAAGTCATTGATTAACAAGGCAACCCCCAGGATAGCGGCCAAAATGCAATAAATCAGCGTTCTTTTTTTCACTGGCTTTCACGCGCCTGTATGTATTTTAAAATCTCTTTATTGCTACGTACGACCATCCGTTTGGCCTTAAACGGTTCGGTCATTTCCATAATCTCCTTCATATGTACCCTGTCAAATTTCCGGTTCCATACCCAAGCCATCTCGAACACATTTTTCAAAGACTGCTTGTAATTCGCCCGCCCGAGTCCAAGCCTGGTGCGCAAAAAGCGGCGGATGACCCTAAAATCCCGGACCCAGCGGTTGGGCGTAATAATAAAAATAACATCGGCATGCTCGAAGCTCTCTTTTCCCCATTTATGATGCACGCCTTCAATAACCCAAGCCTCGCTGCAGGCCGCCCGCCTTAACAAGGCATCCCTCGTTTCCGCCGGAAATCTGCGCTGCACCTCGCCGCGTTCCCATACGAAATTGTCCGTTTCATAGTGAGGGATGTTCAGCCTTCGCGAACATTCGCGTGCGATGTAGGATTTTCCGCTGCCGCAAGAACCAATAATCCGGATTTTTATCGGTGACACCCCCTTCAGGCGTTATAGCCGATTGGCAAGAGCTTTTGCAGCATCAAAACGTAAATCAATGAAGTCATCAGTCCCGCTCCGATGAAGACCGAATGGTTTAACAGCCATTCATCCAGAATGAAAGATACCGCCGTTAATGAGATCATCCCTTTAAAAGCCATGTACAGCCCGAAAACGAAAAAAAGAACGGCACTGGCGACCTCCATCCGCAAAAGAAGATATCCGAGGTAGGGGACCAGGCACAGGACGCTGGCCATGGACGCACAGCCGAATCTGCATAACGCCTTTGAGATCCATTGCATCACGTTACCTCCCAAGCGGATAAATTTTGGAAAGCATATATGATTCCAATTTTAATCTATGTTGGTTGTTATTGTATACGATTTCAAGGAAAATAGAGAGAAGCACTTTCAAAGGAGAGTTGAAATTGAGCAAAAGCAGATCGAAGGAAGCGGCAGCAAGGAAGTGATTGCCGATCAAGAGACGGGGGATCCGATTTTGGTCATTTCCGATATCATCGAGCTGAATGCGGAAGAGGTTCGCGATTTTCTGGCAGGGAATCCCGACACCCTTCATTTCAAGCTGTTTGCCAGCCATGATGCTTCGGGCCGCGAGGCGCAGGAATACGCCATGAATGTGCCCTTTTCGTCGTCCCAATGGATGAAGGACCGAATCATTCCCGTACATCAAAGGCTCGAAATTGAGGGGGATCCGGATATCAAAGAACTTGTGCTGGAAAATATCAAGATCACTCCGCTGAATACTTTCGCCGAGCTTCGGCTGGACCAGAGCGCCGATTACGGGCTCGATCTTGATTTGACCGGGGACGCTGTTCGGCTTACGGACGATCATGGCAAGACATATCCCCTCAAGACTTACCGGACGAAGTATCAGCCTGCGAACGAGAAATTTCAACCCGGCGTAATCGAGCTCGCGTTTAATTCCTCTCCTTTTTTTGACGAGACGGTAAAAAGCTTGACGCTGCATATCGGCAATATCAAAGTATCGGACTGGACCAGAAGCGATTCGTTTACCCTTAGTCTGAACGAAAACATGCCGAAACCGATCCGCTTTAAAGGCAAGGAAATGGCCATTGCCCAGGCGCGATATGAAGATGGTTTTCTGAAGCTTCGCGTGCGGCAACCGGAGAAAGATCGCATGAGCGTACGTTTTCGTATACCTACGTTCCAGCCGGAAGGGGAGCTTAGGGACACGTATTATGGAGAAAAGGCGGATCAAAGAAAAGATCTGCTCGTTCCGGCCGAAGGAACGGATGCCTAGGATCTGTCCATTATGGCCCCGCAACAGGAGACTTACGAAATCCGCATGATGCGGGAAACGGATGCCGTTCGAATTGACCGGACGCTGAACATCGATTTGAGTCCATAATATCTTATCGGTCCAATAGATGCTCCAAAAGGACGTTCGCCTAGAACGTCCTTTTTGCTCCAACGGATTCATCCGAAAAATTCATTCGGTCTTATTCATTTCATGGTTCAACCGATCTATTTTCTCTTCCAATCTTCTCAAGCTTTCTTCCGTGTTTTTCGTATGCTGGATGAGTCTATTTACGAATTTATATAATCCCGCAAAAAACAGGATTACGATCAATATAAATACAATTTGATATAACGCCGCCATCCAAGAAAAATTCAAAATATCCGCTCCCTCAACGACTACAGTTATTTCGCCCTAGCTGCATACATGCTGACTGGTATTATATAAGTACTTCTTGATATACGATTTGTCATGCTTTCATTTATGTCGAGTATCCCGATGAAATCAGACCAATTTCAATATCATATGAATATAAAAAACGCTCTCCCCCTAACCATCGATCAAACTGTCATTTAATATAACCATTTGGTTTTAGTTTAGTTACAATATTTTTTTATATATCAGATCTGCTCCCGAGATCCTACAACATCCCGCAATTCTCTTATATCCGCAATCGATGCGTACGGATGTACGCCCATTCTGTTCATCTTAGCGATGTCTCCTTGATAGGATATGAATCGAATCCCCGCGGTCATCGAGGCTTTTCCATCGATCCAAGAGTCGCCTACCGAAATCCATTCCCCGGCTGAAATATCGCTGCACCGATCCAAAATGTAATGAAACCCGGCAGGCGATGGTTTTAGGGAGGACATGGTTTCTCTACCGACGACAACATCAAAAAAATCCAATATATCATGATCCCTTAAAGCAGCCTCCGCGGCAATGTTCGAGTTATTCGTCACAACGGCCATACGGTATTTCCCCTTCAGCTCTTCCAGAGTTTCAGCAACGCCGTCCTCCAATTCGGCCCCCTTCATGCCTTCCATTTCAAATCTTCTGGGGATCTCCCACATTTCGGCGACCAGTTCCTCCGTCATGCCGCCGGTTTTCGCAGCTTCTTCAATTAGGGTGGAAGTGGTGTGCTTCGATATATCAAGCGGCCGGGAGAGCAATCCCCTGGAAACCAAAAATCGAAAGGTCTCGAGTTTCATGGCCGCAAAATCTATTTTGGATTTCAATAACGTATTATCCATGTCAAAAATAATGCCTTTGATCCCGTTCAACTTGCAGTTTCCTCCTCTCTTGCAAACGTGGTACTGTGGCGGGTGGTCCGAGTCGTGAAAACCTGGAAAAGGCTTTGTGGCCTTCTCAAGTTAAAAATTAAGATGGCCCCTTTTTCAGGTGAGCCATCTTATGTGCTTATGTACCTTTATAGCCCCTCAGGGCCTACTCCCTCTGCATCTGATCCATAATGGCTTCGAGCTCGCGGGACGACTCGTGCAGCAGCCGGGCGGTTCCCTGCATCTCTTCCAAGAAAGAGGCATGCGATCTGAATTCGGCGGAAACTTTGCGCGAAATGTCCTCATTCCGGCTGGCAATGGAGGATAAATCCCCGATGGATGCCGACACCTGCCCAGAGCCGGAGGATATTTGCTGAACGGTTGCGGAGATGTCCTGGATATGGTCGGCTACCTGCTTGGACAACACCTGCAGCTTCTCAAACGACCTTCCGGCACTCAAGGTGATATCCATGCCGCTCCGAACACTTTCTTGCACCTCGTCCATGGACAGCAAGGCGTCCAGGGAATCTTGCCGGACCGTCTCAACCAGGCGGGAAATCTCCCCGGCCATCTTGCCGGATTGATCGGACAGCTTCCGAACCTCCGAAGCGACGACGGCAAAACCCCGCCCATGCTCGCCGGCCCGGGATGCTTCGATAGCGGCATTGAGCGCAAGCAAATCGGTCTGGCTGGATATTGCCCGGATCGTTTCAAGCAGTTTGCCGATTTCCAAAGCGCGGTCATTTAACGTTTGTACCCTGTGATCGGAACGGTTGACCGCCAGCTGAATCCGGTCCATTTGCTCGCTTACGCGGCGGGCCGATTCATTCCCCTCCTTCGCGAGCGCTGCCGATTGTTGTGCTGAGCGGGACACCTCTGTTGAAAACGAAGCAATGCGCATGATCCCGGCAGCGATCTCCTGCATGGCCCGGGTACTCTCGGCGGAACCCATGACCTGGGACTGGGTTCCCTCCACAATGTCCTGCATGGATTGAACCATCCGATGATTGGATTGGGCAGTTTCGGCAGCAGCGGCGGACAATTGCCCCGCAGATCCGACAATGTGGCTCGAGGCGGACGAAAGACGCTTGATCACATCTTGGACGGCCCGTTTTCTTTCATGTTGTTTTTCCGATTCCAATGCCCGCCGGATTCGGGCTGATGAGTTGATTTGCAGCATGGTTGCGCCTGCCGTAAGGACCAGAAATAGGGCATGAACGCATACCATGCCAAAGCTGTATGAAGAAGTGCCGAACACGATTTCCGGAATGACCAGGTAGCCTGCCGCGTGCTGGAGCGCAAAAATCACCGTCATAAGAACGACCAGGGAAATGTTTTCATAATAGGCCAGGATGGCGATCACCATAAAGATGGAGAAATGCAATTCGACATGCCCGCCGCCGCCGGCGATGATGGAAATACTCGCGAAAGTAAGGGCTAAGGTGTTCAGGACGGGAATCCAGCGTTGGTCGGCCTTGTTCCTGAATAAGATCAAACCCGTTGCCCATAGCGCAAACGGGATGACGAGCAGCAAGTTCAAAATGACCCGGAAGCGGGCCGTGTAATTCATCACTCCCATGCCCATTCCTTCCATGGTTGGGGCATTCATACCTGTAAATACGTCCCAATGGCCGTTCAGCAAATGCGGGAAGACGGATAACAGAATGACGGCTGCCGACAACTGGAGCATAAAACGGTTTTTTTGCGTGATCATAGCTTGAAAGCTCCCCCAATGTTATTTTATGCTGGGAAGTATTCGACGCCGTTCATTTCCTTTCCTTCCAGAAAAAACCCCCGAGATTCAGAAAATATTCAGAAACGGAAACATCTCAAGTCGCTAGTGTTTCTTCTTTATTTAATTGCTCCCAATCCTCAATAAAGGTGTGGTTATACGCCAAGTCCCTCGAGCTGCTACACTTCCACGATCCCGACCGCCGTATATGGATAATCAATCTGTTTCTTCACAACATCGGCCGCTTCTTTTCCCGCAAACAATTCCGTGATAAATAGTCCTAGATCGATTGATGTTGCGACTCCCCCGGCCGTAATGACGTTGCCATCCTTCACAATCCGGGACGGGATCACCTCTGAACAATAGGGCTCCAACAAGTCATATACATTCGGATGGGTCGTTGCTTTCCTGTCCTTCAAACATCCTGCGGCTCCCCACAACAACGAACCTGTGCATACCGATACTTTGTACTTCACCGGTTCCGCGGTCTTGATCCATTCGATGAATCCGGCATCATCCTTAAGTTTTCGTGTTCCCATTCCTCCCGGAATAAAAACAAGGTCATATTCGGACAAGTCGGGCTGAATGACATTGACCTTTACCTGCATGCCAAGTTCATCCGTTACTTCCCCGGTGACACCGCAAATGTCCCAAGTCGTTCCTTTCGTCTTGTCAAAAAGGTTCAAACGATAAATCACGTCATAAAATCCGACAAAATCAAGGAATGTCACTCCGTTGAACAAAACCAAGGCCATCTTCATCGAACCCACCCTCTCTACATATATTCCCGTGCCTTCAGATCTAATGGTTATCATCGTTACGCCATGCCGTGCCTTGCAAAAAAAGAGCCTTTCAGGCTCCCTTTCAAATCATGCGCTCCATTCAAACCTTCCTCCCGATATAAAGCAGATGCGAAGCAGTACCGAGCGAATAGGGATTTTCGGATTCTTGGATGACGATGTCCAAAACTTGGCGATATGCCTCATCTCCCTGCCGGCGCCAGTAGTCCCACTGTTCCGGTGTCATGGCACCCGCAACGCTGCTCGAGCCGATCAATTTTACGGATTCAAACCCTTGGGACTCCATAAACGGATTTACCTCGGCGATGTCAAAATAATAGGCCCCGGTAAACCGTCCTTCGTCCGCGTGATCGAACGTACCGGTCTGCAAAAACCGGCGGATGCCTTCAACCGTATGGTTCGGTTTCCAATGCTCGGGCTGCATGAGCGAATTCATTAAAAACCTTGTTTTGGACATCACAGCGACAAACACGAGTCCGCCCGGCTTCGTTACCCGATGCAGCTCCTTCACGGCGCTAACTCTGCCCTCTTCCGTCTGCAGATGATACAGCGGCCCAAGCATCAGCGCGGCGTCGACATGTTCATCCGGCAGCATGCTTAAATCCCTGGCGTCGGCGGCATAAAAACCTTCAAACTGATCCAGGACCCCGAATTCCGCGGCTTTCCTTTTGGCGGCGTCCACCGAACTCGGCGTCAAATCCGTCAGCGTCATCCGGTACCCGAGCCTCGCCAGCTCGACCGCATATTTTCCCGGCCCGGCCCCGTTATCCAAAATATGCCCCTGCGGCGGCAACATGCTTTCGATATGATGAAGGTTGATGATAAATTCGATCGGCTCGCGGTCGAGCCGTCCCCATTCGTCGAAACGATCGTAATATGCGATCACTTTATTCATGCGGCTGCCTCCTTTTTTACGTCCCGTTCACCCGCAAATGCCGCGATTCTTGAATCCGTTTTTGGATGTCCTCCAGCATGCGCCGGTATTGCGGCCGATCCGGGTTGATCTTCACGAGCAGCCGGTACGCCCATAATTTCAAATATACCCACATATTCGTTTCGGCCTTGCGCTCATCATAGAAAAAACCTTTTCTCATCTCCAGCCACTCCCCTGGAAAAAAGTTATTTAACCCTTGCCACAACCCTGGCGATGGAAGAGTCGGCCTGAATGTAGAGCGGCATCGCGATGACTTCGAACGAACCGGCCCCTTCCATCCCATCCAAATTCGTCAAATTTTCGATCAGCAAAATGTCGTGCTCAAACAAATACTTATGTACTTCAAACGGAAATTTGTCCGGCGACGGGGTATCCAGGCCGACCAGCTTCACGTTTTTGCGCACGAACAACTCGGCCAGCCCCAGGGTGAGCACCGGATAATCGGTAAAATAATCGCTGTGTCCGTACCGCTTGCCGTGTCCCGTATGCAGCAGCACGATCCCGTGTTCCTTGATGCGTTCTTCGTACGCCGGTTGATACCCGATTTCGCGCTCGCCGCGCACGTTCAGCAAACAACCCTCTCCAATGAACTTATCGGGAGAATATTCGCTGAGATAGACCCGCCGGTCGGTCAAATGCATCGGGCCGTCGATATGGGTTCCGGCATGCATGTTGATGTTCAGTTGATGGTTGTTATAATGGTCCCGCTGCAGCGTTTTGTGCGGCTTGAGTTCCGTTACCGTGTCTCCGGGGTACCCCGGCAAACCGTCTTGGATGAGACGGGACAACTCGATGTATTTCATTGGACGTAAGCTCCTTCCGCTCCCGTTACCAACCGAATTTCTCCTTGATCATCCGAGCGACGGTTTCCGGACCGAGACGGGTATTGTTGATCCGCAGATAATGGGAGTGCGTGATTTCTCCTTCCAGTGAGTTCAGCCGATAATTCTCCATCGAATCCAGCAGGTCCCGCTCGGAGAATTCCAGATCGCGTTTGGTCGGTTTGTGGGCCAATCGGTGAGGGCTTTTGTTCCGGGCAAGACGCTCGTTTACATCCGCTTCCAGCTCGACGTAATAGACCGTACCGCCCTGCTCTTCGAAAATACCGCTGATGTGCTTGATGTAATCCCAATCGCTCGGCAAATCAAATGCCCATACAAACGTAAAAATCAGCCCGGCCAAATCGCTTTTGGCCACCTCCTCGAAAATTTCCTGGCGGAACAGCCCGACCAGCCGTTTCCCGGGAGCCGATCCGTAGCTGAAAAAGTTGGAAACGAGGTCAATCGTCATATGGTTGTGGAACAGCTTTAAATCCGTGATTTTGGCGAGCTCCTGCCCCACCGTCATTTTTCCGACGGCCTGCGGCCCGAATATAATGACCAACTTCATGCGTGCGCACCTCCTTTACTTTAATCTTTTTACCCGGTACCAATAGGAATAGATTTAGGCGGTAACCGAGCTTTTCGTACAACCTGTGGGCGGGCGGATTATGCCGAAGAACCTGAAGGTAGCTTTGCGTTGCCCCGTTTTCTTTTGCCCATCTCAACATGTTCCGGATCAGCTGCTCGCCGTATCCCCGGTTCCGGTGCTGCTCGGACGTGACGATATCAAACAAACCGACCATATGGTCCTCGATGACGCCGATGCCGCAGGCAACGGGAACGGCCCCTTCATACAGCGTAAAACATCCGGTTTGCAGCACCGTACCGGACAGCATTTTCGCGGTGACGGCAAGATCATGCTCCGACAGCTTGGGATTCAGTCTTGCCAAGGTCTCCAGCCATGCGGAAGTCGGCGCTGCGAACACTTCGGCGTCCGTGAGAAGCGGTTTTGCCGATCCGTCCAGATCCTCCAAGAACATGTTGCAGGAAGGGTCGACAAGCGTATATCCTCCGGATTCAAGCGCCCGGTCCAATGAAGGAGGACCAAACGACGTGACTTTAAACACGGCCGGCAGCCCCGCCTTAGCGTACAACTCCTCGCATTTGGCGATTTTCCGTTCAAGGCGTTCTTCGTCCCGGTTGTACAGCGCGTTCACGGAATTGGACCGTTTCGTATACCCGTCGGCAAAGCGGAGCAGCCATCCGTCATAGACCAGCGTTTGCAGCGCGGGCCAGGCATTAAGCGAGTATTCTTCGATCTGCAGTTGCAACGGGGCCACCCCTTTCAAAGTAATTGGTAGCATCATACAACAGGATGGCAAACCTGCTCAAGCATTATTTTGGGTCAACGTCCGCAGCCCAGTTTCCGTTCCGGAACAGCGCCTCCATCGTCCCGTCCTCCAGTTCGGCGTCGATTCGGAGTTCAGGCGACCCGATCATAAAATCCTCGTGAAACGGGCTGACGTTTGCGCCGCTGAGGAGCAGTTCTTCTTTCGAGTAACCCGTACCGTTGGTCATATTGGTCGGATACGCGTTTCCTAAGGCAAAATGGCAAGAGGCATTTTCGTCGATGCCGATGTTGTAAAACAGCCTGCCGGTATTCGAGATCGGGGAATCGTAAGGAACCAGCGCCACTTCGCCGAGATACCGGGCCCCTTCATCCGATTCCAGGAAACGTTTCAGCGTTTCATAGCCGGCTTCGGCGGCGAAATCCGTGACCCGGCCTTCCTTGAAGGTCAAGCTGAAGCGATCCACGATCTGTCCGTTCAGCAAAAACGGTTTGGTGCCGGCCACTACGCCGTTGGTTCCGGTCCGCAGCGGCATGGTGTACACCTCTTCCGTCGGCATGTTCGCCACAAACGGAAAACCCGCCTGCGTGAGCTGTCCGCCGCCTGCCCAAATATGATCCGGATGAAGTTCCACCGTCAGGTCCGTCCCGGGGGCTTGGTAATGAAGTCTGCGGTAACGCTTGGCGTTCAGGAGATCCGCCCTCCGTTTAAGGGCCTCCATATGCTCCCGCCAGGCCTTGACCGGATCAACCTCTCCAATGCGGCTCATGGAAAAGATCGCTTCCCATAATGCCGACACCCGGCTTTCGCTCAGCAATTCCGGATACGCCGCATCCGCCCAGGCCCGGGTCGGCACATTGACGATGCACCAGTTCAAATAGTTGCTCCGCACATACCCCAGATAGGTTTGCCGGGCTGCGGCGGCAGCTCTGCGGGAAGCGGAAAGCTTTGCCGGATCCACCCCGTCGTACAGATTCGGATCCTCTCCATCCAGCAGAAGAACGGCACCGCCGGATTCGGCTAGCTGTTCCATCGAGGAAGCGACCCATGTCGGATAATAGTCGAAGGTAGCCTCCTCCGCTTCATCAAAACGCAGCCGCGTTGATACCTCGTCCTGCCATGCAACCTGGACATACCTGGCTCCGGCACGATAGGCTTGCTTAACGACGAGGCGCGTGAATTCGATCGTTTCGATCGGCGATTCGATGTACAGGACCTGCCCGGCCCGCAGGTTCACGCCTACCTGAATCAGCAGCCTGGCGTAGTCCTCAAGTTTTTGTTCGAATGTTTTCAAATCCATCCCTCTTCCATGGTTTAATTCAAAAAGCGGATATGCTTGATTTGCGTCATGATCCTGTCGTATTTCTTGCGCAAGTTGCCGCGCGGATCGGGCAGCAACGGAATGTTGACCGCTGCCGCAATGGTCTCCGCCACTTCGGAAATCGTCATGTCGTCCGTCTGCAGCTGCCGTTCGAATGCGGGAAGGGAAAGCCCTTCGATGCAGCGGTCGATCTGCCGGGCGGCCCAGGAACGGCCGTTTTCTCCGCGGCTCCGCAGCCTTTTCAGCAGCGTCTCCCTGCCGGCGCAAAGCGCAAAATGATGAACGGCGATCCCGTCCCGCCTCAATCTGCCGACAATGTCGTCAAAATATTCCGGATTCACGATCGTCATCGGAATGATCAGCGTTCCGTCGTATTCCTCGTGGATGTATTTGATCATGCCATAGTTCGTGTCGCGCCACGCCTTGTGGTCCTGAAAATCGCTTTTGGCCATGGGTTTGGGGACGTTTTTGCGTATAAAATAGCCCGCGTTCTCCGGATCATAGATGTACGAATTCGGAATCCGCCGGTGAAGCTCATGCGCCGTTTGCGTCTTTCCCGCGCCGAACGCGCCGTTTACCCAAATGATCAATCTTGTTCACCTCATCCATCGCTATTCCAAATATAACTTCAACGATTCCCCTTCAATGACGATGGCGGTCAGTCCCTGCTCCGTTTGCGTCTCATGCCATTCGCCCGCTTCCCAATAAGCGGCACTGCCGGCCTGAATGGGCATCTCCTCGTTTTCGCTCCCTCTGACGACGCCTTCGCCGCTCACAACCAGAAATAACTGCGGCATCGTCGCTTGATGGTACCCCACGACGCCGCCGGGACCAAGATGCATGCATCCCGTCTGCAATTCGCCCGAACTGCTTAAAATGCGGGTCATAACAAGATGCCGGCTGCCGTATGCGTTGATGGTTTTTCCTTTTTCGCTGCCGAAGTGATATATGTTCACGCTATCCGCTCCCTTTGCTGCGCAAATTAATTCCCGCGCTTCACGTCGGCCACCATGGTGATCGACGTATCCACGACGCCTACGTCCGTAAAACCGAAACGCCGATAAAGCTTGACCGCCGCCTCGTTATTGGGGTCAACGCTGAGCGATACCCGGGAAATCCCTCTTTTCCGGAGTTCATCGAAAAGCGCCTTCATGAGCGCCGTCCCGATGCCCTGCCCCCGATAAGATCGCGAAATCGCCATGCCGAGCTCCGGCACGTCCGGGCCGACATAACCATATCCCCGGTTGCTTTCGTCAAACAAACGCGCCGTGATCGTCCCCATCGGCTGTCCGTCATCCGTGACGGCGATCCATCCGATGTCGCCCGGACGCCCCCAATGCTCCGCGTATTTGGCGATCGCCGGGTCCTGCAGAATCTCCCTTCCGAACGGTTTTCCGCCTTCCGGGACATAAAGCGATTCATACAGCATATCCCACATGAAAGGGACATCCCGCTCCGCAATGGGTCTGATCGTGTAATTCATCGCCGCCCCTCCTTTTTTGGCTTGTTTTTCCTTTTTCGAGGCCTTACACGATCATAACAAATGCCTTGGGATAAAAATAGCCTTAAACGAAGCAGAAAAACGCCTACTCTTCTTCCCCATAAAGTGAAAACCTGAGCCCGATGGCCGTCCCGCGATTCTTTGATGGCCACATGGCTGCCTAAACGGCCCTTGCACATATAAAATACAAAGGCTGGCGAGCAAAAAAAAACGCCCGTTCCCTGTACGTTAGGGTTCGAACGTTTTGCCGGGCCGCGTGCCGTCGCTTTTTCGTCGTTGGCCATTTATTCGATGGCTTCGCCGAATATTTCCTGCCGCATGATCCTCACGATTTCTTTGGCACTCCATCAAGCTCTTTGATCAAATATAAAACCAGGTCGTCATCGACCATGACGCTTTCGCCCGGCTTCACCTTTACGTTTTTATAGGTCAAACCCTGCCCGTCCAATACGTACCCGCGTTTCGTATACATCCGCTGTGCGTTTCCGTAATCCTCGTACAAGCCGACGCCAAGGCCGATTCGGGAATACTCCCTTGCCGCGATGCGCTCGAACTCGTCAAACATACGGCTGGCGATGCCTTTGCGCCGGAATTCCGGGAATACGTTCAAGTCGTTAATCTCCGGAATGCGCCGTTCCTGAAAATACGGATATTTGGACTGATAAATGAGATGGCAGCATCCGGCCAATTCCTCTCCGCAAAAAGCCATCAGCGTAACCCGCTTCCCTTCCCGGTTCTCCTGCAGGCAGCGCTCGAAATAATCCCCCTGCCGGTACCAGCCGTAGCGGGTAAACTCCTGATTCAGCATCTCCGCCTCCGACGGATCGGTTAACGGCTTTATCGTAATAACGTCACTCATTCGATCACCTCATATCGGCTTTGCATGTGGGCAGTCCCATGGTTAGCCGCTTATTTTTCCAAAATGACAAGCGAATACGCTCCGGTAGTCTGGCCCGTGCCCATCGGTTTTTGGCTGTGTACCTTCCACCCTTCGGACAGCAGCCGGTTCAGCTCGTCGAGGTTATTCCGTTTTTCCGTCCAAAAGTAGAGGATAAATGCTTTCTGCATGCCGTTTCCCTCCTTCGCCATCATGTATATGCTGTGAACCGCCTTAATCACTTCCATATGCCGACAAAAATCCCTTTAAAATTGCATCATGAAAGATATGGCCCGGTGGACTGGAGATGGAGGATCGGCCAACCTCTTTCAGAGAGCCCGCCATGATAAAAAAGGCCGAGGGCTGCACACCCGACGATGCCGCAAGCCTTCAGCCTTTTTTAACTTGATGATATGGATCAAATGACAGCAGGTTTCAAAACATCAGTTACTTCAGTCCGCGATGCATCGCGTCAAGCAATTGATGGGTGTCGTCGCAGCCGTATTCCCAGAACATGATGCCTGCCAGGCCGTTGTCTTTGACATAGCCGCATTTATGCCCGATCGACTCCTCGTCGTCATAGGAAATGAGACTCGAACCGTTGAACAAGTACGGCGCGCGCGCCTCTTCGTCCCAATAACGGGTGTAGCCGTTTTTGTTGATATATTCTCTCGTGAGCGTCCCGAAATCCGGTCCGTACCCGCCGGTCGTGCCGGCCATTTGGTGCAGCCCGTTGTTGCGGTCCGGCACTTGATGCCAGACGCGGGAGTAAAAAGCGGCCCCGATGACGATTTTCTCCTTCGGCACGCCTGCGCGCATAAACATCTTCACGGAGGCGTCCGTGCTGATGCGGAACAAATCTCCCGTCGGCGTGTACAGGTTCGTGTGGTGACCGGTCAGCACCTGAAATCCGCCGCGCATATCATAGGTCATCAACTGAACGAAATCGAGATATTTCTGCACCTCGTCCATTTCGGTGCCGTCCACGTAATATTGGTCCGCGCCCGCCGCAATGGTCAGCAGGTAATGGCGTCCGTCTTCCGCGCCTTTGCGGTCCAGCGCCTCGCGGATCGTCTGGAGCAGCAGCGTAAAATTCCTTTTGTCGTCCGGGCTGGACGCGATTTCGGCTTCCCCGTAACACGGATATTCCCAATCCAGGTCGATCCCGTCGAACGGATGGTCCACGATGGCTTGAACCGCCGACTCCGCCATGCTTTGTCTTCCCGCTTCGGTCGAAGCCGCTTCGGAGAAACCTCCGGCGCTCCAGCCGCCGACGGACAAAACGATGTTCAGCTCCGGATGCTCGTCCTTGATCTTCCGCAACACGGCCGCGTTTTTCAGATGGGCCGTCGAAATCCGGCCGTCCACGACATGGCCGAAAGCCACGTTGAGATGGGTCAATTTCATGAGGTCTTCCCGCGTCATGTCAGGAAGCTTGGCGTCGACGGCGTAACCCGCGACGATATATTTTTTCTCGGTCATTCGATTTCACTCCGATTCGTAGTTTACTGCCATACGCCGGACAAAACCTGCAGCGCTTCCTTGCCGGTTCCGATTTTATAACCCGATGCCGTATAGCGAATTTGATCCACTGCATCCAGCACGAACAAATGCGGGTAGCCTGCATCCCGGGCAGGGGACTGGGCAATGAAATCCGGCAGCGCCGCGTAGGAGGCATCCCGGACGAACACCGTGCCGGACGGCAGGTTCGGGTAAGCCGCCGGATCAAACGAAGCGGTCCACTCGGCATTGCCGATAATAAGCACGATCGGTGCGCCAAGCTTCGCATACGGCTCCGCCAGTTCGCCGATTTCGCGGAACAGATGTTTCGTCGGCTCGCGCTCCGGCTCGATCCAGGCGACGATGGCCCCGGAGCCGCCGATCAGCTCGCCAAGCGTTGCATCGGTTCCCTCCAGCGTTGTCAACGCGCTGGTCCGGTCGATCTTTCCGAGCACCGGAATGTCATGCTGCGCTTGGCGGTACGTCAGAACAACGTCGGTCGTTTCCCCTGCCGTGACCTTGAAATAGGCGAAACGCGCTTGCACCGTGCCGTCCTTCAGCCGTACGCCCGAAGTCAGCCGGTAAAAGCCCGGCTCCACCTCGAACGGCTCGTCATATACGTCTTTTTTGCCGTACGGATAGACCAGCGTCTTGTACCTGCCGTTCTCCAGACGGGCGAACGTGAAATTTTCGTAATATGAAGCTTCGGCCGTTTCCGGCGCAGCCTCCGGATCGCGCAGCAGGCGCAGCGACCCCCATGCCTTCGTTTCCTCTTCCTGCGGCGCATGCGCGGCAAACATGGCGTCTTTCCATGTGCCGCCTTCGAGATATTGCGGCTTCAGCTCGCTTGGATGCAGGCGGGCCGGGATGCCCAGGCTCCGGCATACGGCGACGAACAAAATGTCGAGCGATACGTCATCCCCGTGCATCAGCTTGTACGTGCCGACCGGATTGCCTTTGCCCTTCAGGTTTTGAAGGTCTTCCCACACAGCGTATCCGTCTTCCAGCTTGCGGACAAGCACCGAAGGATCGGCTTGGATCGCCGCGGCATCGACCGCAAACGTCTCTTGGAAAAAGCGCTTATACGGCACGATCATTTCGTACAGCACGCGCGGACAAAGCACGTATGAAACGAACGTCGTTTCGTCGAGTTCCCCGCGCTGCGCCAGCCCGCCGATCAGATGATCGTCAAGCGAAGGACGGAACGTATCCACCAGATCCTTTTCGTTCAAGCTTTCCAGCAGCCGCAGCGGCCACTCGCCGTATTCCCCCGAACGCTCGCGGAGAAAAGCGGCGATTTCGCGGTCGTTGCCGCGAGCCTTGCGCAGCACGTCCCACACCCGGTCTGCCGGCAGCCCGAATTCCGCGGCAAGTTCCGTCGCATCCGCTTCGGTCAGGAACGTGGCTTCGTAATTGGTCCGGATCTTCGTGCCTTCTTCCAGGCGGCGGTTATGCCTTTGGATGCTCTCTTCGGATAAAGCTTCCGCTTCGTCTCCTTCGCGCTCCGGCGGCGGAACCATGTCGAGATCCAACGTTCCGGAAGGCTGCTCCGCCTGATCCAAAACCAGTTCGATCCGGTCGCTTTCGGCCACGGTCACTTTGCGTTCGCCCCACGCGCCGTCCCGGACGGCGCGAATGAGCAGATCGCCGTATCCCGTCTTGAACGAAGCCTCTCCAAGTTCATTCGTCGGAATCGTGGCGATCGGATAAAACTCGGCCATATTGTACAGCTCGAAGTGCACCTGTGCCCCGCTGACCGCCTTCCCTTGGCGATCCTTGACGGCGACCGTGATCGTCCGCGTCGGCGCATAGTTTTCCAGCAGGTTGATTTCCGTAAACCATTCGTCGGCAAGCGTGATGTCTTCCGGACCCGGATAATCCGCGTAAATCCGCGTGTTGATCAGCATTGCGCGCCGGGCCGGCGGACTGAACCAGCCTTGGTTCAGCCGGGCTTCCGGTTCGCAGGCGCCGAAATAATACCATTTCCCGTCGGCCCAAGCCTCGACCCAAGCATGGTTGTCGTCGCAATGCGCCCAGCGCGGCGTGTATACCTGGCGCGCCGGGATGCCGATGCTGCGCAGCGCGGCAACCGCCAGCGTCGATTCCTCGCCGCAGCGGCCGCGGGCGTTGCGGATCATCGTCAGCGGCGAAATCGTACGGAGATCGCTGCCGATATAAGTCGCCTTTTCATGGCACCAGTAGTTCGTTTCCAGGATGGCATCCGCCATGGACAAGGATTTCGTGCGTTCCGCCAAAGCTTCGTGCAGAATGCCGCGGGAATCCTCGATATTTTCGGTATTGACCCGGTACGGCAGGACGAAATGCAGGAACAGATGATCCGGCACGCGCTCCCCCCAGGGCATTTCCTTGCGGATCGCAAGCGTCGTGCGCACATGGCTCAAAAACAGCGCACCGTCGTAGTCGGCCATGTCGTTGACCGGCATATACGCGTACAAGTACTTAAGCGCCCAAGTCTCTTCTTCCGTCAGTTCTTCCTGAAAAATGCCAAACAATTCCTGTTCCCTTGCCGCGGCCATCCGGCGTTTCTCGCCGAACTTGCGTTCAATCAGCCCGATCGCCGCCTGATCCAGCGAAAAAGCAGAGGTCTGCATCGTCATTTCCGTTCCTCCTTCCACAACTTTCCGTCCTGCCGGATGCAATATACCGCCGTTCCGTCCGCCGAAGGGGCCGTGATCTGGAACAGGCTCCGCGTCGTCTCGATGACCGGTTCGATGCTCCAGGCATCATCGCCCTTCAGATGCTCCATCTCCTTCGCGAATTCGCCGCGTGCCTCGAAATGATTGCGCTGGCGGTAATACAGCTTGCGCAGCTCCCACTTGATGCGTTCATCCCGCGGCAGCTCGAACGAATCGGGCCCGTCGGCATCGGCAAACACCACATATCCCCAAAGCTCCGGGTAATGCATGTTGATGATGCCCATCGGCGACCATACCCAGTTGTCTTCCAGATAAGGCTTGCCCGTCTCGGGATTGATCACCTTTTCGTATTTTCCGTTCCGAACCTCGGCCTGCCACTCGACGCGGGAGAAATTGACGCGCCAAAATTCGCCTTTGACCGGCATACGGCCTGCGGGCGCGCATTCCTTCAAGATGTTCCAAGGAATCGCTACTTCGACGCTCCACTTCCGGTTGTCCGCTTCGGGATTGTTCAGTTCCCCGTCGATATGGACGGCCGTTTTCAAACCTCTGATATCCCAGCCGTTCACCGGAGGTCCACCGTCGCGGTATGGCTGCACGAGCATCAGATCCCACACCGTATTCAGCGCGTTGATCTCGAACTCGTAATATTGATGCGTATCCCCGTCCGGATCGATGAAAATTTCAAAATCGTTGTCATAAAAAATGACCGATTCGCGTTCCGTGAGCGTCGCCCAAATCTGATCCTCGATCAGCTCCGCCCCGAAATAAAAATATTCGTCGTCCCAGAGCATTTTGACTCGGGTCGCTTTCGCCGGCTTCGGACGCAGGTCGCCTTCGATGTCGACGAATTCCTCCGTCCAGGCCGCGGTTTCCCAAAACGGCTTGTCGAGCCTTCCGTCCAGTTCGAGCGGCCCGGCCGCCCGGCGGCAAATATAATGCTTCGGAGCGTATTCGATCTTCGGTTCAGGCACTCCGCTTAAGTTCATGTCGCTTCCCTCCGGCAATTCATGATTTGATGTGGATTTCAACCTCGTGCGGGCGATAAACCGAAATGATCCGCCCTTCGCCGTCCGCCGCGAACAGGACGGATCGTTCCCGTTCCAGTCCGAATGCGTAGGCCACGCCCGTGTCGGCATCCTTCACTTCAATGTTCGTATCCCAGGCATATTCCGATACGAAAACGTACAGATACCCGTCCCTGAATTTCAGCTTCCGGCCGTATACGCCGGGTACATCGCCCCGGATCCATTCAAGGCCGCTTTGGCAGCCTGCTTCGTCAAGGGCGTACCGGTACAGCGCCGCCATCGAATCCGTTCTGTCGTTTAATTCGATCGGAAGCGGACACCAGATCAACCGCCCGTTGCCTAACCGGATATTCCGGACCGCGTCGCCCGCGGCCGGGGCATCGGCCGCTTCAGCCGTTCCGCCGCTCCGGGCCTCCTTGCTCACTTCCGCAATCCGGCGTTTGCCGTAAGATAACGGAATTTCATGTCCGTCCACGTTCAGCAGCTCTTCGCGGCGGACATTGCAAAGCCGTCCTTCCCCAAGCAAATCGGCCAGCCGCTCCGTTTTACGCCAGTAGGCGTCGATGCTGATCGGCCCCGTCACAAGCAGGGTCGCTCCCGTCCGCTCCACGATGCCGAGCAGGCGATCCCAAGCGGCATCGTCGAAATTATGGGCGCTAGGCAGCAGGATCAGCTTCGCCGGATCCTGTTCCAGCGGCTCGAGATGATATTCCGATACGCCGCGAATCGGCATGTTCAGTTGGTAGGAGAACACGCGCGTCAGGCGCGTCGTCGCCTCGTACGCCAGCTTGCGGTTGGAGAAATCGTTCGAGTAAGGAAAAATAACGGCCACTTCCTCCAGTTCGCGTTCCTGGAACAGGTCCCGGATTTCGCCCATAAACTTGCCGAACCCGTACGAGACGTCGGTTTCCGGCTTTTCCGTCCCGTCCGCCCGGAGCGCGCCGATATGCGACTCGTTGGCATTGTCCATGTAAAAATTCGTATTCCAGATCCAATGGATCGCCCCGGCTCCTCCGGTCGCGAAGGCATAAGCGTATTTGCGCTCCAGGATGCTCCGCAGCTCCTCCTCGGTTCGTTTGGCCCGTCCTTCCGGCGTTTCGACGTACATGATGCCGGTTTCCTGAATGACGTTCGGCTTGTCCGCCGTTTTCGCGAATACGCCGTCCCAGACCAGGTCGTCGTTGAGCCACCACGAATGGACCGTCGTATAGTCGACCGCCTCCTGGTAGAAAAACGGCGAAGGACGCTGCGCGCCTAACGCTTCATCCTGCCCGACCGTGACGAGCTGATCCGGACTCAAATGTTTGATTTCTTCGTATAACTGCTTGGCCCACCGATTGTGCATGTCCATGGAGAACAAGCAGTAGTCGAGCCACCGCGTGCCTTTTTTCTCCAAGATCATGTCCTGCACGTCGAAGTTGATTTCCTGCGGCCCGGGAATCGCCGCCGCCTGAAAGCTCGGCAGCTGCTCCGGCGTCATGTTCCAGCGCTCCTGCAGAAGCTCGATCCGTCCGTGGCGTTCCTCGAGCCAGGCCGAGAAAGCCGCCCGCTCGAACCGGTCGCCGCAGGATCTCGGTCCCGATGCGAAAATCCGTTTCGGATCGAACATCGAAGGTTCGTTGATCAAATCCCAATCGACGTTGCTCGTCGCCCGGTGGCGATGCACGATGGAACGAATGAACCGCTTTTGCGCTTCCACGCTTTGCGGGTCGAGATAAGGGTTCGTGCCTTCCCAAGTTTCCGGCGTAAAAGAGAAGAAAGTGAACGTCAACTGCAGATCATGTTTTTTGGCGGTGAGAATAAACGCGTCGATCGCCCGAAGCACCTCTTCCGACGCATGCCCGTCCACCTGCATCACGTTGCGGTAAGCGGTCCAAAGCCCCGTCCGGATCCAGTTGATCCCGGCCTGGGCCATCTGCGCCATATCCCGGTCCCAAACATCCGCGTTCGGCAGAAACAGAAATTTGCGGGCCACGTCGGAGGCCATGTAAGTCATGCCGACGATCGGCAGCGGCCGTCCGTCCTTCACGAAATAGTCGCGGCCGCAGCTGACCGGGCTTCCCTTCGCAAGGAGCTCCGGATCGTTCCCCCAGAAGCCGTGACGGAGCACGCGCGTCTCCCCGTCTTCGGAGGTCGCCCGGCATACGACGCGGTAAAGCCCGCTTTGGATGTCCAGCGGCACCGGAATGCGGACGAAATCCAGCGATTTCGTCACTTCGGCGCCGAAACGCTGCACCCAAAACTGGTCGCCTTCATCCTGCTCCACGGTGATTTCGAACGTCCAGCGCTGATCCGAAACCTCCGCCTCATTCGATTTCGCGATCCGCTGCATCTGCAGCATCAGCACCGCCTGTTCGCCCGGCTCGTAAGCGGCATAATTGGTTTTGATCGCAAGCTCCGTCACCGGTTTCGCGCAGAAGGCGCTCCATTCCGCTAACGCATCGACGCCGCCCTGTTCCCAAAACGCCTTCGATAACGGCAGATTGACGAACAGCCATCTGGAACCCGCAAAGTCGCCGCGGGAATGTTCCCATAAGACGACGGGAGCGGCCGCTTCCCGTCCTTCGCCGCTGATCCCTTTCAGGAGCGGGTAGACCTGCGTGCTCATCGTTCCGGCCGAACCCATTTCATGCGGAAAATCGCTGTTTCGGGTCGTATGCGGCACCAGATTCCACGTATCCCGAATCTCGAAAAGCGCCTCCCGGCCGGCCAACAGCGGAATCTGACTGGACGCAGCAAAAGACTGCACGGGCCCTGCGTTCACGCGCAGCGTTTCGTGGATGAACAGCTCGCGATGGTAGGCGGTTTGTTCGGCTTCAGGCGTCCAGCCTCCTTCTTCGCAGCGAACTGGGACTTTGAAAGGCGCTCCGCCAATGCTGATAAGCCCCCCGCCGCGCCGCAGGAAGGCGTGAATCTCCGGCCAGGCCGCTTTTGGAAAATACGGCGCGTGCAGATTGACGAAACAGCCGTCCCGGCTGGAGCCGAGAGCTCCGGCCAAATCCGCCGCGCCGACGACCGTGCCGATCTGCCGCAAGGCCTTGACGGCCCGATCGTCAAGCCCGGGGCTGCCCGGAAATGCCGAGTCGTAAAATACGATGACGTTCCGGCTCATAGAATCCCTTCTTTCATCGCTTGATGCACGAGTTTGGAGAACAGGCTGTTGGACCATGCAAACCACTTTCTCGTGAAATTCGCCGGATCGTCCGCATGGAAACCTTCGTGCATGTAGCCCGTGTCCGCATCGGTCGCCTCCAGCATCTCGATCATCGCCAGCTTCTCTTCTTTCGTCGTAGCCGTGATGCCCTGCATCGACAGGGCCATATGCCATACGAAGCCGTCCGGCGTGTGCGGGCTGCCGATGCCCTTAGCCGCTTTGCCTTCGAAGTAGAACGGGTTCGCCTTCGACAGGGCGAAACGTCTCGTATTCTGATACACCGGGTCGTCCGCCGACACGTATCCGAGATACGGAATGGACAGAAGGCCAGGCGTGCCCGCGTCGTCCATCAGGCAGTAATTGCCGTATCCGTCCGTTTCGTACGCATAGATCGGCCCGAATTCCGGGTGCCTGTAAATGCCGTACAATCGAATGCCGTGATCGATGTCCTGCTCGAGCAGCTTCAGCTCATTCAGGAAATCGGTGTCGCGGAACACCCATTCCGCAAACTCCTGCATATGGCGAAGGGCGACGACGGCAAACATGTTGCCCGGAATGTTGTAATGGAAATCGCAGGCGTCGTCGCTGGAACGGAAGCCGGACCAAACCATGCCCGTATAATTGACCGGCATGCCGAGCCCGCCGTTGGCCAGCGTATCCTGGCGGATGCCGTCATTTCTCATGAAGCGGTACGGAGATCGCTCGAAATGGCGCTGCTCCGTCTTAAACAAGTCATAAATCACGCGCATCGCCAATTTGAAGCCGGCGTCGAAAATATCGGTGAGCCCGGTTTCCTTCCAGTAAGCATAAGCAAGGCGCATGGAGAAGCAAAGCGAATCGATCTCAAACTTGCGTTCCCACACCCATGGGGACATTTCGGTCTGATCGGCCGTGTTCCAGTGCCAATCGTTCGCCGACTCGTTAAACGCGTTCGCGTAAGGGTCAATCAGAATATACCGGATATGGCGCTTGATCAAGCCGGACAACATGCGCTGCAGATCCTCGTCGTCTTTCGCCAGCGGCACGTAATGCATGACCTGCTCCACCGAATCGCGCAGCCACATGGCCGGAATATCTCCCGTAATGACGAAGGTCGTGCCGTCGTCCATCAGCTTGGTCGTCGTCTCCAGCGTGTTCGGAAAGCAGTTTTTGAACAGCTTCAGCAGCTTCGGGCGATGCGCCAGCTTTTCCTCCGCTTCGCTCAGGACGTCCTGGACGGCCTTCGGAAGCTCGAAGCTGGTCATTTGGATTTTCGGTAATCTGAATTGCTCCATTGGAATCTCCTTTAAATAATGGATGATGTGATCAAAAATGCAGGGGAGCGGCACCCGGACCTTTTCGAAAGCCTTTCATCCGGCTGCCGGCCCCAAGCCAGGCTCCCTAGTTATGCGTAACGACCGCTCCGGAACCGCCGTACATTTCCACTTCCTCGTCGAATTCCAGCTTCAGCACGGTTACGTGCTCATGCGTGTCTTCGGCCGTCAAAGGAATCCAGGTCGTTCCCGGAATGTTGAACCAAGGCACGCCGCCGTGGATTTCGTGCGTCAGCTCTTTTCCGGAGTGCAGCACGGTGATCTTTTTGATCGGGTTGCACAACCCCTTCAGGCATATGCTTTCTTTCGGATCGTCGTAGACGAAGAGATACAACGTCTTTTTGTCTTTGGACAGCGTGCTGCCGCCAAGGTAATAACGCGTCATGATGCCTTCCTGCGTGCCGTACACTGCCTCGGCATGCGTGCGAATCCAGTCGCCCAGTCCGAGCAGGATCTCTTCCTGGCGTTCGTCGATCGTTCCGTCTTCGCGCGGCCCGATGTCAAGCAGCATGTTGCCGCCCATCGAAATGCAGTCGCAGAACATGCGGATGATCTGGTTCAGCGATTTATAATGGTTGTCCGTCGGCACGTACCCCCACGACGAGTTGATCGTCGTGCAGAATTCCCACGGCCCTTCAGGTCTCGTGATCGGCAAGCCCTGCTCCGGCGTTTTGTAGTCTCCGTGCCCTTGAAGCCTCGAATTGATGATCAGGTCCGGGTTGAAGGATTTCAGGTAATGTTTGAACTCCGGCAAATTCCACTGTTCGGCGCTCCGTTCCCAGTCCCCGTCGAACCACAGCAGGTCGACCTTGCCGTAATTCGTCAAAACTTCTTTCAGCTGGTCGTTGTTGAACTGCAAAAACTTCTGCCATCTTTCTTCGTCCTGCACCCCGTCCGGCGGGCTCGAAAACCGGTTGACCGTGCTCAAATCGTCCGGCACTTTGCCGCCTTCGTAGACGCTCGGATAATCCGGATGCGACCAATCGATAAGCGAGTAGTACATGCCGAGCCGGATTCCCCTTTTCGTAACCGCTTCGGCATACTCCTTGATGATATCCCGCTTGGCAGGGGTTTTCTTCATGACGCTCAGATCGCTGTACTGCGTGTCGAACAACGCTACGCCGTCATGGTGTTTGGTCGTCAGCACCGCGTACTTGGCGCCGGATTTTTCGATTAGGTCCGCCCATTTGTCCGCGTCGAATTTGGAGGCGGTGAAGCCGTCCAACTGCTTCATGTATTGCTCGTAAGATATTCTCCCGTTGTAAAAAGACCAGGATTCGGCGACGCCGTCCACCGCATAAATCCCGTAGTGAATAAAAATGCCCAGCTTCGCGTCTTCAAACCATTGTTGCATATATGTTCAGCACCTTTCAGATCAAATGGTCGGCTCTATTCATGCTGAGCCCAATACATCATACGGTTATGTCAAACTTGCGATATTTCTGTCTTATTGGATCCGGAACGCATGCGCGATCGGCGCTTTGGCTTCGCGCTCTTTCGCCGGAAGGCGCACGGCGATGCCGGTGTCCGTCTTGCGGTACTCGAGCCCTTCCGGCCCGCCGATCAGGTCGATGCGGCTGAACTCTTTCTGCAGCGGCAAATGAATCTCTTCCGGAACGGTTTCGTTTTCGTCCTTGTACAGGTAGAACGCATAGATTTTCCCGTCTTTTTGCGTAAACTGCACGTTGCCTACCGAATACGGCTCGCACACTCTCGTTCCGTAGATGCCTTCGCCATGGACCTTCAGCCAAGCTCCCATGCCCTGGATCCGGGAAATCGCCGTCTTCGAAATTCTTCCGTCCGGCTGCGGACCGACGTTCAGCGCCAGGTTGCCGCCTTTCGCCACGATTTCGACGAGCAGATGAATCAGCTGGCGCACCGACTTATAGTTATCCTCGTAGCGGAACGAGAAAGCCGATCCCATCGTGATGCAGCTCTCCCAAGGCACGTGAAGCGCGCGTTCAGGCAGCGTCTGCTCCGGCGTGATCAGGTTTTCGTAAGGCCCGCCGACCGTGCGGTCCGCCGAAAGAAGCCATGGCTGGATTTGACGGGCCTTGTCCACCACTTCCCCGAGGCGGATGTTCTGGTCGCGGTAGTCGTTGACCCATCCGGCGTCCAGCCACAGCACGTCGATGCGGCCGTAGTTCGTCATCAGCTCCATGATCTGCTCGTGAGTGAATTGCACGAATTGCTCCCACAGCCATGGATATTCCTTCGGATCATAGGTCGGACCGCGCGACGTCGTCGTTCCCGGCCGCATGCCCGGCGCCCAATAATACGGCGAATGCCAATCGGCTTTGGAGAAATAGGCGGAAATGCCGAGGCCTCTCGCCCGGAACGCATTAAAAAGCTGCTTCGTGATGTCGGCGTATTTATGCGTATGGAAAGGGCAATCCGGACCGGTAATGCGGTAATCGGTGGTACGGGTATCCCACATGCAAAATCCGTCATGGTGCTTGGTCGTAAAGTTCAAATATTTAAAACCGTTGTCCGCCGCAAGGTCCGCCCAAAGGTCCGGCTGAAAACGAAGCGGGTTAAACGTTTTGTTCAGATCGAAATACTGCCGCTTCAGTTCCTCCGCGTCGATATCCCAGTCGATTTCGTTGCGCGACCATTCTTCGTCCACGTCGCTGAGCGCCCAGGACTCGACCAGGCCCAGCTGGGAATACGGCCCCCAGTGCATCATCAGCCCGAGCTTCTGGTCCTTGAACCATTCGAGCCGCTCCAGAAGAAGCGGATCTTCGGGTTTGACCCACTGCTCCTCGCTGCTGTAGTTGTGCACCCCTTGCACGACGACGGATTCTTCTTCCTCGATCAAATGCTCCTTTTCACTCATGGTTATCCTCCATATCACGATTGGTTTGGTTTCCTTGCAAAAACGGGTGTCACGCGGTTTCCGGCCTTGCCGCCGGATTTATGAAAACGCTATCTTCGAGAGATAACTTCTTCGAAGCGGCGCCGATTCCTTCATTCGCCAACCCGAAAATCTTGATTTGCCCGCTTTTTCTTCCGAGGACGCATTTCGAAACTTTCCGCCCCTCTATGTCCAAACCGCCGATTTGTTGGTATCATGGATAGGTACCTGAAGATTATCAGCTGACACAGGAGGCAGAATTGTTGAAACGAAACTACTTTAAATCCAGGCTGTTTTTGAAATATATTTGGTCCTATTTGTTTATCCTGCTGATTCCTCTCGTCTGCATGACGATTTTCATTTATGAAAACGCCGTCACGAATCTCCGTTCCGAAATCGAACAGTCCCGCCTTGCCCAATTGACGCAAGCGAAGGTCATCATCGACGGAAGGATGAAGGAGCTCAGCGAAATCGCGACCCGCATCTCCTACGACAAACGGCTGGCACGTTACCAGGTCCATGATCCGGTCTCCAGCTGGGAGTCGATTCAAGCGCTGGACCAGTATAAGGCCACCAGCTCGATCATCGGCGAAATGTACCTGTATTTCCATCAAGACGATAAAATTTACTCCAGCAAAGGCCTCAACAATTTTGACGTCTTCGCGAAAAACATTCGCTTCAAAAACTGGAGCAAAGATACGCTTTACCGGGACTTGAACGAAGCCACGTATCCGATCATGCGGCCGGCGGACATTGTCACGAACCCTTCCGGCGTCCAGGAAACGATGCTTGCCTATTTGATTCCGATCACGCCGGGAAGCTCCTCCCCCCACGGGACGGTCATGTATTTGATCAAGGAGTCCGAACTCAGCAGCCTCATCGACTCGATTCTCGGAAGCTACCAAGGCCAAACGTACATCCTCGATAACGAGGGGCATATCATGGTCGACAACCGCCAGGGGGAAGCCTTGACCGAAAAAGACGCGCAGGCGCTTTTCGATGATTTGTCGCCCGGCATCCAGGACCGGAACATCAACGGACAAGCTCATTCGATCGTCTCCGTCAAGTCGGAAAACAACGGCTGGAGCTACGTGACGATCATGCCGAGCGCCCAATTTTTCAGCAGCGTTTTGCATGTTCGCAGCTTTATCATCATGCTGTTTATCATCGTGGTGCTGGTCGGCGCGGCCATCGCCGTCGTGCTGGCCCGCATGCAATACCAGCCGATATCCATGCTTGTCGAGTTTGCCGCTTCCAAAGCCGGCGCCAAGCGCCCGGATGATGCTTCCGCCTCGGGCAACGAGCTGGACCGAATCCGGACGGCGCTGCAGGAATACAGCTCGCGCGTCGATTTGCAGGAGCCTTTCGCCCGCAACCATTTTCTGTCCATGCTGCTCAAGTACGGCAGCGCCCAGAGCCTGACGCCCGAACTTCAGGAAGCATTCGATCTCCGGTTCGACCGCACCCATCATTTCGTGATGGTCATCGGCTGGGACGAAGAGAACATGAGCGAAACCGAAAAGCAGGAGCGCCAGGACATGATCGAGCTGCTCGCCCAGATCGAAATTCCGGAGCTGAATGCCCATGGATACGGCGTGGAGCTGTCCCAGCTGAACCAGTTTGGCCTGATCATCAGCTTCAATCTCGGCGGACAGGACGAATTTTCCCATATCCGGCAAATCGTCGAAGCGGTGCGCAGCAACATGCTCGAAACCTTCGATACGATTCCGATGATCGGCGTCGGTACGTGCTACCCGAGCCCGGATCAGCTGAACCAATCGTTTATCGAGGCATGCTCGGCGTTTGAGCTCCGCGTATCCAACGATTACGGCTCGGTCACCTATTTCGAAAAGCTGTCCCAAACGCATGACCAGGAATTTTGGATCCCGAACAACACGCTGCTCAAGCTTTCGCAAAGTTTGAAGCAGGGAAGCTACGATGTGGCAGCCCAGATCGTTCATTCGGCCATCCAGAACCTGCATACGTCCGAACATTCCGCGCTGCTGATCCGCTGCGTTTGCTTCGACCTGCTGAACAGCATTTTGAAAACCGCGTCGGAGCTCGGCCATCACGGCATGCTTCAGGAAGTCGCGCCGAACATGATTTACGGCAACTCCCTGGACGAGCTGGAACGCAGCCTGCTGAAGCTGTGCGCGCAAATATGCGCGCAGGTCGAGCAGAATACGCAGCAGGAAGAACAGTCGATCATCGATCAGATCGTTGCTTACATCGACGAGCATTACGCGGACAATACGCTCAGCCTGGAGACCGTCGCTTTCGAGTTCAGCATCTCGCCATCCCATGTCAGCCGCTCGTTCAAGGAAAAGATGGGGCTGAACTTCATCCAGTATATCTGGCAAAAAAGAATGGAAGAGGTCATGCATCAGCTGAAAACGACAAGCGATCCGCTGAAGGACATCATCCTTCGGGTCGGTTATCTGGACACGCCGAATTTTATCCGCAAGTTCAAAAAGGAAACCGGTTATACGCCGGGCCAATACCGCAAAATGTTTTCGCCGGACGGCCAAGCCGCATCCGAGTCCGATTTGGACGGCGAATAATGATGAAAGCCAACATCCGGTCGTCAAGACCGGGACATGTTGGCTTCATTTTTTTGTGCTGCTAATCGATTATTTCCCGGAATTCCAGCGGTCGTACGCGCCTTGGTAAAGCTCTACGATACGGTCTGCGCCCATCTTTTTCAGCTGAGCCACGTATTTGTCCCAATTGGAAAGCGGCTCTTGTCCGGTCACGAACTTCGCTTCCATTTGCTGAACGTACGTATTGAGGTCGGAGAGCAGTGCCGTTGCTTCGCTTTGCTCTTCATTCGTCAAGTACACGTTAGGGAACGGCGTTTTGCTGATCGGTACAAGCTTCTCTGCATTTTCCTTGTCGATCCACTTGTCGAAGTCGCTCTTCAGGCCTTTGGTCAGTTCGGCGGAGTTCATGCCCGGAGTCAGGATGCCGTAGTTCGGCGTCATCGTGCCGCGGAATTCCTCGCGGTCTTTTCCTCCCGGAACCGGAAGCCATTCTTTTTCATGCGTTTCTTTGTTTTTGTATTTCCACAGCAGGTTTTCAGGGCCTTGGGCGAACAACGTTGCGCCGTCATAGCCGTATTGGTAGTCGATCCAGCGCATCGTCGCTTCCGGAGCAGGGTTTTTGCTCGTGATCGCGAACGTGCCGTTGGCCGAGATGCCCGGGTGTTTGCCGTATACCGGAGAATCCGGGATTTCGCTCTTCACCGGCGTCATAAGCGGGTTGTCGCTGCTTGGTTCGCCGCCGAGCGTAAAGTAAGGGAAGTAGTCGTTAAATACGCCAAGCTGGTTGTTTTGCCCCTTCGCCTTTTTCTGTTCAGGCGTTTGCGAGAACGTTTCGTGGTCGAGAAGGTCTTCCTTCCACAAACGGTTCATGAACGTCAGGTAACCTTTGTAGCCTTCCTCTTGCGGCGTGTAATGCACCTTGCCGTCTTTATCCGCGTAAATCACTTCGTCATAGATGCCGAAGAAGCCGAGGAAATACATGCGCAAATCGTCCAGCTTCACGGAAGTCAGCGGAATTTCGTCCTTCTTGCCGTTGCCGTTCGGATCTTCTTCCTTCACGCGTTTCAAATACGCGTACAATTCTTCCGTCGTTTTAGGCAGTTCCTTTACGTTGAGCGCTTTCAGGAATTTGCCGTTATACCACATCGGGCTCCGGTACCATACGGCGGACAAGTCGACGTTCGGCAGCGCATAGATATGTCCGTCCGGCGTCGTAAACGATTTGCGGATATCCGGATGCTCGTCGAAGATTTTTTTGATGTTCGGCGCGTAACCTCCGTCGATGTATTGTTCCAGAGGAATCAGCACGCCTTGCGTTCCGTAAGTGACCTGCTCGGCAGGCTTAAGGTCCGCGCCGTAGAATACGTCCGGCAAGTCGCCGCTCGCGAACACGAGGTTTTTCTTCGTGGCGAAGCTGTCGATCGGCGAAAGCTGGTAGTTGAATTTAATGTTCGTCAGTTTTTCCATTTCTTTAAGCACGGGCATTTGGTTCCAGTCCGCCACGCCGGCGTCCTGCGACATCATGGTCAGCGTCAGCTGCTTGTCCACGATCGGAAAGCCGTCTTTTTTCACGCCTTCAGCCTGAGTCTGCGCCGAAGAGGATGCGCCTTCGCTGCCTTTCGACGAGCCGCATGCTGCAAGCAAGGACGCGGAAAGGGTAAGGCAAAGTAAAATGGATGAAGCCTTGCGAATGTTTTTCATCTGTATAACTCCCCTTTGTTGTATTCGGGATGCAAAATCCCTATTTGGCAAGATCAGCCCTTTACGGAACCAATCATAACACCTTGCACGAAATAACGCTGTAAGAAAGGATAAATCACAATAACTGGAAGCGTTGCGACGATGATGACCGCATATTTGACCAGTGCCGCAATTTCGGCTTTGCTGTTCATCGCCGCGGCCGTCGAGGCATCGATCGCCCCTCCGCCCTGGGCCGCCATCTCCTGCAAGACGAGAATTTGGCGCAAGACGAGCTGCAGCGGATACTTGGCGGAATCATTCAAATAAATGAGCGCCGAGAAGTAGCTGTTCCAGTTGCCGACGCCGTAAAACAAGGCCATGACCGCGATAATCGGCATCGACAGCGGCAGAATGATTTTGACGAACAGCCGCATATTGGTACAACCGTCGATTTGGGCCGCTTCCTGCAGCTCCTTCGGAATCGAGCTTTGGAAAAACGTGCGGGAGACGATAATGTTCCAGATCGATGCGGCGGACGGAATCACGATCGCCCACATCGAGTTGATCATGCCAAGCTCCTTGACGAGCAGGTAAGTCGGCACCAGACCGCCGCCAAAGAACATGGTCACCATAAACATGCCCATAAAGAAGTTGCGTCCGACGAAGTCCTTGCGGCTCAGCGCATACGCTGCAGGCAGCGTTACGATTAGGTTGATCGCGGTACCCACGACCGTGTACAAAATCGTATTGCCGTAGCCGATCCAAATGCTTGAATTTTCGAACACGCGCTTGTAGCCGTCAAAGGTGATGCCTTTCGGCCACAGCCACATTTCCCCGGAGCCTACGAACTTCGGATTGCTGATCGATGCGCTGATCATGTAGATGAGCGGATAAAATACGATCAGGAAAGCCAGAAGCACGTAAATGTAGTTGCAAATTACAAAGATCTTGTCGCGTTTGGTTTCTTTTACGCCTGTTAACATCCGTGCCCCTCCTTTTCTACCACAAACTATTCTCGCTCGTCCGGCGCACAATCTGGTTCACGACGATCAGCATCACGCAGTTGATCACGGAGTTAAACAAGCCGATCGCTGTCGAGAAACTGTACTGGGCATCCACGAGCCCGGAGCGGTACACGAACGTCGAAATGACGTCCGAAGATCCCATGTTCAGCGGGTTTTGCAGCAGGAGAATCTTTTCAAAGCCTACTCCCAGCAAGCTACCCATGTTCAGAATGAGCAGGATGGTCATCGTAGGGATCAGCGTCGGGATGTTAATGTGGCGAATGCGCTGGAACCGCGAGGCCCCGTCGATGATCGCCGCTTCGTGAAGCCCCGGATCCACCCCGGAAAGCGCTGCCAAGTAAATGATGGTGCCCCAGCCTGCGCTTTGCCACACGCCAGACAATACATACATCGTTTTAAACCATCTCGGATCCGTCAAAAAGTCCGGCGCCTGGAATCCAAGACCTTCAATGATGTGCGTCACGATCCCGGTCGACGGGGACAGGAAGGAAATGATCATCCCGGCCATCACGACGACGGAAATAAAGTGAGGCGCATACGTCACGGTCTGGGCCAGCTTCTTGAAGAATCCGTTTCTAACCTCATTAAACGCCAGTGCCAGAATGATCGGAATCGGAAATCCGATGGCGAGTTCGTACAAGCTGATGCTCAGCGTGTTCCATAACAAATCCCAAAAGTAATAGGAATGGAAGAAGCGCTCGAAGTGGTCGAAGCCGACCCACGGGCTTCCGCTAATCCCTTTTGTCGGAATAAAGTTTTTGAACGCGATCTGAATGCCATACATCGGTCCGTAAGAGAAAATGAGAAAGTACAGAAACGCTGGCGCAATAAAGATGTACAATTCCCAGTTCGTAACGATTCTCTTCCAGACGCCCTTGCCGGTGCCGGCCTTTCCCGGTTTCAACATTGCATTGCCCGGAACAGCAGCTTTTGTATCCTGCATAGGATCACCCCTTTCATATGATTTCTTTCTGTTTGTTTTCTCTCGAAGTTATGCAGGGTTGCTAGCGCTTACATGTTTAACGATAGACAACCTGGCAAACGTCGTAAATATGTCATTTTAGGTGCGCCGGAAACCCGCGCCGCATCAAGGTTTTTGGACGCTGACAATCGCGGCTGACATGCTGACAATATGTCGTTTTTGCTTGCCGGAAAAGGCTTTCAGAACGACATCAAATATGACCAATCGACACCAAATGACAACCTTTTCATATGCCTTTGGCATTTCTCCCGCAGAATTTTCAGTTCGCATGATAGCGTTTGCGAAAAAATGGACATACGAAAACAGACCCAAGGGACTCTCTCCCCCGGGCCTACACATGGATATATGGCAAACTATAAACGGCACAACCGAATGGTCTTGATGCTTAAAATGTCATCTTCCCATCAAGTCTAACGCGCTTTTCCAAACAACGCTCCCGCCGCAACCAGCCCTGCAAAACATCCGGATATCGGCGACACGACGAGAATTCCCAATAGGTTCGAACTGGAAGTAAATAGAAGCTTGGCACAAACGACAACGATCATCATGATCGCCACCGTGATCCAATACCTCCGCTTTCGTTTTCCCGCGACCCTGGCCGCGCTTACGGCCGAATATGGGACGTTGGCCAATACGTAGAGCAGGATCGCCAATTCCAGCGTCAAACCGAAAATGGACAAGGAATGCTGCAGCAGCTTATAAGCAGGCAAATCGGCAACCACAACGCTGCGCAAAGCGGGATACCTCATGACAAAATAGCCGGAGGCATGCGTAAACCCATCGATCAATACGTGGCTGTAAAATCCGATCGCGACCGAGACGATAAACACGATCCAGTTCCGCATGCGGCGGACATCGAAGGACTGAATCAACGAGGATGCCCTGGAATCAAGATCGAAAAGGGAAGGCAAATGCATGGCCAGGGGCTTCAGGATGACCTGCAGCAAAAGCATAAGAATCGTGCAAAGCAGGATGGCCTGCAGCAGCCCCCAATGCGTATGCCCGATCCACTGGTAAGGCTCCATCGCCAAAAAATATTCAAAATCCGGGGCCATGCTGCCAAGCACAAGTCCTGCCAGACTCATATACCGGGGAATGATCCATTTGGCCGGAGCAATGTACAAAGGATGCGCAAAAGTAAACGGCATGGCTTTATCCTAAAAAATAGGCCATAAATTCTTCGTCATAAAGGCGTCCGTCCACCATCAAAGCTTCTTTTTCCACGCCGTAACTTTCGAACCCCAGTCCTTTATACAATGCCGCTGCAGCCGTATTGGCCGTCACGACCGCCAGCTGGATCTGCCGCAAACCTTCGATTTCCCGTCCCCTGCGCAGAATTTCCTGCATAAGGGCCTTGGCGATCCCTTTCCCGCGATGCGCCGAAGTGACGTACACTCCCCATACCATGCCTTTATGCCTCATCTTTCGTCCCTGCTCCCTCCGGAACCCGGCCATCCCGATGAGTTCGCCTTCCTCCGTAAACGCGCCCAGTATATAATTGTCCGGTTCATCGTTAATCCTTGATTCGACTTCGTTCATTGGGGTATGGACCTGTTCCTCGTAGGAGGAACCAAAAGCCTCGGGCTGCGTTTTCAGCGCCTCAAGCCGCAGCTTCCAGAATTGCTCCGCTTGTTCCCGTCGTAGGTTTTGAATGTGCATGATTCGTTAAACTCCTCTCTGGGGGATCTTCCACGCTTGGAATAATTCGGTTAATTCGCGTGCCGTATTTTCGGTAAAATCGCTCACGTTTTGCGCATGGAAATACTGATTTTGAACTCCCGGCTCTTGACGTTCATCTTCCAGCCAGGCCAGCTTCATGTCCCTGTACCGCCCGACTTCGTCTTGCGTGAGGAACGGTTCGACCGCAAACGCCCGCGCCCGCCGCAATTGTTCGAGCGCATCCTGCGCCCACGGCTCCTGTCTTAACAAATGGAATTCCAATTGGCTGACTTCCCTGTTATACGTCTCCCTGATCCCGCCCGGGTCTCCGTCGTATGCTCTCTCAAAATCCGCATAAACCGTCTCCGTCCACCGGATATCCGTATAAATGTGCGCAAAATAGCCTAACACGAAGGCCAGCCATTCCGAATTCCGGTCTTGTTCCAGATAGGAATTGCAGGCTGCCTGCAGTGTAGCGATGCTCGGAAAACGTCCCTCCTGAACGAGGTGAGTGGCGCCCTTTTCGCTTCGGGTAACATGTTCTCTGGCATGGATGGCGTCCGGCGAGATGCTGCCGAGCAAAAAAGCGGGCATGGGATGGGGCAAAGACAGTTTTTGGGCAACCGCAAAATGGACCATCGGCCACGGCATGGCGTAAACCTCCTTCGGGATTCCTTTGGTATTGTCTAAAAAATAATCATCGTTTACGATAATGGCATCATCATTGTAAAGGAGAATGCATATGTTCCGAAAAACTTTCCTATGGAGTATGAGCATCGTTCTGCTCGGAGGCGTGATGTTTTCCGCATCGGATGCCAGCGCCGCGTCCCAGGCGAAAAAATTCAGAAACTGCTCCGAACTCAACCGCGTTTACAAGGGCGGCGTCGCCCAAGCTCCGGGAGTCAAAAACAAAGGCGGAAAAACGAAATACGCGCCGTTTGTATCCAAAGCCCTGTACGATGCCAACAAAAAGCTGGATCGCGACAAAGACCGGATCGCCTGCGAAAAATAAACCCGGCGCTTGCCGCTGCAAAATCGCTTTCGCATCGGCAGGCAGCAGCCGGACATGCTTAAGGTATTGGGTCATGTTGGCATCGTCCTGCAGCGGGTATGTATAGGAGAGCTCTTGTGCCACTTCGCAGGCTAACTTTCGGAACAACCGGCACGCCGCAAAAACGGCGTCCCGCATGTTTTCATAGCTGCCGTCCGAAAAAGTTGCTTTATACATATCCCAGTAAGGCCCGGGGAGATATTCGCTTGAAATATTTCCCCGTCTTGCCTGCCAGAAACCCGGCAATCATGCCGGGTCCCAATCCACCATAATAACCTCTCATCTTATCCTCCAGCTCAATAATCCGCAGGCCCCGGCTTCCATCCGACCCGCTGGCTCCATCGGCTTGCCCTGCGCATGATCTCCCAGATGACCGGTTCTTTTTCCTCGACGTACTTTTGCCGCTCGTTCGGATACAAAAGCATGAGTCTTTGTTTTTCGGCGGCGTATATTTGGCCTTCATCCGGGTGTTCTCTCAAATAGTCCCTGAACAATAACGCAAACTGTTCGCCGAAGCTCCCCTTCTCCCGGATATGGATATGCGCCCTTTTTTCGCCGGGCGACTCCCTGAAATACCGTTTGGTCAACTCCTCGTTGTCCGCCCGATGGATGAAGCCGATGGCTTCCATTTGCGGTTTGTACAGCTCAACCGGTTCTAGGGAGGCCACCGAAACCTGAATGTCGATGATCGGCTTCGCTGCAAGCCCCGCCACGGAGGTCGAACCGATATGGTCGACCCGCAGGGCCGTATCTCCCAACGCATGTTTGATGCGTGCTCCAAGCTCCGCGAACTCTCTTTTCCAGTCCGGGTCGTATGGAGCAAGGTAAAAGGTATGGTCCGTCATCATATTCTCCTTGGTTTTTGGTGTTGTCCTTAGAAACTTCCCTTCCCGCGGAATCTTTCGAATTTTTCCAAATATTCGCATCCGCATAGGCCTTAAATCGTATACAATAGTAGATAAGTACCTTTTTCCATATGAATGAAACGAATGGTGTTAAAGGAGTGCAACGAATGGCAATCATTGATGTCGTCAAATTTGAAGGTCCGCCAGATGTTTATGCATGGCGCCATCCCAACCAGGAATTAAGCACATGGTCCCAACTGATCGTTCATGAAACGCAGGAAGCGATTTTGTTCAAAGAAGGTCAAGCGCTGGATTCCTTTTCTGCGGGACGTTATACGCTAAGTACCGCTAATATACCAATTTTGTCCAACTTCGTAAACCTGCCGTTTGGAGGGGAGTCCCCTTTTACGGCCGAGGTCTGGTTCGTTAACAAGCTCAGTTCGTTGGACGTCAAATGGGGCACCAGCTCTCCTCTCGAGCTGCAGGATCCAAAGTTCAATATTATCGTATCTGTAAGGGCTTACGGCCAATTCGGCATTCAAATCGTCGATGCCCGCAAGTTTCTGCTAAAACTTGTAGGAACGCTTCCAACCTTTGATCAGGATACGCTCATTAGATATTATCGCGGCGTGCTCATGTCAAACATTAACGAAATCATATCCTCCTATATCGTCCATAAAAAGATCAGCGTGGTCGAAATCAACGCGTATGCCGCTGAAATTTCCAAACATATCGAGGAGGCCATCGGGCCGGCATTCGAGGAAATGGGGATTTCTTTGCTGAACTTCTATGTCGATTCGATCAACACGCCGACGGACGATCCCGCCGCCCAGCGGATCAAAGCGGCCTTGGCCAAAAAAGCCGAAATGGACATCATCGGGTATACATACCAGGAAGAACGTTCTTTCGACACGATGGAAGATGTCGCCAAAAACCCCGGCAGCAGCGCCGCCGTCATCGGTTCGGGACTTGGGTTAGGATTCGGCATGGCCGCACCGATGTACGAAGCCGCCCATCAAATGGCCGGAAATCTGACCATGCAAGCTGCTGCCGTCGCAAGCACCAAACAGAGAAGCTGCTTAAACTGCGGAAGCCTCAATACGGAAACGGCCCGGTTTTGTTCCGATTGCGGCCAGGCTTTGACGGCCCCTGCGGCGAACCGGCAGCAGAAGCGAACTTGCAGCGATTGCGGGAATCCGCTTCTCCCCAACGCCAAGTTTTGCGAGAATTGCGGAGATCCCTACAATCCTTGCCCTTCTTGCGGGTATGATTTCGCCATAGGCATGTCCTCCTGCCCGAAATGCGGAACATCGCTTCCGAAGGTCTGCAGGGAGTGCGGCGAATGGGTGGATGCCAAAGCGAAGTTCTGCCCGAGCTGCGGCGCGAGTTGCGCCCTGAAATGCGGCAGCTGCAATCACGAAATATTGCTCGGCCAGAAATTCTGCATGGAGTGCGGCGCTAAATTAACATAAAGCGGGGGATCACATTGAGGACCGGAATCGTTCGCAGAGGCTGGATCAGATCCCTGATCTTCCTGCTGCCTTTGATTACCCTATTGTTGTTTGGACTAAGCGGCGGATGGATTCGGGCGCATGCCTGGATTTCGGGCGTCGCCGTCGCCTGTGCCGAGGCCGCCCTGCTTATCGGTTGGCTGCGGTCCGGCGGCAGAGGCCAAGAGCATGAAGCGACGCCTGCTCCTTTTCGCATCGCTTTAGGATTTCTTGACGGAGCCTATTTGATCGCCGTGTTGGCATGCGTCCTGCTGCTCGGTTATGTGTTCGATATCTCAGCCGCCGCGTATTTTACGGTCCATCTTATTCTTTTGGCCGGGTATGCAGTCGTTGCTGCCCTTCTGAGATTTAGTGGCAAATTTGCCGGGGCCCAGGATCAAAAGCAGCGCGATCAACGGAATATCAGAAACGATTTGCTCAAACGATTGACATCCATGCGCGCCCGCGTACGGGGCATGCCGGACACGCCGGGCCAAAGCGATTTAATGGAGGAACTTGCCCGATTCGAAGAAACCATCGCTTATGGCGATCCGGGGGTCATTGCCGCCCGGGCCGGTCTGACCGGCGTGGTCGAACAGCATCTTTCGCTTCTGGAGGACCAGATTCAACTGATTCAGGCAGTCGACGGCTCCAAAAAAGAAGCGTTAACGGCCGAAACGGTCTTCCTCGTCCGGAAAATACGCGAACTTATTCTTGAGCGGAACAATCTTGCTTCTCCATTCAAGTCCAATTCGGTATAGAAGATATTCGGGAGGTATGCTGCAGCAATGGACTTTAAATATAAATCCCAACTAACGGCTTTTGACCGGGTCATTCTTTGCACTACGGTGCTGATCTTTCCTGCCGGCTACGTGATATTTCCCCTCGGCTTGGTCATCGCTCTTATTCGTGTGTTTTCTACTCACTTTCACCGCAGTTGCAAAGGAAGAAATCACAGGTTGTTAGGTTGGGCGTTTACTCTCACCTATCTTGTTACGATGTTTATCTTTCTCATCACATATGATGAATTCGGGCCTGCGGAAGCCGCGGAATCGATTGCCAATGCAGTCGTCTATGGGGCGTTCCTCCTGCTGCCTGCTTTCATATTTTTCTCATTGATCGGTCCCTCGGATCGAAATTTCAATCGGCTGCTTTCGCAATACCACTGGTTGGTCATGGAAAGGGGGATCACCAGCGTTCGGCAAATAGCGTTGGAAACCAGACAATCCCCGATCCCTGCGGAAAGGGACCTCAATTTTATGATCAATCATCGGATGCTGCCGCTGGGCGTCATCGAAAATGGCATGCTTAAATTTATGCCTGGAAGTTATCCGTTTGAGCAGCAAGCCGAGGCTAGCGAAGAAGCTCATCCGCAACCCGGCATAGGTAACCATGAAAATCCTGATATGCAAGGCCCGCGAGCGTTGGAATGCCCGGGCTGCGGCGCCAGGGTCGTTGTCGCTCCACACGAGCAGAAGGAATGCGAATATTGCGGCAACGTCATCATCTGCGCGTAACGGTTGGACCCTGAGCCCCTATGGATACAAATCGGCCTGCCCTGCTAACGTTTGGCGTCGAGCAAGGCAGGCTAAATATTTTCTCTGGGAATCTTACTTTAAATTTTCATCCATAAATTCCTGCAACATCTCGCTGTTCTTTTCACCTCTGGCTTTATATCTCTGCTTTTTCCGCTCTTCCTAACATTTCTTCGACCGAAACGGAATACAGCGGTTTGCTAAGCTCCAAAATCGCTTTGGCATAATCCTGAGTTTCTTTTTGAGCGTCATGCTCCACTCTTATCCAAAACCTCAATCATCGGCATTGTCCTTTTCCCCTTTGGCACGGCTTTCGTTCTCAATATGTTTTGTTCCGTTAAAACCGTATTGCTGAATATTCCCTTCAGGATCCTCACTGTAGTAGTAATGTCGCGACGCTTCATCCTTAAATTGAACATCAACGGAGTAGTCGTTCATTCCGTCGAATTTTACGCCTTTTATCGTTGTCATCGTGTACTGGTCCGGAGTATATCCTTTTTGCTTCAAGTATTCGACCGTTCGCCGTTCCAACGATTCTTTTACCGCCGCATTCACTTTGATATAGTCCGTGTACAACCTCCCAGCGCCAAATCCAATGAATGCAGCTATTGCAATCGTCGCAACCATCCCTACTTTTTTCACCTGATCACCTCGGTTTCTTGACCAAACCCTTCACCTTAGTATTTGAACGTTGGCCGATGGATTATCGTCTCCTTGAACTTCCGGTAGGCCCGGATTCCGCATCCGACTACCAAATACAGCAATGTCGCGACGATCCCGCTGATCGGGGAAATAACGATTTTCTTCCCGGCGGCAATATGGATAAATCCTGAAATGATCAGCCGATTCACGAGCGAATCCGCTGGTCATATGTAAAATGACGCAAGGCCAAATCGATTGGGTTACCCGGTAAAGCTCGATAAACATAACGGACCAGCAAACCATCGTTACAAACGTAACGATCGCAAACATCACCCGGCCCACAGGCAGGACAGGCTCCATGTCCGCATCCGGCAAAAACACCAGGTAATACGGAATACGCCATGCTCCCCACACGCAACCGACAATCAGATACACCTGCCAGTCGCTAAGTTGAAGTTTTACAAGCTGTGACGTGAGAAACCCGCGCACGTCGTAACTGGATCGATGCGTGCGGAACAAAGCCATCTTTGGGAGCAGAACGAATCCGTTGGAAAGAATAAGGGGGCAGAACCCTTGTTAAGCTCACGGGCTTGCATGACGATTCGGATCAAAAAGGAGGTTTATGGAGCCGATTCCCGATACAGAGAGGTTTGGGCGCCCGCCCCCTAATAAATCATGATTCCCTCGATCTCTCGAATTTTTAAAATTTCGCTTCGATCTGTCGTATCGATCATACTCATGCGTTCATGAGCCGTATTGATCAACCACGCTTTTCCGTTTTTCAAGAAACACAAGTCTTCCGGCATTTCAGGCTGCATCCATTGATACAATCGATTTGAAATATGCAGCAGCAATGCTTTTAACTCTTCGGTACAACCAAAATAATAAACTTCGGCATAATGACCCAACAACCTCGTTCCCGGCCATTCATCCTGCCGTTTCATTTCTTTGACGTAAGGCTGAAGCCGGTCGAGCAGCGCTTCCGCGTTCGGGTGCAGCCCAATCTGATCCCTTTTGACTAAAATAAATTCATCGCAAACGTCAAACGCGAGCGAGATTAACGAAGCATAGGTTACGCCGATCGGCTCCTCCAATATTTGAATCATACGTTCTCCTTTATGAACTCTTTAATCCTTGGCGTCATTTTGGCTTTGTTTCACCCAGTTCGGGATATGCTCGGCAAAATAAGTCGATATTTTCTGGGCTTCCGTCAGAACCCATCGAATGCCTTCCTCGTCCAAAAACCAGTTTTGCCGGCTGATCCGGCGATCATCCTGAAGAACTTGAAAGGCAACGCTCGGCGGAAAAACCGTCTGATAGGTCATAAGCGCTCTTCTCGAAAAATAAGACTTGCACACAAGAATGGCACGTTTCACTTCTATATGCTGCTCCTGCAGAACTTTCCAGGAATTTCTGGCGTTATCGAATGTATGTCTGGCCTGATCTTCTTTCAAAATTCGGGACTCGGGAACGCCCAGCGACATGCCGATTTCCTTAAAATGTTCCCACTCGGTTGTCCCAAGCTTTCGGTTGTATCCGCCCGAAGGCAAAATATAAGGCGCCATCCCGGCACGGAACAATCTCGCAGCCATGCTCATCGGTTCCGTGTGGCTTCCCCCGGGAACAAGGATGACATCCGCCGGAAGGATTTGTTTTTCTTCTTCGACAAAAACCAGATCCGTCAGACAATCAAAAGGATATTTCATATCCATCACCTCCTGCCGTTTCCTTCGGATATTCTATCAATCTAGCTGTGACTGCCTTCCAATATAGCATATGTAAGGGGCGTCCAAAGGGTCCATCACAGGAATCTATCCATTTATGCTTACGGCGAAGCAAGCTTTGGAAGTTTTACCCGTTTGATCGTGATCGGCTGGTCGATGATGATGTCGTCAATATTCCTTTGTTCCAGCTCTTTTAAAAGTTCGTCGAAAATTCTTTTGATGAGGAAGCTGTCGTCAAGTGCTGTGTGGCGCTTCAGGTCGGAGGCATCGATGCTGAAAAATGAAAGCAGAAAATCGGTTGATATGATTTCATCTATTTCGGGAAACAGATATGAAAATAACGCTTTCGTGTCCAAAATCGGATTGGAAAGCATGTTCAGCCCATTTCTTCGGCATTCATGGTAGAGCAGGGGCCAGTCTTCGATAAGGGATCAATCAGCACCGCACCGATTTGAGTGATGCAGTCCTCTTTCTCGTCGGGTCCCGTCGCTTCAACGTCGAAGACGCAAAAGTTCCGGCCGGCTATATGTTCCACGCGAATTCCGGATACGGCATATGCCGCATCGGAAATCAAATCGATTTTCATGCAAACCCTTCTTTAGGTTGTCATATAATGGCACAAGAAAAAATATGAACCCGAGCCTGCCTAATCCGCACGAAAAACCCGATCCATTTTTGCTTTATCGTATTTCAAGATCCAGCCATAATACTTATCGTAAACCTCCCTCAATACATCCGGGGTCATGGAAATAACGTCACATCCTCGATCATCATAGATATGAAAGATGCTTCCTTGAGTTATATTAACGAAAAACACTCTATGCTTCATCTTTGGCTTCAGGGTCATGTCCTGGTTACAGATCGCTTGGATGAGCGGCGCGTATTTGATCTCTCTTGCTTTGCATGGAAGCCAATATCGATGGATATAAAATGGAGGACCGATACTTGTATCCGATTCATTCGATTCATCCGATTCGTCCGGGATCACTTCGATTCGAATGTGCCGCAATATCTTTTTGTTTTTAATAAACCGTTGATAGAGATTCAATTTATGGACCCTGCCTTTTGCAACGTTCGCAAAATATGCATCGGTTACGAGAATCACATCGTCATTGGGGTGATGGAGTTCCTTGAACAGCTCGATCGCCCGAAAATACACCCGTTCCAAATAATGCTCTCCATCGATGTCAAATAACCCCGGGTCTCCCAATTCGAATCGTAGGGCCGATTCCCAACTATAAAACAATGGCGGTTCAAGCGATAACCCTGGAAAGTTTATGTTCAAATAATCTGTCATGTTCATCTATGATGGTCCACCTCCGATTCTTCTAAGCCCTGAATTTATTCCACATCCGCTCAAAAAAACTTTCCCCTTGAATCACCCAATACCGCTCGCCCTCAGGCACAAGCGCATAAAAATCCCGATATTCCCCCGTCCATCCGTCGGGTACGTAATGTTCAAAGGACATGGGCTCCGGAAAAAGGGAATACAGCACTTTGTCATCGAAATTCACGTAAATCGCAGGCATAAACTCGAGCACGTCGTCATAACTCCCAAACGCATCTTCCAGCTCGATTAGCGTGCGGGTCAGGTCGCTTGTAGCTACTTTATAGTCGTGTATTCTTTCAAAAAAACACTCTGCCGTCGTTTCATCCAACACTTCAATGCCAAACCGTTCCTCCATTTCGACATTCAGGAACCAATACTCCCTTTCGGTAACGTACCAGCTCCATTGATTTTGAAAAACGACGCCGACGATCAATATTTTCGCATACTCAGGCAAAAGCTTCATGTTTTCTCCGTCGCTCCCCTTCCGGTCGATTGTCCATCCTGTTCCGTGTGAAATGAGTCGACTACTCCAAATCGTAGGGAGCTTCGTAGATGACCTTATCGCCTGGGCCTCCGTGCAAATAGAGCAATGCTTCCTCATGCTCCTGCCCAAGTTGCTCCATATAAATCCTAGTTCCGCGAATATGCATGAGTTGGGTCAAAAGTTTATCCTCCGTTAAGGCTGAATCGGCCGCATTATTTTAGACGAAGCTCCACAAAAAATGTATCGATTTCCCTCAAAACTTGTTCAAGCATCTTTAATGTTTTCATAGGATCCAACGTCTCTAACCCGTGATCGGCCCCGTCAACGACAAGCATTCTGGCGCTTGGGATTTGATTTCGTTCTTTTTCGGTAAATACCGGATCCTCGCTTCCCGTCACGACCAAACTATTGTTTTCGCGAATATAAGGAATGGTGCGGCTGATCGGGGTCAGGAACACATGTTTTACATCCATCCCCAGTTTCTGGGCCAGCAGGCCGGCGACAACCGTCCCCAAGCTTTTGCTCAAAAAGATAATCTGTCGGTATGGCGAGAGATCGATCGTTTGAAAAGCTTCTGCCAAATCCGAAACGATGCTCCCGATCAGCTCATCGCTGAATTCAGGCTTCAGGCGCGCGCTTTGGTAGCCGTATTCAAGCGATAAAACATCGAATCCGTATTGAAAAGCCAGTTTTCTCGGGTAATGGAAAAGCGGCAGTTCGGTGCCGTATTGGGCACCCGGAAATTCGACGACGAGCGTGGTGGATGACTCATTTTCGAATTTTTTAAACCTCGCCTGGGCATGCCATGAAGTAGGAAACGTTAACTCCTGGATTTTCATGCCGTTCATCCTTTCGATTGGTATTTGCAGACTCGAGCCTCTTAAGCCGACGTCTGTGATTTTGTGCTAAAGCGCTGTATGAATTTCTTTATATCTTCCCTATACGTTTCTTTGAAAGCATCACCCGTAAATTCGCCGATGACCTTTCGCCAAAAGGAAATGGCAGGCGTATTCTTTTCCATTTGAGCCACGGCCCAGTCGGCCTTAAACAATGCCAATGCTTTTTTGGCGGCGGCAGACCCAACCCCGGTCCTTCTGTATTTCGGCAACACCATAAAATCATAAATGACGTGCGTCGGATCCGGATCCGTATCCAGATTTTCGAATAAAACGACCGCAAACCCGGCGATTTTTCCCGACAGCATAATAAAAAACGGATTCCACCTATGATCGCCTTCCCAAAAATAATCGATATTGGCATCAAATCTGCCATCTTCATTCATGTCTTCTTCGGTAAATGGGCTGAACTCATAATGATAAAATTGATACAAATTCGATAAAAGATCTTTCTGCGCATAAGGTACCGGGCGAAGTTCAACTTTCATGCGTTTCCTCCTTAGGGGATATGATTGTATTTAAAAAGGAAGCTCCTTGCTCCGATATTCAATCCCCAGCTCCTCGTACCAAGCATTCAATCCCATAAATTCCCTTATGACGGATCGAATGGCTTCCTGGGAAACTCGCATAGGCATTTGGGATAACTCTTCGAAAAAGCGACCCGGATCGTATACCGGCAAAATGTTCATAAACACCCCCGCTTTAATCGCCCAAGAATCGTCCACTTCTGCAGCCTGCCTAGCGATTTCACTTATATTGTCGGACATCCCGCAGCACTTTGTGGCCGTCCCCTTCTGATCGCCTCACCATTTGCCGTGCCGTCTCAAAATTCATGATCACTCTGCCCGTCGTTTCAAAGCCGTCCGGTACGGCGGTGTAGCCCTTACCTTTGCGGCCACAAAAACCGTATACGTATCGGTATTTTCCCATAGACGCATGCCTGATCCTTCCTACCGCTCCTTTGTCGACCCGACCCACAGATCCCCCGTGCTGATAAAATACGATCGTTCCATCTTGCCGCCGATCATGTATTCGTTGGTTTCAACCGCTTTTTTTCGCGCCTCCTCGATCTCCTCCTCCGTTTCCAAATCGCTTTCCCAGACATGATATCCATTAACGCATCTTTCCCATGTAAAAAGGTCAAAAGAAGGATGCTTGATCTGGTAAGGAAACGGCTTCGGCTCCGGATTCGGCCTAAAAAGCTGCTCATAATAAGCGCTGCTCCAGAACCTGCTTTCTGAATTTATAAGGGGGATTTTTTTTGCCGACCTCGTTTTCGCTGATTTGATGCAGGTTATAAAAGGGGCTGATCCATAATTTCACGTATTCTTTTTGGTGTTTGAACAAACCGTCGACATCCAGATTTTCATGATAAGCTCCCCAATCGGGGAGTTTTCTTGCCCTTCTGCGCATGCCTCTCGTTTTTTTGCGGATGGATGTAAATTTGTGTTCCATGGATGTCTCCTTGTAAAACAACGGTTCTTGATTTCATGATTTTTGCGATCCGACTAACATTCCAATAACACGGGCCTGATCCGATGGAATAATTGATGCGAATCGACTTTTTCGTAATTCCACAGCATAATGACCCGCAAGCCATGGGCGGGATCATGCCAAATTTCCGAGCGGAATCCCGGCGTGCCGCCCCCGATCAAACGTACATCTGGTCTCAGAAACCATCCGTACCCATAACCCAAATCCGGATCGAACGAGGTCGCATAATACGGCGTAAACATCCGCTCCATCGTCTCCTGTTTGAGCAGCTCCCCGCTGAACAACGCCTCGCACCATCGGTCCAAATCGCGAACGGTCGAAAAAAGCTCTCCCGGCGCATCGACATCGCTTAGCTTATCATTGTCCGCATTCCTGAGGGTCCCGTTTTCCAAAGTATGTCCGTATGCACGCCCGGGATTGATGTGTCGCGGATGGTCCAGACCGGTCGATCGCATCTGCAGCGGCGAAAAGAACCATGCGTCCAAAACTTCCTCATATCTCATTCCCGTCAACGCCTCTAAAATATATCCGAGCATAATAAATCCCGTGCTGCTGTACGCCCATCGCTCACCCGGCCTGAACTGTTGCTCCAGTTGGAGCAAATAATCGATAAAATCCCGGTTCTCCGCCTTCCATCGGCTCATTTCCAAACGCAAGTCGGGCACCGCGTAAATGTCCTTCAGCCCGGAGGAATGACTCAGCAAGTGATGGATCGTGATGTCCGGATGAAGGCCCTTAAACTTCTCAACGTAGGTTCCCGGATGCTGATCCAAATCGATCCGCCCTTGCTCGTACAGTTTAAGCGTTGCGGCAGCAATAAACATTTTCGTGACGGAAGCAATGTGGAATTTGGTGTCGATCCCGTTCGGGACGTTTAGCTGCATGCTGGCTTGACCATAGGATTGGCTGAATATTTCCTTGCCTTCTTTGGAAATGAACACGTTGCCGGATAACAGATGTTCCCGCCCGTAATGTTCGATGATTTCCTCGATGCGTTCGAACAAAGCAATCACCTCTTTCGAATAGTAAGGAGCGGTTCCCTTTTTGCGTGCCGCCCTTCTTTGGAATCCTAAACTTGCAGCTCCGCCATGGTTCCTATTTCCTCGATGAGTTTCGTTTGGTTTGCTTCGATGCCTATCTTTCAACATGGCTCGCAGTATTTTTTCATCAAAATACCGACAATCGGCTGTTCCTTGTAGTCGACCATTTCTTTGAGGCCATAAGGGATAAAGCCGTTTTTATGGTAGAATTTGAGCGCCGCCGTATTCGGGTTGTGGCAAATCAGGTGCAGTTCAGGCAAATGCAGCTCGTCCCTGACGGTCGTAAGCATCGTATCCAGCAAAAACTTCCCGGCTCCCCGTCCCCGGTAATCTGGGTTGATGATCACGTTACCAAGCCAGCAGCGGCTGTCCGCCTCCACATCATACAAATTGCAATAGCCTGCAATTTCTTCCCCGCTCAAAATTACGGTCGGATGCAACCTTTCCTTCGCGACCTCTTCCAAATGCACCGGATCAAGCGGAAACGTTCCCCGCGGAAACATATAAAACTGTTCGTCTTGGCTTTGAGGAAAAGAGGCAATGATTTTAAAATCTTCTCTCTGGGCTCTGCGTGAAGTAAACATGGCGCGCGATTCTCCTTTCCATGGAGGCATTTCCTCCCTTGTCAGATGAATTCCATGGATATCCTGATTTTACCTTTATTTCATAGCAGTTTGTATCCTAATAAAAAAGCCGCGGATTCCGCGGGCCAAGAAATACATGATGCATCCATGTTTGTTTCGCTTTCGTTTGGTTTTAAAAAAATGCAAGGCTACTCGGGAACTTCCATATACCCGGAGACCCCTTTAATGTGTGTCACCTGTTCCCATCAAGGGGCAAGCCCTTTATTTTAATCATTAGCTTTCGGGTCTCTTTTCCCAAGGCGTCAAAGTGCCTATAACCGTTCTTTTGGCGCCGCTTTTGATGCCGTTGATGACCCCGTTTGATATTTCTTCGTGCGTAAGCCAGCGGGATGCCTCATCTTCAATGACGAAACCAAGTTTGACCTGATGAACGGTACGTTTCGGAATGTCGCCGATTTCTTTCGCGATTTCATCGAGATTCGAACGGCTGCCTGTAACGTGATACAAGCTCCACTCCCGGTCCGAAGCCGATTTGATTTCGTTACTGATGGCGTGGATGATTTTCGGGTAATTTCCACGAATCCAGGCAACGACAATGTTATAGGCGCCATGGGCAGCGATAGAGCTGCGGATCCCGCCGGTTAACGATTCCTCGTCATTATAATCCATCAGAAGGGGAATGATGTTTGGACTGGCCTCGGTCAGCTTCTCCATCTTGGAACGGCTTCGGCCAATGACAGATACCGTATACCCTTGATCGGCCAGCCATAAAGAAGCTCCGGCAAGCATTCCCGAACCGCCTACGACTAATGCATGTCTCACTCTAGTTCCTCCTTTTTACGGTGAAAATACGGCCCGCACATCGATTCATGCGTGTGTATGAACGGCCACTTAAAATTTTTTTCAGATACGTCCATGTCCTGCTTGGAATCAAAATCGGTGTATCACTTTCGTAAAGATAGTCACTCTATGTTAATGATATTATAATGATTAAAAAACAAGTGAACCACATCATTTTTTAAGACGAGGTATGAACATGGAGATTGTAACTTTTTTGGATCACAATACTTTTAAAACAGAAGCCGACCATTTGTTTATGGAGCAAAAATCAATCATAAAGGCTGTGTTACCCAATGCAGATGTACAACACGTAGGAAGTACGGCAATTCCCAACAGTTTAACGAAAGGGGACTTAGACATTCAGGTTCGCATTGAGCCCGCCGAATTTGAAAATGCAGTTGAAGCATTGTCAAAGTTGTATGCGCCTAACGAGGGAAGTATACAAACCGAATCGTTTAGAGCATTTAAAGATGATACGACGATTCCGCCTTTAGGAATTCAATTAACCGTCGTTCATTCCGAGTTCGATTTTTTTTGGAAATTCAGAGATGTGCTGTTAAGCCATGATCGTTACAGACAGAAATACGATGAGTTAAAGAAAAAATACGAAGGCAAAGACATGGAGCTTTATCGTCAGGCCAAAAATGATTTCTTCGAATGGCTAATGGAAACACCTGAATTTACCATGTTATAAGAGCTTCTCGTGCCAATGTAATTTCGCCGAAATCTGCCGTTAAGACTAACGGTTTTGGCTTTGATTTGGATCATAAATCCCCTCTCTGCTGGTTTATTTCTCCCTGCTTTCCTCATAGACGCGAAGCCATTCCTTCCCGGAAGCCCACGGGGCATCCGGAGCTTGATCCTTTAACATGTCCTCGCATGCTTTGGCGATGATCCATTCTCTCAGGCCGTTGTCCGGGCTTTCTTTTAATTCATTGATCAAATAATCCAATCCTTCATTACCGGTGTTTAGCACCTCGCTGTATCCTTCCAGGTTTGCGTTGATATAGTCCGCAGGGTTGCTTGAGGCTTGAATCTTGCCATTGGAAATGATTGCATCCAAATGTCGATCAATGATCGAAAGAGCTTGCTGCTGCGATGAATTTGGACTGCAGGCAGTAACCAAAGCGAATATAAAAAGGGAAAGCATAATGCGTTTCACGATACCTCGCCTCCATTTTCCAAGGTCCTTGCGCCATTACTTCGAATCTGGCTCCACACTCCTAGCTCTCTTAGTCCCAATCCATAAAGGCCTGGACGGTTAACTTTTCCTTTCTGCAATCCGGGCAATTCAGCGCGGCATCCTCAGGGATATATTCCATAGGTTTCGGCGGCATGGGCGCCGAGCAGCGCGGGCAGGCATACCGATTGGTGTAAGTATCGGCGGCCGACTCCATATGCAAATAGATTGCGTTTAAAAGGTAACCGCATGACTGGCATACATACAAACCGTCAAAGCAATCATAGGTCGATTCCTCTTCATGTTGAATAAACTCTGCGATTCGTTTTTTGCCCTCTTCTTCCTCGTACCATTCCTGAATCATGCTCAAACTGCAGTATCTAAATCCGATGCCTAAAAATACCTCTTGCTTATAGGAGCAGCGCCCGCAGTTTAATTGGTATGCTTCACCCATGAACTCGCCTCCCAAGCTTTATGCAAACCGATCATCCCCAAACCTTTCTTGCTTTGATCAATAGAAACAACGGAATTTTCATTCTTCGATGATACGTCTCCGGATTGTGAAAGTTCTCTTCCCGCGGTTTGGATTCCTTCAAACTTTCGATGACAAACCCCGCTTTTTGCAGTCCGCCAAAATAATCCTCGATGGTGCGGTGGTATTTGATCACCTTTCCTACGACCAAATCATAAGCAGATGCAGGAAATTCCCATGCCTCAATCGCGGTATGAATGACTTTCCCGTTGGCCTTCGGCAGCGTCTCCTGCGCGAGCTCGACCATTTTCTCCGAACCTTCGATTCCCGTATAAGAACGGGCCCCCAACCCTAAGAGCTCCTTGCCGAATGCAGCGGTACAGCACCCCAAATCCAAGACGTTTTTTTCTGTGACATCGCCTATTAAGTCCATGAAAACAGGTTTTTCGATCGTATCGTTTGCGTTTTCGTTCCATCGCCTGCGTTCAAGGTATTTGTTCAGAAGTTGCTCGTCGTCGTAAAATTGCGATCCTTTGTAAGCCATTGCGGGTGATTCCCTCCCTTACTCTCTGAATGATATTCCCGGCATGCCGAATGTATTAGAAGCTTACCGGGGCATGAGCGTAATCGCTGCTTTTAAAAACGTTATCCCGTCTTCATCAGCGGCTTCTTATTAAACAAAGCCTGGCTACGATAACCATTGGCTTTCATCACCGTGATTTCCTCCTGAAAAACGAAAAAAAGCTGTGTAACTGTGATATACTGTTTATATTATAAACACTTTTAGGGGAAGACGGCTACGGTCGAATGAGGGGGTACATTCTGATGAGCAATGACGATATGACACCGGAAGAAGCAGCGGCAATGATGCTTCCCGCCGGCGCTGCGCTCGGCTGGGGATTGGTCAAGCCGCCGCAGCGGGGGCCCAAGCGGGAAATGAGCATCGACCTGATCGTGTCGAAGGCGATAGAGATCGCGGACCAGGACGGCCTCGCCGCCGTCTCGATGAACCGGATCGCGTCCGCGCTCGGCTTTACGGCGATGTCTCTCTACCGCTACATCCCGAGCAAAGACGACCTGCTCATCCTCATGCAGGATGCGGCATGCGATATTCCGCTGCCTCCGGAGCGCCCCCCGCATGAATGGCGGGAGAGCATGCGCGAGTATGTGCTGGGAACGGTCGCTATTTTTCAGAAACATCCATGGTATGGGGATATTCCGATTCTCGGCATTCCGATCACGCCTAACAATCTACGGATCGTCGATTGGGCGCTCCGGCCGCTGCGGGATATGCCCCTGGACGATTTCGAGAAAATGTCGATCGTTCTTCTGCTGAGCGGCTATGCCCGTAATTGCGGGATGCTCCGGCGTGACATCGATCGGGCGGTTCAGGCCGGTTCGAGCGAGGAAGCGTTCAGCGGCATCAATTATTCGGCGGCGCTGCGGACGCTGGTCAAGCGGGAACAATATCCGAACCTGTATCCGATCGTCATGTCGGGGGTTTATTCGGGTGAGAAAGAGGCCGAAAACACCGTGGGCGACGATTTGGAATTTGGACTGGAACGGATGCTGGACGGGATCGAACAGTATTTGAACCGGAAAATGGGCGGCGGCACAGCCCCATAAAGCTGCAGCTAAAAAGGCTGCTTCCAGGAATCCATCCTTGGAAGCAGCCTTTTTCATTAAAATGCCGAGTTTACGCGGCGGTGCTGACGGCCTTTTTCTTGTCACGGAGCAGGATGACCGTGACTGCAGTGGCGAGCAGCAGGATAACCGCGGAAACGATGCAGGTCGCATGCATGGCGGTGATGAAGGCTTCCGTCGGCAAAAGCCGGGCGGCGGCCGATGCTCCGGCGATGGTCTGCCCGGCTGCCCGGGCAGCCTCCGGCGCAAGCTCCGTGGGCAGGAACGGAGTGACCGCATGGCGGTAGACAGCGGCGAGGACGCAGCCGAGAATCGCGATGCCGAACGCCCCTCCGAGCTCATTGGACGTTTCGATGAGTCCGCCGACGGCTCCGGCGCGATCATCCGGGGCCACGCCCACGACATAATCGGTAACGAGGGTCATGACGGAGACGATTCCGGCCGCAACCAAACCGGCTCCAATGAGCAAAACGACCAGCGGCGAGAAGCCCTCCAGGCGGATCTGGGACAAAACGCCGAAGCCGACCGCCGACAGGACGAAGCCCCCGGCCATCACCCGCGGTCTCCCGCAGGTTTGCGACAATTTCCCGGCAATCGGCGCCGCCGCGGCGACCACGATCGAAGGCGCCACGCTCCAGAGGGAAGCGACGAACGGGGAATAGCCAAGAACCGACTGAAGAAACTGGGTACAGATCAATGAGCTGGCCATAAGGGTGAATGCAGCGATAAAGTTCACGAGAATCGAACCCCCGGTCCGCCGCTCCATCAGCGCGCGGATATCCAGCAGCGGGTTGGGGATGGTCCATTGACGCCGCACGAACAGGACTCCGACAAGCAAGCCTGCTGCGAGCAAAGCTGCGGGAAGGATCGCCCAGCCCTCTTCCGCAAGCGTCTTCACGCCGTAGGTTACGGGCAGGATCGCCGCCAAAGCGAGAATCGAGCTGAAGACATCGACCCGGCTTTGTGCCGTGCTGCGGGACTCCGGCAGCAGGAACGGCGCAATGATGAGCAGCAGCGCCATCGCGGGGATATTGATGAGGAACACGGAACCCCAGGAGAAAGAGTCCAGGAGCAGGCCGCCGATAATCGGCCCGATGGTGACGCCGCCGGCCATGACGGCGCTCCAAATTGCCATCGCCTTCATCCGCTGCGCCGGATCTTGAAACATCGTGCGAACAAGAGCCAGCGTCGACGGCATGAGGGTCGAACCGGCGATGCCCAGAATGGCCCGGGCGAGAATCAAGGTTTCGGCCGTCTGGGCATACGCTGCAAACAACGAACTAAGCGCGAAGCCGACCGAACCGATCATCAGCAGCCGCCGGCGTCCATCGTGAGGAGCAGGCCGGCGAGAATGAAGCCGTAAACGTCGAAAATCCACAATTGCTCGGTGGCGGTCGGCAGTAAATCATCGGCAATGGCGGGTGCGGCAAAAAACAGGATGGAAACGTCCATCGATACGACCATCAGCGGGAGACACAGGATGCATAGCGCGATCCATTCCTTGCGGCCGGCCGCTCCGGCCGTTGCGGGGGTTGCAGTGCTCATCATAAATCCTCTCCTTATTGTTTGTGATATAAACAGTAACTTTTGAAAACAGTATATTATATAAACAGTATATGGTCAACACAAATTGTGCGCATATAACAAAAAAAGGCGCTAGCCTTGTGGGCCGCGCCTCTTGCACTACAACATTATTTTTGATGGTTTAGTTGTTCGAAAAACCGCAGGTTCGTGTCGAAATCCGGTACGCTTTGGGTTGCTTCGGCTTGTTTCACCAGTTGAACGACCAGATCATTATAAGGCGTCAAAATGCCTTTCCCCTTTGCAAGCCGCGGTACGACCCCATTGATATCATCGATTTCCGTCTTGCGTTTTTTCTCCAGGTCCTGCAGCATGCTTGCTTTGAGCCGTCTCGACGATTTCATGAACCCCCGAAGCGTCTGCACGCGTGCCGGAAGGTCCTCTTCGCTTTGGATTTCCAAAGACGCCAGATCAAATCCGTTCATTGGGGCAAAGGTTACGCCGTTCGCATGACCGACTTTGATCGTCTCATCCGCGATATGCGCGGCGCTGACAACGCTGACCTCATGATCCAACACCCCGCCGAACTCCGTATTCAGCGCAGCCGATAACCCGCTAAACGCATTGTTGATCAGCAGTTTGGACCATTTGGTCCCCACCAGGTTGTCGGAAATGTGCGTGCCCCCCACAAGATCCAAAATCGTTTTGATCCGCTGGATTCTTTCCGTCCGTTCGCCGTTTAATTCCCCGATTTGAAAAGCATAGCTTTTAAAATGGCTGTACTCTGTCGTAAGGCTTGAAATTCCCGGTTCCATGAACGTTGCGCCAAATTCGACCGACCCGGCGATGACGCGTTCCCGGCCCACAATGGACGCCACCTTTTCTTCAGGGATGCCGTTTTGCAGGGAAAGCACGACGCTATCATCGCCTAAAAACGGCAGCAAATTCTGCAGAACGGAATCGTTATAAAGCTGCTTGGTTAACAGCAACACCAAATCGTAAGTTCCGGACATGTCATCAGGAGTGATGGCTTTCACCTTGGCTTGAAAATCCGTCGTGCCGGTAATTTTTGCGCCGGATTGGTTTAACGCGTCCACATGGGCTTGGTAGACATCGATCAGCTCCACGTCTTGTCCACCCGCAGCCATGTAGGCTCCGGCAATGGTTCCCAATGAACCCGCTCCTAAAACTGCAATTCGCATTTGAAAATCCCCCTTTTTACTTTTCGGCCAAATAGTCGTACACAACCGTTGGAGAAGCCAACGACAGCTCGGTGACGATATGGGAAGCCGATACGACTTCCAGCACAGGCAAATCGGCCATCGGCGCAAGCGCATGGGTGAATAGCTCCAGCCTAGCGGGGCCTGACCAAGCGCCAAGGATTTGAATATCCGTGATTTGGCTCCGGACCAATTCGCAGATTCTGGGGTAACCGTCGTAGCCCGGCATTTTTTTCAGCATATAGTTCGGTTTTACGATTTCGTGAAGCGCCTCCGCATGGTCCAGCGGAAAATGCTTATACCCCATGGTAGCCGTAGCGACCCTCAAAGTGCCGTAATCCAGAAGCCCTACCAAGGTGTCGGAATCGACGTACAGACTCGGCTTGCCCAGCTTTTTAGGATAGGCCGCGATTTCCCTGCCGGATGCAATGGCCGGAAAGCTGTCCACATACATGGCATGAAGATAGTCGCCTTCCTCCCCTTCAAAGCTTACCGGTATGACCTGTCCGCACTCCGTGTACGAGCCGAGCCCCGTTACGTCCGGCATCTTCATGATTTCGAACTTGACGAGCGGCTCCGTCACCTCCAAAGGCTCCGGAACGATTTTTTTCAATCTATCCAGATCCGTTTTATATAAAATGTTCAAATATTCGCGATGATAAAATCGATACGGGCCTAAAGGAAACGCCCCCGCATCAAGCGGAGTCGTAAACTGCTTCACCACTTCATCCTTTTTCACCTGAATGCACCTTCCTTTTGCATTTATGCTGTCCTGCTGTTCAATCCCTATCCCTATTCTACATCGCGGTTTTACATTTAATCTAATACATAATAGAATATAAATGCATTTATCAAAATAAATGAATGAGGTGCTAAAAGATCCATGGAGCTGCTCCAATTAAAATATTTTCAGACGGTGGCCTATACCGAGCATATTTCCAAGGCCGCGGAACAACTGAATATTGCCCAGCCTTCTTTAAGCCTGACCATCAAGCGGCTGGAAGACGAATTAGGCACAAGCCTTTTTCTCCGAAAAGGAAGGAACATCGAGTTAAGCCCCTCCGGAAAAATCCTTTTAAAACATGTGAACAAAATTTTTACCGAGCTTGAAAATGCAAAAACGGAAATACTGGCGCAGGGGTATGAACATGACCGGACCATCAGGATATCGATCTCCAATCCGAGATTTCTCTCGGGATTGATCAGCGAATACATTACCCGGCATCCGGATACGAAAATACACCAGGAAGTCGGGGAAAGAACCGAAATCATGACCCGCTTAAAAAAGAGGGAGATCGATTTAGGCATCGCAGGCGGTCCGCCGACCGCGGATGAAGAAATCGAAAGCTGCGTGCTGGTGGATGAGGACATCGTGTTGGTCTTGCCTTCAAGCCACAAGCTGGCGGGCAAATCCGAAATTTCATTAAGCGAAGTTGCCGCCGAACCGTTTATATCCTTGGCCAACAACGAAGAATATCGCGGTTTTACGACAAGCCTTTGCGAAAGAGCCGGTTTCGCGCCCAGCAACAATTTCGAAGTGGATTCTCATCTATTGGCGGAAATCATAAAACTGGACCAAGGCGTGGCGCTGCTCCCCATTTCGGCATGCAGAACACTCGGCTTGCATTACGTCAAAATCACGGACATCGACCCTGCCTATACCGTCAGGTTGTCGTGGGTCAAAGATCGTTTGTTGTCTCCGGCCGTGACAGAGTTCCGGGATTTTATCATTTCCTATTTCAAAGAAAACAATGATATGTATAAGGTGTATTGATGCGGTGATATCCGTGTAAAACATAAAAGCCGGCGGCTGCCGGCTTCCACTGTCTAACGGTTTTATTCAAAATCGACCTGTTTATCCAAAATCAGTTCTTCGATTGGATGATCCATAAACACGGCGCTTGGGACCAAAGAAAATTCAATCTGTTCAAGGGTTTCAGGGAGCGGCGGAGAAACAACGAATTGCAGTTTCGAATGTGATCCTCCTCCATAGCTTCCGTGTCTTCCTACAGCAAACGGCCGATCGCTGAAAACTTCGAGCATGAGATTTGGCTTTAAATGAACCCCGCCGCTTTTTTCCTCATCCAAAAGATTGATTTCCACATGCACAATGCTTACTTGTTCATGCTGCATGGCATGGGTAAGGATGTACTCGCATGAATCGACGACGGTTTTCTTCATGATTGATACCACATTCAACAGGGGGCCGAACTCATTCGGAAAATGAGGAGCCATCTTCGGCTGCAAATGATGGAGAATTAACCGGATTTCTAATTCATCCATTTCGAACGCTTTTGCCCATTCCGTTAGTTGCTCGTTTGGCGGAGAAAATCTTTTGCCTGTCGTCATCGACCGGCGAGTCGAAATCAATTTAATAATCTGCTCATCGATTGCTTTGACCTCTTCATTATATTCATATCAAATTCTCTTACTTCACCCCAGCCCATTAATTCATCTCCTTAATTTCTATTTTAGTGATTCGCCGGCTTAGTGATGCGGAGGATGTGGAGGATGTTCGCGTAAAAGCTCCTTAATTTCCCTCAATTCCTCCAACATTTCCTTCGTAAGCTTATGGGTTTGAGAGTTGTCGATCCCCAGCTTCACGACGAATACGCCGAAGAACAAAGACAAAACCAGCAGCAAAATAAATTGGGTAAAATCCAAGGTATGACCTCCTTTTTTAGGATACATCTATGGTGCCCCATGACCTTATCCATGACCTTATTTATCTGCCAGAACCGTAAACTCCCAAGGGATATTTTCATTGTTCCATCCGCGATGTTCATCAAACCTCTTCAAGGTAAAACCTGCTTCAAGAACGGCATTGATAATATCACTTAACGTATATAACCGGACGGATACATCGGGAAATCCCGGCTGCTCTTGCTCATCAAAAAATCCCTTGTACGCTACGTCACCGCTTTTTAATTCCGTATCAAAATATTCAACCTCTCCTTGGCTCAACAAACATCTTCTTAACGGATGGAAATCGCTAAGAATCATTTTTCCCCCGTCTTTTAACAACTCATATAGGATGGACATGAACTTGCCGAGATCGCCAAAGTAATGCAGAATCCCTCCCTCCAAATAGAGAAGGTCAAAATATCCCCTGTACTTGTCCAAATCGATGTCGTAGACATCCGTAACGATATAATCAATGGATGTATTTGCAGCTTCGGCCAATTCCAAGGCATATTTTTGGTTTTCCTCGGAAATATCGAAGACGGTAACCTCTGCTCCCAATAAGGCCAACGGCACCGCCTTCCTCCCATTCGAACCGCAGAGATTGGCGATCTTGTTGCCTGCAATGTTTTCGAAGTGATGTTTGTGCTTTTTCAATCTGGCCAGAGGATTTTCTAAGATTTGAATGGCTTTCTCCGTTGGCGAACCGTCTTTTTTATGCCAAAACTCATAGGCTCGATATTCCCACGCTTTTTTGTTTTGCTCACTTTGTCCGTTCAAGTGGATGGCCCCTCTCTAATGGTGAATGGTTGTTTCTCCCGACGGTTTGCGGATTCGGGTCTTATTTTTCAAGAAAGCCTATGTAAAATCGTTGCCATCATCTTGTCCCAGTCCCGATCCGTGTTGTCAATCACCAACGAACCAATCGGGAGCACCTTGAGGGCGTCCAGTTCCAACGTTTTTCGGCGAATATAATAGGCAATGGTTTCTTCGCTCGCCCACTTCGGTTTGGATCGAATACGGGCCGTATGTTCCAGAGACTCTCGCACGCTGCGTTGAGACATATAAAATAACACCGGGTTTAACGGTCTGAGGATCTCGGCTAATATGGCCAGGTAATCAATGATTTCACGTCCGCCGGCTTCGGGATACAACCTGTGGATGTCATGAATTTGGTGCTGAAATAAGACGCTCTCGAAAATCGTGACGCGCTCTTGTTTCATCGCTGCCGCTGCAAATTTTTCAAATCGTCTGCAAAATACCTGCTTAAAGGTATCAAACGGAACAACGGGACGGTCAGAATAACAAAATTCTTTGGCGCGCAAATCCTTCAGAAGCGTATCATCCCGGGGATCCGGTTCAGGCGATTGGTATGGCGTGAGCACATATTCATCTTCTATAACGGAATGATGCTCTAACTCGTTCGTAGTCAGATAAGCGTAAAATGGAAGATCAATCGGATGCTCGCTGCCTTCCACAAAAACGACCGATTCCGTCCCCTTTTCTTCAAAATAGGTGTGCAGCAGCTGTGAAGTGGTGGTTTTCCCCGATCCGGGAATCCCCTCGAATAAAATCAGTTTTGCAGCGGTCACAGATTGTCCTCCTAGTGAAAGTTTCTATGTACTTACTTTTCGGATAACGTTCCTGTATCTACAAACTCGAAAGGCTTAAGGGCACAAAGTGACCGACTACGTTTGCGCAGTTAGCCTCGCAGAAGTTGTCTGCTGAATACGCTTCTCTGAATCCTTTCGGCAGACAAAGGAGTGTAGCCACGCAGCGTAGATATGTTGTTATATGATGGGCATGCCTTCTTCGAGTTAGCTGAATAGCTCTTCTAGGTAGCTCTTTATAATATCTCTTCTAAATTCTTCATCTACTAAATGAATTTCATCTTTAGTAATCCACTGGTACTTAAATTTGCTCCCTCGATCCCCTCCATCACCTGTCCCAATATATTCCCACTCTTCTGGTAGTTTTCTATCTGGTACAATAAGAAAATCATGTCGTTCCACATTTGAATCTATAAATGCCTTGTAATAATATTGAACTCCGAGTTTCTTTGTCATCAGTAAATTAGTCAACCCAGACTCTTCCAGGACCTCTCTAAATAAAGCCACTTCAGCCGTATCTCCAGGATCAATATTTCCACCAGGTAACCTAAACTGTACACCGGGCACATTTGAGTAAACTAATAATTTTTTTCTTCCCACCGGATCAGTTTGTACGATAAAACCGAAGGATTTTCTCTTTAGGGGTTTATTAGCCTTCATTGAGTTATCTTCCTCATAATTAGATTTTATAACCGTTGCATGCTTTTCACATAACGTCTTATTCACGAACTTCGTAAATAGTTCCATATTTAGGGTGTTCGCTAAAACTTTTGAATTATCCTGCCCGTTAGCTTAAAAGGCGACCCACCGAATATTTTTAATGCCTTGCCTTCAACTGTTAATATGCTAGGAAGCTAAAAACTGATCCCCCATCACCTTTCCGAAGTCGCCCATTATTTTCAACTTCCGACTATCGAACAAGGGACTTTCTTTGGCCAACATCTCACCGATCGTTTTTAACGGCAGATCACAAACATAACCGATCCGAGCTATTTGCTCATAAGCAGCTACACTTATGTAATGGAGCAATCGCTTTTTTCTTATCACTTCGTTCCTTTCTCTGTTCTCCCGCCATATTTACCTCCGCCTTTTTTACCATACATAAAAAGAAGCCAAATGGGCGCATATCCTGCCCATGGCTTCTTTGGGTTGCTTTATTTTAATGAAGGACCAAATAACTCACGAAGATAATCCCGTCGCCCATGTAAAATCCGATGAATAATCACCGTATCTTCAATTACCCGATAAAACACTAAATAAGGGTGCACGACAATGAATCGGTAACCTCGTTGCAGTAAGGGAAAATCATCTTCCGACAAAACGGACCCCATATAAGGGAACTCCGCAAGATTTGAAATTTGATCGTCTAGTTTTTGCAACAAATTTTCTGCAGCTGAAACATTGTCCTGAGATATGAATGAAAAAATTTCATCCATATCATCAACCGCAGCCGGAGCATATTGGACCCTATTCCTTGGCTGCATCGATCTTCCTCCGGATTCTTGAAATAACCTGGTCGTGATCGAGTAATGCTTCCCCTTCGGTTACCTGTTTCTCAGCAATCAAAAGCTTTGACTGTAATTTAATCCGAGCTTCCATCCGGCGATAAGCCTCATGGCTCATAACAACAAGATCAGCTTCGCCATTTCGTGTTAAAATAACCGGTTCGTCGAGTTCATGACAATATTTTGAGAAACCATTATAATCCTGCCGGATTGTGGTTGAGGGCTTAATGTTCATTTTGCACTTCCCTTCTCCAAATGACATTATTCTGACATTATTATATCATTAAAATCAACACAATAACCACCAAAAGGGAAAATGTGCTAAGTAATTTCTATCGACCGAATTGCTGTATTCGGCTCCAATTTTCGAACATCATTCCCGTGCACAATTCCGAGGTGATATGGATACACTGATAGTATTAGACAACTGCCCAAAAACAGCCAAGAGCGAACTTCGCCCTTGGCTTCTTTTCTTCAATCCAACCTCACTAAACATCCATATTCGAATATCTGTGCTTGCGAATCATTTGGCTGACTCGACCTTGGGTAATGCCAAATTGCTGTGCCCATTCCCTTTGCGATGCATCCGGATTGGCTTCCATTACTTTCACCAAGTCTTCCCACGAAACCTTTTCTTTTCTTCCTCTTTTACGTGTTGTTTCATGTAAAACGAAATCAGATCCTTCGTCTACAACTTCTATAGTTACCGCCACCTCGGGCTCACTCACTTCAAATCCATAAAATGCTTTAAATTCAGCTAAACAAGAAGCACATATAAACTTCTCACGTAAGTAAATAAGCCTCTCGATCGAGCCGCAGAACAAGCACTCTTGCGACCGGTATTTACGGAGCATGATCTGCTTGGACTCTTCATCAATAAAAATTTCAAGGGGATCCCCTATATCCACGTGAAGCGTGCGCCGTAATTCAATAGGGAATACAATCCGGCCAAGTTGATCTAGCTGGCGAGTGATACCCGTGCTTTTCATCTTAACTCCTCCATAAAGAACGGTTTATCCGTGCCTTTTTACCTTGTCCTCAAAATGTATACTACAGTGTTTGAAAAAACTCTTAAATATTTGATATAAATGGTAAAATAAATCTAGTATTTTGTATAGGAGGATTAGAATGAGAAAATGGTCGCTTTTAATTCTTTCAGTAACCATGCTAATGGCTGGCTCTGCTTGTAGTAATGAAACTGAAAAGCCTGCCGAAGCAAAAAAAGAAATAGTTGAGAAAAAAGAGGTAAAGAAGGAAGAAACAAAGAAAGAAGGGACAAAAAAAGCCTATGGATATACAGCCGATGGTGCTTATACTTGGCTAAAAGAATCAGGATTGGTTTCTGGAGAAGCAAAAAATGTAACAGAAAAATTTGCAGGTTCCGAAGGTTTAGTGAAGGCTGTGAGAACAGCTGAAGCTGATATCTTTGAATTCGAAAAAGATGAATATGCTGCTAAATATCATAAACCAGAAATGGATTCTTATGCAGTTAAGAACATCTATATTTTGATTAAAAAGGGCCAAGACAATGCCAAAAACTTCGTAAAGGTCTTAGAATCAGGTAAACCCATAACAAATTTACAAACGTCATACGCTTCGAATGAGCAAAAAAAAGTTGCCGAATTGATGGAAAAGGATTCTGATTTCCTGCCGGTAGTTGAAGCTTATTTTGCTTTGCCGAAAGATCAAAAAACAGCCACATGGGATAGCTTCATGGCGAAAAAGATCGTTACTTGGTCTGGTACAATTGCAGACTTAGATGCTATCGGAGACAGCATTGTTGTTTATGGCGGAAAGAACTATAAAAATGAAGATTGGTTAACGATCAGTACAAAAAAGAAAGATATGATGCCCTATACTTTCATCGTTGAATTAAAAGATGAGTGTTTTGCATAATTCCGTTTCAGAGAAGAAGCGATAGCATATTCACTGTCGTTAAGGGGTAATTTTCGAAAATGGTATTATATGGATGAAGAAAAGGGCAGACTTGCAGAATTTTAGAACAG